>CAZPFD010000031.1:0-11894 GCA_964585725.1 uncultured Ectothiorhodospiraceae bacterium | reverse complement strand
GCCCGCCGCCGGCGGACTCCGCCGTCCCCGGCGCCCCCTGGCCGGCGCGCGCGCCGCCGCGACCGGTGCCGGCATCGGATTCGGTGCCCGCACCGCCTGCGCTGCTCGAGCCGCTGGACGCCTCTCCCGCGGCAGCGGACTCGCCCTCGCCGCGCGGCCCCGACTCGCCGCCCTGCGCACCCTCGCGCGCCGGCGAAGCTCGCGCGTGCGCCCCGGCGGGGTCATCGGCCTGGCGGCGGACGCGCTCCATCTCCTCGAGCAGCAGCTCGTCGAACTCCGAGAGCGAATCACCGAGCTCGGCGTCCAGGCTCGAGATGCGCTCCTCCGTGGTGGGCGGGGGCTCGTCCTGCGCCAGCGCGCTCGCGGGCGCCGCCGCCCGCGCATCGATCTCGTGGCTCAACCCCATCAGCCGCGCCCGGTTCTGCTCGACCATGCGCGCGAGCTCGTCGAGATACAGCTCATAGTCCTGTCGTTCCTCGGAGCTGAGGGCACCGGTCTTCACCTGATGCTCGAAGTCCTCCCGGGCGCGGGTCTGTGCGCGCACGCTCGCCAGCAGAAGCTCCACCGCCTCCTCGATCTCCCGGGCGAGCCCGGGCGCGGCGGCGCCGGCGCTCGATGGAACCATGACGAGCGCCGTGCACAGGGCGGCGATGACGGCTGCGATTCTCATCCTCATGACGAGACGGACTGTATCGGACCCGAACTGTATCGAACCTGAACGGCTTCGCCCCGAAGGCGCTGCGAGCGCCGCGGGCGTCGATCAGCGGCAGAGCAGCCAAAAGGGGACAGATGTATTTTCCTGAAAGCTGACGCTTTCTGGCACATTGCGGGCGGAGAATAGATCTGTCCCCTTTTGGCCTGTGCCCTGCTGACCGCCCGGCGGGACGTCCCGTCAGTTTATCCGAGCCCCCGGGATCGCGCACCGGCGGGCGCGGGCCCTTGAAAGCCCGGGCTGCGCACAGAGGCCCACAGGAAGAAAAGGCAGGAAAGTGATTCGAGCTCGAAAGCACCGCGTGCCGCGCCGCGCTGTGCGTTACGGAACGGTGAAGTGCTCGCGCAGCCAGCGCCGGAAGCGTTCCTGAATGCGATCGTAGGTGCGCGCGTACCAGCTCACATCCTTGCGCACCGCGCCCGGGGCGTTGAACGAGTGCGTGGGCAGATGCGGGCGCATGTCGATGCCGGTGCCGACGTGCGTGGACACCCGCTCGGTGGCCGAGCGCCGGGCGGGGCCGTAGGGGATGCGCCGCGCGAGCGCCGCCAGACGCTCGGTGCTGGTGGCGAAGCGCATGAACCGCGCCGCGAGCTCGGGATGGGGCGCGCCGCGGGGGATGGCCCAGGTCTCGCGCTCCTGGATCTGTCCGTCCCAGATGATCTCGATGGGCGCCCCCTCGTTCGCTGCGGCGTGGAAGAAGCGGCCGTTGTAGCCCGAGGCCATGGTGACCTCTCCGCGAGCCAGGAGATCGGGGGCCCGCGATCCCTCACGCCACCAGACGATGTGATCCGCGATGCCGCTCAGCCGCTCGAAGGCCAGCGCCAGGCCGCGCTCGGTGCTGAGCAGATCGTAGACTTCCTGGCGCGGCACACCGTAGGAGAGCAGGGCCCACTCCAGGTTGGCGGCGGGGCTGCGCTGCAGGGCGCGCCGCCCCGGGAAGCGCTCGGTGTCGAACAGGGCCTTTACCGAGTCGGGACGTACGCCGGGAAAGGCGCGCCGATCGAAGGCGATGACCGTCGCGTAGATGGTGTGGGTGAGGCCGCAGCGGGTGAAGGCGCCGTCGATGAAATCCCGATACGCCGGGATGCCGTTCGGTGCCGGCGCCCATTGCCCGTGATCGAGAGGCGTGAGCAGGCCCTCCCGGCACGCCGCCAGAGTGTCGCTCATGGTCATGTCCATGAGATCCCAGCGCACCTCGCCCGACGCGACTTGCTCGCGCAGCCCCTCCAGCCCGCCGTCGTAGCGCTCGACCCGCACCGGCACGCCCGTGCGCTCGGTGAAGGGCTCGAACCACGCCTCGCGCTGCGCGGCCTCGTACGCACCGCCCCAGGAGACGACCGTGAGCTCCGGCGCACCGGAGTCCGCGTGCGCGGCCGCTGCGAGGAACACCGCCAGCAGCACTTTAGTGGCGTCAGACACTACTTTTCGCCCCACTGCAAAGAAGTGGTGTCAGACACTACTATTCCGCGTTGCAGGAGTTAAGCAGTGTCTGACACCACTTATCCGTGCTCTTCGCGCCGCAGCGATTCCAGCGTGCTCAGGTAGACTTTCATGAGCGCGGTCTCGTACACCACGCCCACGAAGCGCAAGCCCTCGCCCTCCGGCTCGACCACGGGCACCGCCTCGCCGACGAAGTCCTGCATGAGCTCCATGGCGTGCCAGACGCCGGTGTCGGAGGTGAGCACCGGCCGATCGTCGTGCGCCACCTCGCCCGCCGGCGCCTGCCCGTCGGGGTGCGCCTGCAGGCGCGCGAGGGTGAGCGTGCCCCGGTAGCGACCGTCCGCATCCACGACGTAGGCTTCGCCGCGATCGCTTCGCGCGAGCTTCGCCATCACATCGTGCACCCTCATCGCCGCGTCCACGGTGACGCAGTCGCGGGTCACCAGATCGCCCACCGTGCACAGCTCCAGCACGAGCTTGCCGCGGCCGCCCGAGAGATCCATGCCGCGCTCGCGAAGCTGCACGTCGAAGAGCGAGCGCCCGAACAGGCGCGACGCCACCAGGTTCGCGAGCACCACGCTCGCCAGAGCGGCGGTGGTCAAGGTGTAGTTGTGCGTGAGCTCGAACACGATGATCACGGTAGTGAGCGGCGCGCCGATGACCGGCGCGGTCACCGCCACCATCCCGGATACGCCGTACACGGCCAGCGGCCCGCGCTCCTCGCCCGCCACCCACTCCAAGCCCGTCCCGCACAGCGCGCCGAACAGGGTTCCGATGACCAGGGCCGGGCTGAAAACCCCGCCTGCGAACCCGAGCCCGAGACACAGCGCCGTCGCCAGCAGCTTGAGCACCAGGATCAGGCCGAGCTCGCCGCCGCTGTACGCGCCCTCGATGATGGCGAAGCGCAGGGTCTCCTTGCCGATCCCCAGGATGTCCGGGACCCACAGGGCGGCGACGCCCACCGCGGCGCCGGCCAGCGCCGGTCGCAGGGGTGCGGGCAGCGCCAGCCTCGGCGCCAGCCGCGTGGCGGCGAGGATGGCCCGCATGTAGGCGACCGCGACCAGCGCCCCGCCCACGCCGATGGCCATGAAGGCGGCGTACTCCCAGGCATGGTTCACGGCGGCCGCCTCCACGTGGAACAGAGGCCGCCGCTCGAACACGACCACCGCCACCACGTAGCCGACGCTGGATGCGGCGGCGACGGGCGCGAAGGCCCGCAACGCATAGTGGCGCAGCACCACCTCGTGGGCGAAGAGGATGCCCGCGAGGGGTGCGTTGAAGGCCGTGGAGATGGCGGCGGCCACGCCGGAGGCGATGGCGATGTTGTCGTCCGAGCGCGCGGCCCGGAACACCCGCGCCAGCGCCGAGCCGAGGCTGGCGCCGATGTGCACGAGCGGCCCGTACTGACCCACCGACGCCCCGCTGCCCAGGGACAGGAGGCTGGCAAGGCCCGACAGCAGCCCCGCCCGCGGCGACATGCGCCCGCCCTGCGTCTGCACCGCGGCGATGGCCTCGGCCGGGGCGTGGGCACGGCCCCCGGGCATGTGGCGCAGCAGGAGACCGACGGCGAGCCCGCCGGCGGCCGGAACGAGCACGGTCGCGGCCATCAGCCAGCCGCGATGCTCGAACATCATGCGGCTGCGCGGCGAGATGAGCAGGACGTCGTTCAGCCACCCGATGGCGGCGACGAAGCCCACTGCGATGAACGCAGCGAGCAGTCCGGCGGCCAGCCCGAGCGCGACCACCGCCAGCACGCGCAGGAGCCCCCCCTGTCCCAGTGCGGCTTGCATCCTGCGCAGCGTAGCGCATCCGGCTCGGGTTTCTCACCGGCGGGCCGCGTGCCCGCCGCTCTGCGCTCCCGAAACTGTGGGCCCGCTCGAAGACGCGTGCTCGAGGGCAGCGGCCTGCCGCACGGCGACGGCGCCGCGATCCCGGGCCCTCAGCCGAGGACCCGCTCGAGGTCCACGCACAGATCCTCGACGTCCTCCAGGCCCGCGGAGATGCGAAAGACGCCGTCGCCGGCGTAGCGGCGGTAGCTCTCCAGGGCCGCGCCGCTCAGCCGGAAGGAGGAGCGCACGAGGTCGTCGGTGTCCAGCCAGTAGATGAGGCTGCGATGGTGGCCGAGAGAGACCGCGTAGTGGAACACGCGCAGCTCCTTCATCATGCGTGCGGCGAGCGCGGCGCCGTCTTGCACGCGCACCGCGATCATGCCCGAGAAGTTGTCCATCTGACGCAGCGCCAGCTCGTGCTGCGGATGCGAGGGGAGACCCGGGTAGAGCACTCCCTCCACGCGCGGGTGCGCCTCGAGGAATCGCGCCAGGGCCAGCGCGTTCTCCTGGTGCGCGCGCATGCGCAGGGGCAGGGTGGCGGCGCCGCGCATGATGAGCCACGCATTGAACGGGCTGAGGACGCCGCCGTGGTGGATGCGCGCCTCGACGTTGAGCGCGCTCATCGCCTGGGCGGCGCCCAGCACGGCGCCGCCCACGGCGTCGCCGTGCCCGCCGATGTACTTGGTGAGCGAGTGCACCACGAAGTCCGCGCCCAGCGCCAGCGGCCGGGTGGCGATGGGGGTGGCGAACGTCGAATCTACCACCAGGCGCGCGCCGCCAGCGTGGGCGACCTCCGCCGCCGCTGCAATGTCGGTCAGGCGCATGATGGGGTTCGCGGGGGTCTCCACCCACACGAGGCGGGTGTTGGGACGCATGGCCCGCGCGATGTCGTCGGGCTGCGAGGTGTCCACCGAGGTCACCTCGATGCCGAAGCGCGGCAAGGTGTCGCGACCCAGCTCCGCGGTGCCGGCATAGGCGACGTCGCTCAGGATCACGTGATCGCCCTGGGACAGGGTACCGAGCAGGACCGCTGTCGTCGCCGCCATGCCCGACCCGAGCGCGAGACAGGCCTCCGCGCCCTCGAGCGCGGCAAGCTTGTCCTCGAGCTGGCGCACCGTCGGATTGGCCCAGCGCGTGTACAGATACGGCATGTCCTCGGGCATGTTGCGCGCGGAGAAGCTCAGGGGCTCGTGCACGACGAACGCGCTGGACATCACCAGGTTGGGCGAGGAGGCGCCGGTGGCCGGATCGGGCGCCTCGCCCGCATGCACGGCCTTCGTTTGCATGCCCTTCATGGTCCTCTGATCCGTCATGGGTGGCCTCTCGTATCCTGCTCCGGGCGGATCCGCATCGCCGCATACCTTCGCATACCGGGCGCCCGATGCGCTCACCCGAGCACGGAGAAGCTGCTCTCGGGGTTCACCTCGCGCAGCCGCGAGTAGAACCCGACATCGATGCTGCGACCGAGATGATCGCGCCGGTGACGATGACGTCGTACGTGTCAGTCATGCTCCCTCACCCAGCAAGGCAATGCTCTTCCTGGATCTCTTCGAATTGCAGAGCATGACACACATTGCGCGCGAGGCGCAGTAACAACAAGGGACTCAGAGGACCAGCGCGCGGAGGATCTCCCCCATGTGGTCGAGGACGATGGAGTAGTGTCCGTCGTTCGGGTAGTAACGGGCGCTGGCGTGGGGAAGCAGCCGCTCCTGGCGGCGCGTCGCCGAGGGCGGCACCACCGCATCCTGCTCTCCGTGCCACAGCTCCACGGGGACCTCGACGTCCTCGCTGCGAAAACCCCAGGGGCGGGTCAGCAGGCGCAGGTCGCGCGCCGGCCCGCGGGAGCCGGCTCGGAACGCCTCCTGCATCGAGCGCAGCAGTGCCTGGCGCACGCGGGCGTCCGCCAGCACGCGCCGGTCGGGGGGCGAGCTTCCGAGGAAACGCATGGCGAGCGCGGGCAGACGGTGCACGGCGCACCCCACGGCGGCGCACTGGACCCGGGCGGCGCCGGGGATCCCCCGCGCCAGCGCGAGCACCGCCCTGTGCAGCGACAGGGCGCGGTACCCGTCCATGAACCCCGCGGGCCCCACCCCGCACACGATCCCGATGCGGGTGACGCGCTCGCCCAGCGCGGCGCCGCAGGCGAGCGCGTATGGCGCGCCTCCGGACACGCCGAGCACGCCGAAGCGAGGCAGCTCGAGCCGCTGCGTGAGCTCGGCGACGTCATCCGGCCAGTCGACGACGCGCCGGCCCGGCTGGTAATCCGAGCCCCCGAACCCCGGGCGGTCGACGGCGATGAGGCGGATTCCCTGGCGCGCGGCCGCATCCCCGGCCAGCGCCGCCTCCATCCGCGAGCCGGGGAATCCGTGGCAGTACACGATGGGCGTGCCCCCGGCGCGCCCGTACTCCCGGTAGGCCAGCCTGCGCCCGTCGTGCAATGTGACCGCGCCCTCGCCCGCGGCGCCGCCGCCGTCATCGCGAGAAGGCGCGGAGCGCTTTGCGCCGCCCCCGTGCAAGTCTTTCATTCGCATCAAGCGTCGAGTGGCGTCGGACGTTTCCTTCCGGCGCAGGACCAGGAAGTGGTGTCTGACACCACTTGCTCCGGGATGGGTCTTCGGCAAGCGGGGGCGATGCCTTGATGCGCCCGCGGGTAAGGCCCGGGTGTGTCAGCCAGCGAGGGCCTGCTCGATGGCGGGCAACGCCATCTTGAAACCCACCCGTGCCGCCTCCTCGCGCAGGCGCTCGAGCTCGCGCGCGGTCCCGGGATCGCGGCGTCCGGACCCGTGCGCTGCGAGCGCGCGGCCCCGCGCGATGAAGAAATCGCTCCACGGCAGCGGCTCGGCGCGGGTGTAGCGCTCGAGCCCCGCGGCGTAACGCTCGGCCTGGTCCCACCGCCCGAGCTTCAGCGCCACGTCGATGCCGTCGCGGTAGAAGAAGAGCACGTTGTGCCCCACGCAACCCTCCTCGATGATGCGCTCGGCCTCCGCCAGGCTGGCGTCGCGGAGCTCGGGATCCTCGGTCGCATAGGCGAGAAAGGCGAGCGTGCGGGGCCCGTCGAAGGCGAGCCCGGTCTCGCGGTTGACGGCCATCGCCCGGTCGAGGAGCGCCAGCGCCCTGGCCACCTCTCCGCGGTCGTAGAGGATTCGGGCCTCGTAACGCAGGAAGGAGGGCAGGAAGCGCCGGGCACCGAGGCGCTCGATGAGCTCGCCGGCGCGCGTGATGTGGGTGTCCGCCTGCACCCGCTCCCCAAGGTCGTAGAGACTGAACACCGCGGCGAGGCGAGCGTTGATCTCCGCGCGCAAGTGCCCGATCTCACGGGCCAGGTCCGCGCTCGCGAGCGCGTCGGCCGCCGCCTCGCGCAGCTCGTTGAGGTACATGCGCGTGTGCGCGACCATGGATAGGTTCGCCGCCTCCACCTCCACCAGGTCCTGGCGCCGGCAAAGCTCCACGCAGCGCCGGAAGTAGCCGTTCGCGGTGCGCATGCGACCGCGAACATACTCGGCATCACCGAGCCCTCCGAGCGCCTGCGCCTCGAGCTGCGGAGAGCCCGCGCGGCGCGCGTACTCGAGCGCCTTGCCGTGCGCGTCCCGGCACGCTTCACCGTCGCCCAGCGGAAAGTACAGGTTGCCGCGCAGGGAGTGGATGCGCGAGAGGTCCTCGGTCAGCCCTGCCGCCATCGCCTCCTGCTCCGCGGTGTCGAGCGCCGCGAAGGCGTCGTCGTAGCGATCGATGATGCGCATTCCGGCGGCCACGCCGATCCAGGCCCGACAGCGTGCGGCCCGCTCGCCTCCCGCCTCGATGACGTTGCGGTAGGCGGCAATCGACATGCCGATGGATCCGCGGTGGTGGAAAAGCTCTCCGGCGCGCAGCCACAGCTCGATGGCTCTCTCGGGCTGTGCGCCCTCGGCGTAGTGGTGCGCCACCAGCATGGGCTCCGACTCGACCACGTGCGCAAACCGACCCTCGAGGGCTTGCGCGATGCGGCGGTGATACTCGCGACGCCGGGTCTTGAGCAGCGTGGAATAGGCGGTGTCGCGAACCAGCGCGTGCTTGAACTCGTAGACGGCAGCAGGCGAGACCTGCTGTCGATAGACGAGGCCGGACTCGAGCAGCCGATCGAGGGCGCGGCTCAGCTCGTCCTCGTCGGTGTCGGCGACCGCTTTCAACAAATCGAAGCTGAAGCGGCGGCCGATGACGGCAGCGAGCTGTGCGACCTCCTTCACGGCGCCGAGACGATCCAGGCGCGCCACCAGCGAGTCCTGCAGCGATGCCGGAATCTCCATGGCCGGCAGCGCGCCCGCGGGCTCGGCCTCACCTTCCCGTGCGCGCAGCGCACCCGACTCGAGAAGGGCCTTGGTGAGCTCCTCGACGAAGAGCGGCACACCGTCGGTGCGCTCGACGATGGCATCGACGAGCGGACGCGGAAGATGCTCGCCGCCAGCCACCTTGGAGACGAGCTCCGCCGTCTCGCGGCGGCTCAAACGATTCAGGCTGATGGCCGTGGTATGGCCGGGGGCCCGCCAGGGCGACTCGAACTCCGGCCGGAAGGTGACGACCACGAGCAGGGGCAGGGCGGCGGTGCGCGTCATCAGCAGATCGAGCAGCTCCAGCGTGGAGGCGTCCGCCCAGTGTGCGTCCTCGACCACGACCAGGGTCGGAGCGTGTGCGGCCATCGCCTCGATCACGGCGGTGATCGCTTCGAGCATCCTTCGCTTCGACTCCTGCGGGCTCAAGGTCAGGGGCGGGTAGCGTGACCCCGCCGGCAGGGAGAGCAGCGCCGCGAGCGCCGGCCCGTGGTCGTCGACCGGCAGCTCGAACTCCTTCAGCCATGCATCGAGCTTGTCGAGCTTCGCGCCGGCGCTGTCGTCCTCAGCCAGGCGCAGGCCGTGCTGCATCTGCTCGATGATCGGGTAAAACGCGCTGTCCTGGTGGTAGGGCGAGCAGAAATACAGGATGCGGTGGTGCAGCTCGCCGCGCACCTGCTCCTGGAAGCCGCGCACGATGCGCGACTTGCCCACCCCGGCCTCGCCCGAGAGCAGCACCACCTGACCGTCGCCTTCGCGGGCGTGGCGCCAGCGACCTGCGAGCAGCGCGATCTCGTGCTCGCGCCCGACCAGGGGCGTGAGGCCCCGCAGCGCCGAGGCCTCGAAGCGGCTGCGCGCGTCGCTTTCAGCGCGGACGCGATAGGCAGCTACCGGGTCCGAGAGACCCTTCAGCCGCTGCAGCCCCAGCGGCTCGCATACGAACAGCCCCTCCACCAGCCGCCGGGTGCTCTCGCCGATGACCACGCCGCCGGGTTCCGCCACCGCCTGGAGGCGAGCGGCGACGTTCGGGGTCTCTCCAACGATGGCCATCTGCTCGCGGCGCTCGCCGCTGCCGATGTCGCCCGCCACCACGATCCCCGTGTTGATGCCGATGCGTACCGCCGGCCGGGGCGCGGACGGCGACGCGGCGGCGATCTGCGGCACGGCGGCCGCAATGGCGAGGCCCGCGCGCACGGCCCGCTGGGCGTCATCCTCGTGGGCCGAGGGATAGCCGAAGTACACCAGCACGCCGTCACCGACGTAGCGCGCGATGTGGCCGGCGAACCGCTCGACGACGGCGGCGACGGCGGACTGGTAACGATCCAGGAGCGCGCGCAGATCTTCCGGATCGAGGCGGTGCGAGAGCTCGGTGGAGCCGACCAGATCGCAGAACATGACCGTGAGCTGGCGCCGCTCCGCATCCGATCCCGTGGGCGCCGGCCTCTCCCGCACGGGCTCCCGCGCCAGGGGCGCGCCGCAGCCGCCGCAGAACCGGGCGCCGGGCTGGTTGTCGAAGCCGCACGCCCGGCAGCCGACGGTCAGGGCCTTTCCGCACTCGGCGCAGAAGCGCCTCTCATCGGTGTTGACGGCGTGACAGTGGGAGCACTGCATCGGTCAAGTCCGCGCGCCGCGCCCGTGCGGGCGCTCGCGACGAACGATTCGGTCCTCAGGGGGTCACAGCGGCGAGCCGGCCGCTCAACGCAGAATAGCACACCGCGTGCTGCAGTCATGCCGTCCGGCCGCGCGAGCGAGGCGTTTGATAGCGATCCATCCCGCCGGCGCCGCTCAAGGAAAAGCCGCCGTTACCGATAGCATTCAAGCCACAGCCTGTGCGGTGGGAGGGAGGTTCGTCGTTCGCACAACGCGCCTCGGACTGTGGCAGCTCGAATCGTTCCCGCTCCATGAAGATACCCGGATACCGGATCAAGCGCCTGATCGGCAAGGGCGGCATGGCATCCGTCTACCTCGCGACACAGCAATCGCTGAACCGCCCGGTCGCGCTCAAAGTGCTCCATCCCTCCGCCGCGGACACGCCGGAGTTCTCGAGGCGCTTCGTGCGCGAAGGACGCCTCATCGCCTCGCTGCGCCACACCCACATCATCACCATTCACGATATCGACGTCGTCGACGGCCTGCACTACATCTCCATGGAGTACGTGGACGGCGGCGATCTGAAGCGACGCATCTCCAGGGGCATCGCGCCCGATACGGCGCTGAGCATCGTCGAGACCATCGGCGGCTGCCTGCACTTCGCCCACAAGGCGGGCGTCGTGCACCGCGACGTGACCCCGGCCAATATTCTCTTTCGCAAGGACCGTACGCCGCTGCTGACCGATTTCGGGATCGCCAAGGCGCAACGCACCCGGAGCGACCTGACCACCACGGGCAAGGTCCTGGGAACACCGGCCTACCTGAGCCCCGAGCGCGCCAAAGGCAAGCGCGTGGACGGGCGCGCGGATATCTACGGCCTCGGAGTCATCCTCTACGAGATGCTGGTCGGTGAGAATCCGTTCCGGGGCGAGGACGACGTCGAGACCATTGTGAACCAGGTCGAGAGCCCGATCCCCACCCTCCCGCGCGAGCTGGCGGACTTGCAGCCGCTGCTCGATCGGATGCTGGCGAAGCAACCGAAGGATCGCTTTCGCGATGCGGGCGCGCTGGTGGAGGCCGTGCGCCGCGCGCGCGAGGAGGGCGTGCGCGCACCCGGGAGGACCACGCGGCGCGCGGCGCGGCGCCATCGCGCCGCCTCGAGCCGGCGCTCGGCCAAGAAACGCACGGCGGCGATCGCTGCCGCGCTGCTCGCGGTGCTGGCCGGCGGCATGGTCAGCTCGAGCGTGTGGCAGGGCGAGCCGGGAGACGCGCCCGCCGGGGTCGCCGTGAGCGAGCGCCGCGTTCATCGCCTCCTCGCGCTGGGCGATCGCGCCCTCGCCGACTACCGGCTGACCGTGCCTGCGGGGGACAACGCCCTTCACTACTACCGGCAGGTGCTCGAGCGGGATCCGCACAACGCGCGCGCGGCCCGCGGGCTCGATGCCATCGCGGAGCGCTACGTGACCCTGGCCGAGGAGCGCACCGCCCAGGGCGATCACGAGACGGCGCGCCAGTACGTCGAGCGCGGTCTCGAGGTACGGCCGTTCCATGTGAGCCTGGTCCTGATGCGTGAGCGGATGCGCCTGTACAGCGCCTTCCGCGCCCTCATGGAAGGTGTGCGCGGACGCTGACCCGCGGCACCGGCGCAGCTCGCCCGGGGGAACCGAAGTCCCGGGGAGTCAGGCGAGCCCGGTCTCGACGATAAAGTCCCCGCGTCCTCGGCCGATTTTGTGTGCGCGGCATCACGCACCCGTCGGCGCAGCGCCCCGCGCCCAGCTCGACCAGGAGTCCGACCATGCCCTCCAAAGACCTGCGCTTGAAGGACCGTGACATCACCAAGACCGTCGAGGTCGACACCCTCGAGCTTCACGAGAAACAGAGGGCGCGCAGGGAGCACTCGGGAGGTGCGGAGAAGAGCCTGCCCTGGGCGCTGGTGGTGGGGGTCGTGGTGATCGTGGCCGCAGCCGGCGCCTACCTCACGCTCGCCTGATTGCGCGCGCCCGTCGGGCGCGAAACCCG
>CAZPFD010000030.1:0-23923 GCA_964585725.1 uncultured Ectothiorhodospiraceae bacterium | reverse complement strand
GCCCCGCCCCGCGGGGCTTGCGACTCCGCTGCACATACCGCCGGGACCCATCTCCCAGGGAGCTCGTCGGCAAGGTTTCCCGGAAATCCGCGAAGAACCTTTTTTCGGCCCATCGCGAACCTTCGGGAAAACGTGCGGACCGCCCCCTAACGGCGGACCCCCCGGACGGTCGCTGTCCGCTCCGGGTCTTTTTGGCATATCTTTGCGTACAGGGCCATGAAGACTCCGGAGAACATCTACATCGTCGGCGCCATGGGTGCGGGCAAGAGCACCGTGGGCCGCCAGCTTGCGCGGCTGCTCGGCAAGCGCTTCGTGGACTGCGACCGCGAGATCGAGGCACGCACCGGCGCCACCATCTCGCTCATCTTCGAGCTCGAGGGCGAGGCCGGCTTCCGCAAGCGCGAGGGCAGGATGCTGGAGGAGTTGACGAAGCTCGACGGGGTGGTGATGGCCACCGGCGGGGGCGCCGTCCTCGAGCCCCACAACCGGGCGCGGCTGATGAGCCGGGGCTTCGTGATCTATCTCGACGCCCCGCTGAAGGTGCTGGTGGCGCGAACGGCCAAGGATCGCAGCCGCCCGCTGCTGCACAGCGAGGATCCGGATGCCCGGCTCGAGGCGATCGTGGCGGAGCGCGATCCGCTCTACCGCCAGGTTGCTGATATGATCGTGAAGACGGACCACCGCAGCCCGCGCGTGGTGGCCAAAGATATCGTCAAACGCCTGAGTGAATCATGAAGACTCTGCGGGTCGAGCTGGAAACGCGCAGCTATTCCATCTACATCGGCGCCGGTTTGATGGCCCGACCCGAGCTCATCACGACGCTGCTGGCCGGAAACCAGGCCATGGTGGTCACCAACGAGACCGTCGCGCCCCTGTACCTGGATCGTGTCCTGGGCGCTTTGGCCGACGTGGAGACGCGCTCGGTACAATTGCCCGACGGCGAGGAGTTCAAGACGCTCCAGACTCTCGAGATCATCTTCGACGCGTTGCTCCGAGCGCGCTTCGGACGCGACTGCACCGTGGTGGCGCTGGGGGGCGGCGTAGTCGGCGACATCGCCGGTTTTGCGGCGGCCTGCTACCAACGCGGCGTGGCGCACGTGCAGTTGCCCACCACGTTGCTCGCGCAGGTGGACTCATCGGTGGGCGGCAAGACCGCGGTGAATCACCCCCTGGGAAAGAACATGATCGGCGCCTTTCACCAGCCGAACGGCGTGATCGCGGACACGGACACGCTCGCCACCCTCGCCGAGCGCGAGCTGCGCGCCGGAATGGCCGAGGTGATCAAGTACGGCGCGATACGCGACGCGGACTTCTTCGAGTGGCTGGAGGCGCATCTGGAGTCGCTGCTGGAGCGCGATCCGAAGGCCTTGGAGCATGCCATCTACCGCTCGTGCTACAACAAGGCCGAAGTGGTTGCCGACGACGAGCGTGAATCCGGGGTTCGTGCGCTGCTGAACTTCGGTCACACCTTCGGACATGCCATCGAGACCGGGCTGGGTTACGGCCGCTGGCTGCACGGCGAGGCGGTGGCGGCGGGGATGTGCCTGGCGGCGCATCTCTCGGCACGCATGGGCTGGATCGACGAGGCGGCGGCGCGGCGCGTCGAAGCCCTTATCGCGCGGGCCGGCTTGCCCACCCGCCGGCCCCAGGAGCTCACACCCGCCCGCATGCAGGAGCTCATGGCAGTGGACAAGAAGACGCGCGCGGGCCGCTCGCGGCTGGTGTTGCTGCGCGGTATCGGCGACGCCCGGCTGACGGACGAGTTCGATCCGCAGCTGGTGCAAGCCACTCTCGCCGAGAACTGAAAAGATCAAAGATCCACCACGGAGTACACAGAGGGCAGCACAGAGTACACAGAGAAAGAACTTATAGTTTTCAAAGGAAGATTTTGGGCAACGGTGGACTACGTGTAGTGAAAGTCGCCACCGATAGCTCGTGGGTCGCAGAGTTTTTGGATCATTCTTCGTTGTTTTCTCTGTGTCCTCTGTGGTGACCCTCTGTGTCCTCTGTGGTAGATCTTTTGTGGTAGATCTTTTCGGCGCGTCGACCGGAACGAGGTCATGGAACTAGCTCCGTACGCCGCCTCCGATGCGAACAGCCGCGGCCGGGTGCACGCGGAGGCGCCGGCCGCCTATCGCAGCGCCTTTCAGCGCGATCGCGACCGCATCATTCACTCCGCCGCCTTCCGCCGCCTGGAATACAAGACCCAGGTCTTCGTCAACCACGAGGGCGACATGTTTCGCACCCGGCTGACGCACTCCATCGAGGTGGCGCAGATCGCGCGCACCATCGCGCGCGTGCTGCACGTCAACGAGGATCTCACGGAGGCCATCGCGCTCGCGCACGACCTCGGCCACACGCCCTTCGGGCATGCAGGACAGGACGCGCTCGATGCCTGCATGCGCGAGCACGGCGGGTTCGAGCACAATCTCCAGTCGCTGCGCGTGGTCGACGAGCTGGAGGAGAGGTACGCCGAGTTCAGCGGCCTCAATCTCACTTTCGAGACGCGCGAGGGCATCCTCAAGCACTGCCCGCCTGCGAAGGCTCGGGAGCTGGGCGAGCTCGGGCAGCGCTTCGTGCACGGCGGTCATCCGAGCCTCGAGGCGCAGGTCAGCAACCTGAGCGACGAGATCGCCTACAACAATCACGACGTGGACGACGGTCTGCGTGCCGGGCTGATCGCGGTGGGGGAGCTGATGGAGGTCAGGCTCTTCCGCGAGCCTTACGAGGAGGTCGTGCGCGGCTGGGGCTCGCTGCCCGAACGCCGCATAACGCACGAGGTCATCCGGCGCATGATCAACCGGCAGGTCGTGGATCTCATCGAGACCACGCGCACGGCCATCGAGGCGCTCGCTCCGACGCACATCGACGACATCCGCAGCGCGCCGGAACGGCTGGCGCGCTTCAGCCGCGAGATGAACGAGCTTCAACAGTCGCTCAAGCAGTTTCTCCACGAGCGGCTGTACCGCCACTACCGCGTGCATCGCATGGCGCGCAAGGCGGAGCGCATCCTGCGCGCGCTCTACGAGGTCTTCTCGCGGGATCCCGACATGCTGCCGGCCGAGGCGTGCGAGAAGACGCGGATCCTGGAGGAGCGCAGCGGGCCCGCGGGGCGCGCGCGCGGTGTCGCCGATTACATCGCCGGCATGACCGACCGCTACGCCATCGCGGAGTACGAGCGCATCTTCAACCCGCTCGAGCGCACCTAGGGGACAGATCCATCTCCTCGAGCGTGTCAGCCCGAGTGCCCCGGGGGTGAAAAATAGATCTGTCCCGTAGCCGGCTTCCCGTTCCCAGACCCGGGGCGCCCCCGTGCGGTGACAGCCAACGGCCCGGGGACTATACTGGACGCTCGCTTTGCCCGCAGCCGGGGGTCTCGCTGCGCCGCCACCTCCCCCATAGCCGACGGTAGCCAGCTGCGGGTCCGTTCCCGAACGATCGTGAGTCCAAGGCGCAGGCGGACCCTCATGGGCCGGCGCGATCCGCGTCGCCCGGTTCAAAAAACGCATTCCGCCGGCTCTCGACTCTGCATCGATGCAGAGTGAGAGGAGGAAAAGGTGAGGACGGAGAGGGCAAAACCGCGCGGACTGTACTCGCCCGCCTTCGAGCACGATGGGTGCGGATTCGGCCTCATCGCGCAGATGGACGACCGCCCCAGCCACTGGCTCGTGCGCACCGCCATCGGAGCCCTCGAGCGCCTTACGCACCGGGGCGCCATCGCCGCCGACGGAAAGACCGGCGACGGCTGCGGGCTGCTGCTGAAGAAGCCCGACGCGTTCCTGCGCCGGCTCGCCGACGAGCTCGGCTACGCCCTCGGCCGCGATTACGCCGTGGGCATGGTCTTTCTGAGCCAGGACGCCCGGCAGGCGGACCGCGCGCGCGCGCGCCTGACGGCCGAGATCCAGGAGCAGGGACTGAGCGTGCTCGGCTGGCGCAAGGTGCCCACCGATCCCGGCGCCTGCGGCGAGGTCGCCCTCGCGAAGCTGCCCCACATCGAGCAGATATTCGTGAGCGCCCCCGAGGGCCTGGACGCCGATACGTTCGAGCGCCGGCTGTTCGTCGCGCGCCGGCGAACGCAGAAGGCCATCGAGCCCGAGGACGGCACCTTCTACGTGGCGAGCCTCTCGTGCCGCGTGCTCTCGTACAAGGGCCTGGTCATGCCCGCCAACCTCCCGGTGTTCTATCCCGATCTGAAGGACGAGGATCTGAGCGCCTCGCTGTGCGTGTTCCACCAGCGGTTCTCCACCAATACCTGGCCCGAATGGCGCCTTGCGCAGCCCTTCCGCTATCTCGCGCACAACGGGGAGATCAACACCATCCAGGGCAACCGGCACTGGGCGCTCGCCCGCAGCTACAAGTTCGCCACGCCGCTTCTGCCGCGCATGGAGGACATTCGTCCTCTGGTCAACCTGAGCGGCTCGGATTCGTGCAGCCTCGACAACATGCTGGAAGCGCTGCTCGCCGGCGGCATGGACATCTTCCGCGCCATGCGCATGCTGATTCCGCCTGCGTGGCAGAACGTCGACGGCATGGATCCGGATCTCAAGGCGTTCTACGCGTATCAGCGCATGCAGATGGAGCCGTGGGACGGTCCCGCCGGCATCGTCCTCACGGACGGGCGTTACGCCGCGTGCACGATGGACCGCAACGGTCTGAGGCCTGCGCGCTACGTGATCACGCGCGACCGCCACATCACCCTCGCCTCCGAGATCGGCGTCTACGACTATGCGCCCGGGGACGTCGTCTCCAAGGGACGGCTCAAGCCGGGGGAGATGCTCGCCGCGGACACCGGCACGGGCGAGCTGCTTTTGCCGGAGGACATCGACGAGCGTCTGAAGCGCCGCAGGCCGTACAGGCAATGGATGAAGGAGAACACGCGCAAGCTCGAATCCACCTTGAACCGCGAGCGGTTGACGACGCAGCCGATGGCGGCGGAGACGCTGCGCACCTATCAGAAGCTGTTTCAGGTCTCCTTCGAGGAGCGCGACCAGGTCATGCGCGTGCTGGGTGAGTCCGGCCAGGAGGCAGTAGGCTCCATGGGCGACGATACGCCGCTGCCGGTGCTGTCGCGCGGCGCACGCTCGCTCTTCGACAGCTTCCGCCAGCAGTTCGCACAGGTGACCAACCCGCCCATCGACCCCCTGCGCGAGCAGATGGTGATGTCGCTCGAGACGAGCTTCGGCGGCGAGGGCAACCCCTTCGAGGAGAAGCCCTCGCACGTGGCGCGCCTCTACACGAGCTCCCCGGTTCTCTCGGAGGGAAAGTTCCAGCGCCTGCTCGCGCTGGAGGAGCCCCGCTTCGCGCACGCGCGCATCGACCTGAACTATCCGCAATCCGTGGGCCTGCGCGAGGCGCTGGAGGACATCTGCGATCGGTCGGTGGCGGCGGTTCGCGCGGGCAAGCCCATTCTCATACTCTCGGACCGGGACATCGCGCGCGATCGCCTGCCGGTGCATGCCCTGCTCGCGACGGGCGCGATCCACCATCGGCTCATCCGAGAAGGGCTGCGCTGCGACGCGAACATGGTCCTCGAGACCGCGACCGCGCGCGATCCCCACCACTTCGGCGTGCTCATCGGATACGGGGCCACCGCCGTCTACCCCTACCTCGCCTTCGAGGTCCTGCATCAGCTCGTGGAGAGCGGGGAGAGCAGCGGCGGCGATCCGATCCAGGTGGCGACCAACTACCGCCGCGGCATCAACAAGGGGCTGTACAAGATCATCTCCAAGATGGGCATCTCCACCATCAACAGCTATCGCGGCGCGCAGCTATTCGAGATCGTCGGACTGCACGACGAGGTCGTGGACATGTGCTTCGCCGGCACCACCAGCCGGATACAGGGAATGAACTTCGCGGATCTCGACCGCGACCGGCGCCTGCTCGCGCGCGAGGCGTGGAACGCGCGCAAGCCCATCAGCCAGGGGGGGCTGCTCAAGTTCGTGCACGGTGGCGAGTACCACGCCTTCAACCCCGAGGTGATCGCCACCTTGCAGGCCGCGGCGGCAAGCGGCGACTACGATAAGTACCGCGCCTTCGCCCGCGTCGTCGATGAGCGTCCGCCGATGGCCCTGCGCGACCTGCTGGGTTTGCGCACGGACACCACGCCTGTTCCCATCGAGGAGGTGGAGCCGATCGAGACCATCCTGCCGCGCTTCGACACCGCAGGCATGTCCCTCGGCGCGCTCTCGCCCGAGGCGCACGAAGCCCTCGCCATGGCCATGAACCGCCTGGGCGGGCGCTCCAACTCGGGCGAAGGCGGCGAGGATCCGGTGCGCTACGGCACCGACAAGATGTCGAAGATCAAGCAGGTGGCCTCGGGCCGCTTCGGCGTCACGCCGCACTACCTGGTCAACGCCGAGGTCCTCCAGATCAAGATCGCCCAGGGCGCGAAGCCGGGCGAAGGCGGGCAGCTCCCCGGGCACAAGGTGAACAAGATGATCGCGCGCCTGCGCTACTCGCGCCCGGGCGTCGCCCTCATCTCGCCGCCCCCGCACCACGACATCTACTCCATCGAGGATCTGGCGCAGCTCATCTTCGACCTGAAGCAGATCAACCCGCAGGCGCTGGTCTCGGTGAAGCTGGTGGCCCAAGCCGGCGTCGGCACCATCGCCGCCGGCGTCGCCAAAGGCTATGCGGATCTCATCACCATCTCGGGCTACGACGGCGGCACGGGCGCGAGCCCGCTCACCTCCATCAAGTACACGGGATCGCCCTGGGAGCTCGGGCTCGTGGAGACGCACCAAGTCCTGCGCGCGAACAACCTGCGCGACAAGGTGCGCGTGCAGACCGACGGCGGCATGAAGACCGGGCTGGACGTGATCAAGGCCGCCATCCTCGGCGCCGAGAGCTTCGGCTTCGGCACCGCGCCCATGGTCGCCATGGGCTGCAAGTACCTGCGCATCTGCCATCTCAACAACTGCGCCACCGGCGTCGCCACCCAGGACAACGTGCTGCGACTGAAGCACTTCAAGCCCAACGCCGTGGACAAGGTCATCAACTACTTCCGCTTCGTGGCGCAGGACGTGCGCGAGCACCTGGCTCGGCTCGGCGCGCGCAGCCTCGCCGAGCTCATCGGGCGCACGGATCTGCTCGAACGCCTTGCGGGCGACACCGAGCGTCAGGGTCGTCTGAACCTCGAGCCCATCACCGGGGATTACGGCGTGCCGGCGGACCGGCCGCAGTTCTGCGCCGTGCCGCGCAACGAGCCCTTCGACAAGGGACAGCTCGCGGAGCGCATGGTCGCGGACGCGCTGCCCGCCATAGAGAGCGGAACGGGGGCTGAGCTCCACTACACGCTCAAGAACAACAACCGCTCCATCGGCGCGCGCCTCTCCGGCGAGATCGCCAAACGCCACGGCGATCACGGCATGGCGGATACGCCCGTCACCGTGAACCTGAAGGGCACCGCGGGACAGAGCTTCGGCGTGTGGAACGCGGGCGGGCTGGAGATGTATCTCGAGGGCGACGCCAACGATTACGTGGGCAAGGGCATGGCCGGGGGCAAGCTGGTCATCTACCCTCCGCGCGAGAGCCGCTTCGAGAGCCGCGATACGGTCATCGTGGGCAACACGTGCCTGTACGGCGCCACCGGAGGCAAGCTCTTCGTCTCGGGCCTCGCGGGCGAGCGTTTCGCCGTGCGCAACTCGGGCGCCGTCGCCGTGGTGGAGGGCGTCGGTGATCACGGCTGCGAGTACATGACCGGCGGGGTGGTGGCGGTGCTCGGGCGCACGGGGCTCAACTTCGGCGCGGGGATGACGGGCGGCTTCGCGTTCGTACTGGACCTCGACCGGGGTTTCATCGACCGCTACAACCACGAGCTCATCGACATCCACCGCCTGCACACCGAGTTCATGGAGGCGCACAGCAATTACCTGCACGACCTCATCGAGGAGTTCGTCGCCGAGACGCGAAGCCCGTGGGGGCAGACCGTGCTCGATGACTTCGAGGACATGCTGCGCAAGTTCTGGCTGGTGAAGCCGAAGGCCACCGAGCTCAGCTCGCTCCTCGACACCCTGCGCAAGGCCGCGTGAGCGCCGGGGCATGCCGAATAACTTTCAGTTCGTCGATCTGCCGCGCCAGGACCCGCCGAAGCTCTCGGTGGAGGTGCGCATGCGCGACTTCCGGGAGGTGTACCGGCAGTACGACGAGCGCGCAGCGGCGGCCCAGGCCGATCGCTGCATCGAGTGCGGCAATCCGTACTGCGAGTGGAAGTGCCCGGTTCACAACTACATTCCCAACTGGCTCAAGCTCGTGGCCGAGGGCAATCTGCTCCAGGCCGCGGAGCTGTGTCACCAGACCAACGCGCTGCCGGAGATCTGCGGGCGCATTTGCCCCCAGGATCGGCTGTGCGAGGGTGCGTGCACGCTGAACGACGGCTTCGGAGCGGTGACCATCGGGGCGGTGGAGAAGTACATCACCGACGAGGCGTTCAGGCTGGGGTGGCGCCCCGATCTGTCCCACGTCGTGCCCACGGGCCGGCGGGTCGCGGTGATCGGCGCCGGCCCGGCCGGGCTCGGATGCGCCCACGTGCTGGCCCGCAATGGCGTCAAGCCGGTGGTGTACGACCGCTACCCGGAGATCGGGGGACTGCTCACCTTCGGCATCCCGCCGTTCAAGCTCGAGAAAGAGGTCGTGCGCATGCGCCGGCGCGTGCAGGAGGAGATGGGCGTCGAGTTTCGCCTCGGCTGCGAGGTCGGGGTGGAAGTCCCCTTCGCGCAGGTGCTCGACGAATATGACGCCGTGTTCCTGGGCATGGGTGCCTACACGGCGATGCGCGGCGGGTTCCGCGGAGAGCAGCTGCCCGGAGTGGTGCAGGCGCTGCCCTACCTCATCGGCAACGTGAACCGCCTGCTCGGGCTCGAGCAGGATCCCGCGCACTACATCGACATGCGCAACCAGCGCGTAGTGGTGCTGGGAGGCGGCGACACCGCCATGGACTGCAACCGCACCGCCATCCGCCAGGGGGCGACCAGCGTCACCTGCGCCTACCGGCGCGACGAAGCCAACATGCCCGGCTCCATGCGCGAGGTGGCGAACGCCAAAGAGGAGAGCGTGCGCTTCCTGTGGAACCGCCAACCCGTCGAGATCCTGGGGGACCAGCGCACCGAGGCGGTGAAGCTGATCACCACACGCCTCGGCGAGCCGGACGAGCGCGGGCGGCGTCGGCCCGAGCCGGTGCCCGGGACCGAGGAGGTGCTGCCCGCGGATCGGGTCATCATCGCTTTCGGCTTTCGCCCGAGCCCGGCACCCTGGTTCGCCGACGTCGACATCGAGGTCGACGACGCCGGTCGCGTGCAGGTGTCGGGTAACGGCGCGGCCAGGTTCCGGACGACGAATCCGAAGATCTTCGCCGGCGGCGACATGGTGCGCGGCTCCGACCTGGTGGTCACCGCAGTCTGGGAGGGCCAGCAGGCGGCCGAAGGCATCCTCGACCACCTCGACGTCTGAGTGCTTTTGTTAACGCCGCTGTTTAACACGAAGGACACGAAGATCACACGAAGGCCACGAAGGAAGAAACTAGAATTGTGTTGTTCCGGAGCTCGCGTTACGGCCCGGGGTGCGCCCGACGAAATGAACACCCGGTATCCGCGGTATCCCGGTCATGTATTCTTTCTTCGTGGCCTTCGTGTCTCCTTCGTGCTCTTCGTGTTACAAGGACTGCGTAAGAGGAGGCTACGTGGCCACGGATAGGCACAGAACGGAATTGAAGAACGACCGGCTGCTGCGGGCGCTGGCGCGTGAGCCCGTGGATGCGACGCCGGTCTGGCTCATGCGCCAGGCCGGCCGCTATCTGCCCGAGTATCGCGCGACGCGCGAGCGCGCGGGCAGCTTTCTCGCGCTGTGCACCACGCCGGATCTGGCTTGCGAGGTCACCTTGCAGCCGCTGCACCGCTTTCCGCTGGATGCGGCCATCGTGTTCTCCGACATCCTCACCATCCCCCATGCCATGGGGCTCGGCCTGCACTTCGCCGAAGGCGAGGGACCGCGCTTCGAGCACCCGTTGCGCCGCGAGGCCGACATCGCCAAGCTGGCGGCGCCGGACCCGGAGAGCGAGCTCGGCTACGTGCTGGAGGCCGTGCGCCTGGTGCGAAACGAGCTTGCCGGGGCGGTGCCGCTCATCGGTTTCTCGGGCAGCCCGTGGACGCTCGCCACTTACATGGTGGAGGGGAAGAGCTCCAGCGACTTCCGGCAAGTGAAGGGGCTCATGTTCGAGAATCCTCCGGCAATGCACCGCCTGTTGCGAACCCTGGCGCAGGCGGTCGCCGCCTACCTGAATGCGCAGGTCGCGGCCGGCGCTCAGGTGCTGATGCTCTTCGATACCTGGGGCGGCGTGCTCACGCCGCGTGATTACCGTGAGTTCTCGCTGCGCTACATGGCCGAGATCGTGGCGGACCTGGTGCGCGAGGCGCAGGGGCGCCGGGTGCCGGTCATTCTCTTCACCAAGAACGCTGGCGGCTGGCTGGAGGCGATGGCGGGCACGGGCTGTGACGCCCTCGGCATCGACTGGACCACCGATCTGAGCGAGGCGCGCGAGCGGGTCGGCGACCGGGTCGCGCTGCAAGGCAATATGGATCCTTGCATCCTGTATGCGCCTGCGGAGCGCATCCGCACGGAGGTGGCGGCGGTGCTCGCCAGCTACGGCCGGGGCCCGGGGCACGTATTCAACCTCGGTCACGGCGTGCAGCCTCACGTGGCGCCGGATGCCGTCGCCGTCATGGCGGAGGCCGTGCACGAGCTGAGCGCCGCCTACCACCGGTGAGCATCGCAACCGGCCGGCTCAGCCGCATGCGGGACAGCGCGTTCACCGTGGGCAGAGGCTTCTGCATGGGGGCCGCGGACGTGATCCCCGGCGTGAGCGGCGGCACCATGGCCTTCATCCTCGGGATCTATCCGCGCCTGGTGGAGGCCATCCGAGCGTTCGACATGGTCTTCCTGCGGCTGCTGGCGCGCGGCGAGTGGCGGAGCGCGGTGCGCCATGTCGATCTGGTGTTTCTGCTGTGGCTCGCGCTGGGAATCGCGTGCGCGCTGTTCTTCTTCACGCGCGTCGTGCCGCTGCCCACGCTCATCCGGACGCATCCGGAGCCGGTGTACGGCCTGTTCTTCGGTCTCATCGTCGCCTCCGTCGTCGTGCTCCTGCGCGAGACGCGACAGGCCGGGCTGCGTGATCTGTCCATGATGATCGTGGGCACGGCGGTGGGCTACGGCGTGGTCAACCTGGTGCCGGTGGAGACGCCCGTGGCGGCATGGTTCGTGTTCGTGAGCGGCGGCCTGGCCATCTGCGCCATGATCCTGCCGGGCATCTCGGGCTCCTTCGTGCTCCTGATCCTCAACAAGTACGCGTATGTCTTCGACGCCATCGGGCGCCTGGATCCGGAGGTGCTGCTGCCCTTCGCTCTGGGTGCGGCCAGCGGGCTCATCTTGTTCAGCCGTGCGCTGACCTGGCTTTTACACCGATACTATCAGCGCACGCTGCTCTTCATCTGCGGGCTGCTGGTGGGGTCGCTGTGGGTCATCTGGCCGTTTCAGGAGCGCGGCTATGCGATGATTCGCGGCGAGCGCGTGCTGGTGGAATCCTCGCCGGTATGGCCAGATGCGCTGAATGGCCCGGTGGTGGCAGCCGCAGTGCTGATGGCGACCGGGCTCGCGCTGGTGTTCGGATTGCACGCGTTGTCGAGCACGCGCGCATCGCGGACCCGATAACCCGAGAGTCATACTCGACAGGAGAAGCCGGCCTGGGGCGGGCGGTACGGGCCTCGCACCGTTGGTCCCGTGCGCCCGGTGCAACCAGGTTCATTCAGTCCGCGCCACGAACGACATGCCCGAGCTGCCCGAGGTCGAAACCATCCGCCGCGGCGTCCTGCCGGTGCTCGCGGGGCAACGCGTTGAACGGGTGGCCGTCTACCAGCCCCGCTTGCGGTGGCCGGTGCCGGCGGATCTCGGGCGCGCCCTGGCAGGGGCCACCGTCCGCGACGTGGCTCGCAGAGGCAAGTACCTCCTCGTGTCTACCACGCAGGGCACCTTGATCGTGCACCTGGGCATGTCGGGGAGCCTGCGCGTGGTCGATCCCGTGCTGGCCCCGGGGAAACACGAGCACGTGGACCTGGTGCTCGGCAACGGACGCTGCCTGCGCCTGCGCGACCCGAGACGCTTCGGCGCCGTGTTGTGGACCGCCGGCGACCCGCTCGCGCATCCGCTGCTGGCGTGCCTCGGGCCGGAGCCGCTGGGTCCCGGGTTCGACGGGGACTGGCTGTACCGGCGTGCGCGGGGGCGGCGCGCGCCGGTGAAGGCGTTCCTGATGGACGGGCGCGTGGTGGCCGGCGTCGGCAATATCTACGCGACGGAGGCGCTGTTCGTGGCGGGGATCCACCCCGGGCGCGCGGCGGGGCGCATCTCCCGTACCCGCTACGAAGCCCTCGCCGCCGCGGTGCGGAGCGTGCTGGATCAGGCGATACGCCAGGGCGGCACGACGTTGCGGGATTACGTACGCAGCGACGGTGCGCCCGGTTACTTCAGCCTGCGTCTTCGCGCCTACGGCAAACAGGGCGATGCGTGCGAGCGTTGCGGGCAGGGTCTGCTCACCCGGGTCATCGCGCAGCGCGCCAGCGTCTATTGCGCCCGCTGCCAGACCTGAATGGGTGGCTGATACGGATGTAGGGGGGGATGGAGCGCAGCGCAATCCCGCCGCCACTTCCATCCCCTTGGTACGTCAGCCCCCGCGCGGGCGGGGCGGGTCGGAGAGGAGATCCATCAGGGTGGGAACGGACCGGGCACCGTGGTCGAGGGCCTGGGCCAGCGCGTACACCTGCTGCACCGCGTGGGCCGCGAACGAGGGAACGTGAAGCTCGTCGGCCATGGCGGTGTAATAGCGCAGGTCCTTGGCGCCGTTCGCGAGCGAGAAGCGGAACCCGCTGTCGTCGCCTTCGAGAATGTACGGCATCAGCCGCCGCAGCACGACGCTGTCACCCCCGCCGGATGCGAGGATCTCGGTGAAGGTGCGCATATCCACCTGCGCCTTGCGCGCGCAGGCTACCGCCTCGGCCAGCAGCGCGGCATTTCCGAGCGAGATGAAATTGTGCAGCAGCTTCATCTTGTGGCCGGCCCCGACCGGACCGGCGTGATAGACGTTCTCCGCGAACGCATCGAGCAGCGGACGGATCGCCTCGAGGTCCTCCGCCTCTCCACCCACCATCACGTTCAGGCGTCCGGCCTCCGCCTCTTTGGGTGTACGCGTGAGGGGGGCATCCAGGAAACGGGCTTCTTTGGCGCTCACCGCCCGAGCCACGCGCTGCGTGGAAGCGGGCTGCGCGGTGGAGCAATCGACCACGAACTGACCGCGCCCCAGACCCGCCAGGACGCCCTCCTCGCGGAACACGACGTCCTCCACTTGCGGTGATCCGGTCACGCACAGAAACACGACATCGGCTGCGCGCGCGACGGCGGCGGGGCTGGAGGCGGAGCGTGCCCCCAGGGCCAGGAGGTCGTCGACGGCACGATTGCCAGCGTGGGCCAGGAACGTCAGCGGAAACCCGCCTTGCAGGAGGTTCTTCGCTATCCCGTGCCCCATCAGACCGACGCCAACGAACCCGACCCGCTTCCTCTCACTCACCGCCTCCACCTCCCGTTAAACGCGCTAAAGAATAACCACAGAGGACACAGAGGATTTCACAGAGGGACACAGAGAAAAACAAATACAAATTCCATTACTTGGTTGGTCTGGGTGCCGCTAGTTTTATTCTTCTTTTCTTTTTCTCTGTGATCTCTGTGGGATCCTCCGTGTCCTCTGTGGTGAGATCTTTCTGTGGTGAGATCTTTATCAGGCGGCGCTGGAGCCCAGCTTGCGCGAGAGCGCCGCCGCCACCGCAGGATGCACGAACTGGCTCACATCCCCGCCGAGAGTGGCGATCTCACGCACCAGAGACGACGAGATGTAGGCGTAGCCCTCGTCGGGCGTGAGGAACATCGTCTCCACGTGGGGCGCGAGCTTTCGGTTCATGCTGGCGAGCTGGAACTCGTACTCGAAATCGGAGACCGCGCGCAAGCCGCGCAGAATCACCGCCGCGCCATGGTCCTCGGCGAACTTGGCGGTGAGCCCGGCGAAGCGCTTCACCACCACGTTCGGCAGGTCGGCAAGCGCCCGCTCGGCCAGCTCGATGCGCTCCTTCAGGGGGAAGAACGGCTTCTTGGTCCCGGTGCTCTCGGCCACCGCGACGATGATCCGATCGAAGCGCCTCGAAGCGCGCTCCACCAGATCGGTGTGCCCGTTCGTGATCGGATCGAAGGTACCGGGATAGATGGCGGTGGTCTCCATAGGCGCACTCCGGAGCTGGCTGAGCTGTCTGCGCGGTCGACGCCGAGCACCTCCCGTGGCTCCCACCGGCGGGACGGTCGCCCGTAGATGCGTCGGTGGGAACCTCGTCCCTCCCGACCCGGCGCCGCCTAGCCCGGGGCCGGCGGCACGGCCAGATGATACCTTACTCCGCCCGCCTTCCCGCTGCGAGCGACGCGCCAACCCTCGGGAAGAAGCGATGGCGAATCCGCCGCCGCGCTCTCCAGGTAGACCAGGGCGTCCGGCGCCAACCAGCCGCCTTCCTGGAGAAGCCTGCACGCGTCCCGGAGAGGCTCGCCTTCTCCGAAGGGCGGATCGAGGAATACGACATCGTAACGCCCGTCGGGGGAGCCCCGCAGCCAGACCAGCGCCTCCGCGTGCACCACACGCACGCCTTGCGCCCCCAGGGTCGACGCGGTGTCCCGCAAGTAACGCGCGAGGCGGGCGGACCGCTCCACCAGCACCGCCTCGGCCGCTCCGCGCGAGAGCGCCTCGAAACCGAGGGCGCCGCTGCCGGCAAAGAGATCCAGGCAGCGCGCGCCCTCGAGCCGGGGGGCGAGCCAGTTGAACAGCGTCTCCCGCACACGATCGGGCGTGGGCCGCACACCCGCGCCCTCGGGAAAGCGCAGCGTCCGACGCTTCCACCGGCCTGCTATGATGCGCACCTTACCCATCGCCGTGCTCGCACGGCGCAGGGCACATCCCGACTGCGTTTACGGCTGTCCGCACCCGGTCCCGCGACCGAAACTCCTGAGTAATCCGGTTTTCCAAAATGGTAAAATGCCGCTCCTCGCGAGTCAGGATACCCCAAAGGATATTGGTCGATGTTCCCGTCACGTAAGTCGTCTTCCGGGGATGAGGGCGGGCGCCCCATCTTCGGGCGCCTGGGGCAGGCGCTCAAGGCGCGCTTCACCACCGATCTGGCGGACGTGTTCAGGCGCCACAAGGTGGTGGACGAGGAGATCCTGGAAGAGATCGAGACGCTGCTGCTCGCCGCCGACGTCGGCGTGGAGGCGACGCAGCGCATCGTATCAGAGCTCACGGCGCGCCTGAAGCGCAGGCAGCTCGGGGACGCCGAGGCGGTCATGGCGGCGCTGCGAGACGAGATGCTGCACATCCTGAAGCCCGTCAGTCGCCCTTTGCGCCTGCCCGATCCCTGCCCCAAGCCGTTCGTGATTCTCATGGTGGGCGTGAACGGGACGGGAAAGACAACCACCATCGGCAAGCTTGCGAAGCGCTTCAAGGACGACGGGCGTCGCGTCATGCTCGCCGCCGGCGACACGTTCCGGGCGGCGGCCATCGAGCAACTGCAAGGGTGGGGCGAGCGCGTCGGCGTACCGGTGGTGGCCCAGCACACCGGCGCCGATGCCGCATCCGTCGTCTATGATGCAATGGCCTCGGCGCGCGCGCGGGAGATCGATGTTCTGATCGCCGATACGGCGGGCCGCCTGCACACTCAGCGCAACCTCATGGACGAGCTCAAGAAAGTGCAGCGCGTGATCCGCAGGCTGGACCCGGATGCTCCGCATGAAACGATGCTCATCCTCGATGCGGGCACCGGCCAGAACGCCCTGACCCAGTCCGAGCGCTTTCATGAGGCCGTGCCGCTCACCGGTATCGCGCTCACGAAGCTCGATGGAACTGCACGCGGGGGTATCGTTTTCGCCGTCGCGGAGAAACTCGGCTTGCCGATACGCTTCACGGGCGTCGGTGAAGCGATTGACGATCTGCAGGAGTTCGACGCCGAGGAATTCGTCGACGCACTGCTGCGGCGCTGACCGTGATTCGCTTTTTGAATGTCAGCAAGCGGTATTCCGGCGGGCACGAAGCGCTGCACAATGTGGACCTGCGCGTCGCGCCGGGCGAGATGGCGTTTCTCACGGGCCACTCGGGGGCAGGCAAAAGCACACTCCTGCGACTGATCGCACTCATCGAACGCGCCACCCGCGGACAGATCATCGTGGGCGGACAGAATCTGAGCCGCATCGGCCGGCGCCGCATCGCCTACTACCGGCGCAACATCGGGATGGTGTTCCAGGACCATCGTCTGCTCATGGACCGGACCGTGTTCGACAACGTGGCGCTGCCGCTGGTCATCGCCGGACACCCTCATCGCGAGTTGGTGCGCCGGGTGCGGGCGGCGCTGGCCAAGGTGGGTCTGCTGGGCAAGGAGCGCGCCTATCCCATCACCCTGTCGGGCGGAGAGCAGCAGCGCGTCGGCATCGCCCGGGCGGTGGTGCACAAGCCCGCCATCCTGCTGGCGGACGAGCCCACGGGAAACCTCGATCCGGAGCTCTCGCGCGACATCATGCGACTGTTCCAGCAGTTCAAGCAGGTCGGCGTCACCGTGCTCATCGCCACTCATGACGTCGAGCTCATCCGCAGCATGCCGCAGCGCACGCTGACCCTGCGCAACGGCGCCCTGCTCGCGGCATGAACAGGGGAACCCGCTCGGGCCCGGCGCCGGCGCGGCTCAGAGTGGCGCCGCGGCTGCGCCCGCGGGCGTGGCTGCTGCGCCATGCGCAGACCCTGGTCTACACGCTGGGTCAGCTGGCGCGCGCGCCCGTCGCCACGGCGATGACGGCGGCGGTCATCGGCATCGCCCTGGCGCTCCCGGCCGGGCTCTACGCCGTGCTCCAGAACGTGCAGGCGCTCGGGCGGGGCTGGGACGGCGCCATCCAGCTCTCGCTGTATCTGAAGACCGAGGTGAGCGAGGAGGCCGCCGCGCGCCTGCGCGAGGAGCTCGACGAGCGCCCCGAATTCCGCAGCGTCGAGCTCATCACGCGCGCCCAGGCGCTGGAAGAGTACCGCCGGCTTTCGGGCTTCGGCGAGGTGCTGCGGATTTTCGAGGACGAGAATCCCCTTCCCGCGGTGGTGGTCGCTCACCCGCACCCCGCCTACACCCAGCCCGAGCGCCTGCGCGGGGTGGTGGAGGAGCTGAGCCGGCGCCCCGCCGTGGATATCGCCCAGCTCGACTGGCAGTGGCTGCGGCGCGTGCAGGCCCTGATGGCGGTCATGGAGCGGGGCGTATGGCTGCTCGCGGCGTTTCTCGGGCTGGGGGTGCTGCTCATCGTCGGGAACACCATCCGCCTGGCCATTCAGAGCCGGCGCGACGAGATCGAGATCACCAAGCTCTTCGGCGCCACCGACGCGTTCATTCGCCGGCCCTTCCTGTACAACGGGCTGTGGTACGGGGTGCTGGGCGGGCTCATTGCGTGGGGTGTGGTCAGCGGGTCGCTGCTGCTGTTGCAGGGGCCGGTGGGGCGCGTGGCCGCCCTCTATGGGAGCGATTTTCGCTTCGCGGCGCTGGACGGGCAGGCGAGCGCGGCCCTGCTCGCGGCCGGCGCGCTGCTGGGGCTGGTGGGCTCGTGGCTGGCGGTGGGGCGCCATCTGGGCGCCATCGAGCCCCGCTAGGGGAACTTTGCAGGCCATTGGCACTCTAACTTCATGAGTGCTAGGATCTGTGCTGGTTGGATCAGGAGGTGTTAACTGGTGAGCAAGGCGCTGCAACTGGCGTTACCGCTCCCAACGGGGAGTCTCGAGGCGTACCAGCACGCGGTCAACGGCATTCCGATGCTGAGTGCCGAGGAGGAGCGTGCGCTCGCGGAGCGCTACCGGCGCGACCAGGATCTCGATGCGGCCTGGCGGCTGGTGCTCTCGCACCTGCGCTTCGTGGTACGCATCGCCCGCGGCTACTCCGGCTACGGGCTGCCGCTGGCCGACCTCGTCCAGGAAGGCAACATCGGCCTGATGAAGGCGGTCAAACGCTACGACCCGGACTGGAACGTGCGCCTGGTGTCCTTTGCCGTGCACTGGGTGCGGGCCGAGATCCACGAGTACATTCTGCGCAACTGGCGCATCGTCAAGGTGGCCACCACCAAAGCCCAGCGCAAGCTCTTCTTCAACCTGCGCAGCGCGAAGAAGCGCCTCGGCTGGTTCAGCCGCGAGGAGGTCGACGCGGTGGCCGAAGAGCTCGGCGTCAGCGCGGCGGACGTGGTCGAGATGGAGAAGCGGCTGAACGCGCACGATGCGGCCTTCGACCTGCCGGTGGACGCCGATACGAGCGACGAGCGTGAGCGCATGGCGCCGGCCGGATATCTCGCGGACACGCGCTTCGATCCGGCGAGCGCCATCGAGGAATCCGAGTGGAGCGACTACAGCACGGACCGCTTGCAGGATGCCCTCGAGAGGCTCGACCAGCGCAGCCGCGATATCGTCGAGCGGCGCTGGCTGAGCGAAGACAAGGCCACGCTTCAGGAGCTCGCCGATCACTACGCGGTGTCGGCCGAGCGCATCCGCCAGCTGGAGAAGAACGCGATCAACAAGCTGAAGGTTTCATTGGAAGCCTGAGCGCCGCATCCGAAAGGCGAATCGACGAATCGACAAGGCCCCGCTCCGGCGGGGCTTTTGTTTCCTCATTCAGGCGCCTCGAGCGGGGCGGCGGGTCCGGGGTTGCGTCATTCCGTGTTCGGCGGGATTTCATCCCGCCCTACGCGGCGCCGGGCGCGATCACGCCAACGAATGCCGGAGGTAGTGATCGAGGAGCAGGAACGCGAACAACCCGGCCAGGTAGTAGATGGAGTAGGCGAAGGTGCGCATGGGCAGGCGCGCATCGTCGCGCCGGCGATAGAGCGCGACGGCGTGATACAGAAAGCCGCCGCCGAGGAGCACCGCACCCGCCAGATAGAGCCCGCCGCTCATGCGCGTGGCGTACGGCAGCACCGACACCGCGCACAGCATCAGCGTGTAGAGCAGTATCTGCAGCCGCGTGAAATCCACACCGTGGGTCACGGGGAGCATGGGCACCGCTGCCCGGGCGTAGTCCTCCCGGCGGTGGATGGCGAGAGCCCAGAAGTGCGGCGGCGTCCAGGCGAAGATGATCAGGAACAGCAGCAACGCGTTGGGGTCGACCTGGCCGGTCACCGCGGTCCAACCGAGAACCGGGGGCATGGCGCCCGCGGCGCCCCCGATGACGATGTTGTGGGGGGTCGCCCACTTCAGATAGAGGGTGTAGACCAGCGAATACCCCACCATGGACAGCAGCGTGAGCACGGCGGTGAGCGTGTTCACGCGCAGCACCAGCAGCCCGGCACCGCTGGCGCACAGGACGAGCGCAAACACGGCCGCGGTGAGGCCGTCTACGCGACCGGAGGGTAATGGGCGGCGGTGCGTACGCAGCATCACCGCGTCCGTGCGCCTGTCCAGCACGTGATTGAGGGTCGCGCCTGCCGCAGCGATGAGCGCGATGCCCGTGCACCCGAACACCAGCGCTTCCGCCGGCACCAGCCCGGGGGTGGCCAGGAACATGCCGACCACGGCGGTGAACACCATGAGCAGCACGACCTTGGGCTTGCAAAGCTCCAGGTACTCGCGCCATAACGCCGGGCGCAGCCCGATGGCGCGGATGGGCAATCTCTGTGCTCTACCGGACATGCATCCAACTCGACATCGGGCGCGCCGTCACGGGCGGCTCACTATACAGCAGGCAAAGACGCCTTCCCAAGCGCGGGTGGCGCCGCCGCCTCTCGCTCAACCGATCCGTGAGGCGCGCAGCAGCCGCCGCAGATCGTCCAGTATGGCCTCGGCGCTCGCATCCGGGGCATAGGCCATCATCAGGCGCGCGCGAGGATCCACCAGGAAGACACCCTTTACCCCGCCGGCCCCGGCGCCATGGTCCGGCAGCGACTGCAGCCAGGACGATTGGGCGCGCACGAGGCGCAGCTCCGGATGGCCCGCGAGGAGCTCGGCGTGATCCTCGGGCGGCGCATCCGCCGGCATCACCCACAGGCGCTGCACCCGATCCATGTCCCTGCCGAGCGCGCGGCGCGCCTGCCGTGTGCGGTAGAGGAGCTCGCGACAACTCTCGGCGCAGGGCGAACCCGGCACCAGAACCAGCGTCCACTTGCCGTGGAAATAATCCGCTGCGAAGGGCCCGTGCTCCGGATGGGAGAGACCCGCTGCGGTGATCGTCGTCGGCGGCTCGATGAGCTGGCCGTGCTGCACCGTGCCGAACGGCTGCCAATCCGGCAGCAGAGCCGTGACCACCCATGCCGCCGCCAGAGGCAGCAGGCACAGTGCGACCACGGTCACCAGCACCGCGCGGTTGCGGCGTGCGCGGCGGCCCGCATCAGCGCTCATCGCCGAGCTCCCGCGCCTGACGCCGGCGCCTCCTCGTCACGACCACGATGTAGATCACCAGCACGGCTGCCGCCAGAGCGAACCACTGCGTCGCGTAAGCGTGGTGGCGCTCGGGTCCGAAACCCAGGTAGGGCTGCCATTCGCGAACGAAGCCCCCGGGGATGCCGGCATCGAGACGCACCGTATACGGGCGCAGCCGGTAACCCAGGGCGCGCTCCATGGCCGCGAGGTCGACGGCCTGCACGACCCGCGGCCAGCCTTCGACCTCGTAGCCGGCCGGGCCCAGAAGGAAGGGGTCGTCCCCCGGCACGGCGACGAGCCCTTCGATGCGCACCGGACCCGCCGGTGCCGGTATGGCGGGGAGCCGCTCGCGGCTCGCGCCGAGGGGCACCCAGCCGCGGTTGACGAGCACGGCGCCCTCCGATGCGCGCAACCGCAGCGGGGTCAGCACGTGATAGCCCGCGACGCCCCGGCGCGTGCGGTTGTCGAGGAGGAACTGGTGCCCGGCGTCGTAGGCTCCGGTCGCGATGACGCGCCGGTAACGCAGCGCGTCCGGGTCGACGGCCGCGGTGTCCAGCTGCACGGGGGGCTCCCGGGTGCGGCGCTCGAAGGCGTCCCCCAACGCCTGCTTCTCCTGCGCCCGCTCGAGCTGCCACAAACCCAACGCGAGCAGCAGCACGAAGGCGGCCAGCGCGGCGAGGGTCGGCAGGATCCTTCTCAGGAGCTGGGCGGGAGCTGTGCGCATACGTTGACGGACGCCGTCTGCATGGCCGTCTACGGGGTGGCGGCGCGCTCGCGACAGCGAGAGCGGAGATCTCGGCGGGCCGGCGACGGGTGAATTATACTGAGGTGCATCATTTCACTGCCGGATTCCGTCCCTTGGCCAAGCTTCTCGTCGTCGTCGTGTTCCTCGCCATTCTGGGCAGCCTGGCGTCCGGCCTGGTATTCCTGGTCAAGGACAAGGGCCGCACGGACCGCACCGTGAAAGCCCTGACCTGGCGCATCGCGCTCTCCGTCTCCCTGTTCGCGTTGCTGTTCGTGCTCTTTGCCACGGGCCTCATTACGCCGCACGGCGTCCAGCCCTGATCGACTGCTGCATTCCCGAAGCGGCAAGGCGCGCGAAGACGTGCAGGCGTGCCTCGACGGCACGTCGAGCAGCTTCGCCGAGCGCCGGACGAAAGGGGACGGATCTACTTCCAGGTATTCAGAGCCAGTACACGAAGGTGAACAGGCCGAGCCAGACCACGTCGACGAAGTGCCAGTACCAGGCGGTAGCCTCGAAAGCGAAGTGCCGGTCCGGCGTAAAGTGCCCGGCGATGGCGCGGCACAGCATCACCGTGAGCATGATGGCGCCGATGGTGACGTGGGCGCCGTGGAACCCGGTCAGCATGAAGAAGGTCGAGCCGTAGATACCGCTGCCCAGCGTGAGCCCGAGCTCGGTGTAGGCGTGGACGTACTCCTCGGCCTGCAATCCGACGAACAGAAATCCGAGCGCGATGGTCGCCGCCAGCCAGCCGATGAGCTGCCCGCGTCGCTCGCTCTTGAGGGCCCAGTGCGCGAGCGTCACGGTGACGCCGCTCGATAGGAGGATGAGGGTGTTGAGCGCCGGCACGCCCCATGCGGGCATGGCCGCGAACGACCCGCCGATCGCCGCCGGCCCATTGGTCGGCCATTCGCTCTCGTAGCCCGGCCACAGCAACTCGTGGGTTCCGAGCTCCACCCCCGCGCCGCCGAGCCACGGCACCGCATAGACGCGGGCGTAGTACAGGGCGCCGAAGAACGCCCCGAAGAACATGACCTCGGAGAAGATGAACCAGCCCATGCCCCATCGGAACGAGCGATCCACCTGCTCGTTGTACGTGCCGGACTCGCTCTCGCGGATGACCGTGCCGAACCATCCGAACATCATGAGCAGCACGATGACGACGCCGACGACCATGAGGGTGGGACCGACCGCGGCACCGTTCAGCATGGTCGCAAAGCCGACGAGCAGGGTGGTGAGGCCGATGGACCCCATGATGGGCCAGCGGGTGGGTTGCGGGAGGTAGTAGCCGCCGTGCGCTTCAGCCATGGTCGTATCGTCTTCCGAGGTTATCGTTGTTGAGAACCGGCGAGATCAGCCGCTCTTGTCCGCTCTGAAGAACGTGTACCCGAGCGTGAGGGTCGCGTACCGCTCCGAGAGCGCCTGATCGACCACGAACCGCACGGGCATCTCGCGCCCCTCTCCGGGGCCGAGCGTCTGCTGCGTGAAGCAGAAGCACTCGGTCTTGTTGAAATACTTGGAAGCCAGCGCGGGTGTGACGCTCGGCACCGCCTGAGCGACGATGGTGTCGTTGGAGCGATTGCGCGCATAGAACGTGGTCTCGTAGACCTGACCCGGATGTATGCGCAGCGACTGCTCCACGGGACGAAAGTCCCAGGGCAGGTCGCTCGCCACGTTGCTCACGAACTGCACCGTGATCTCGCGGCTCGTGTCGGCGCCGCCCTCCAGCGACCCTGCCTCCACCACGCCCGTGCGCCCGCCGAGACCGGTCACCTCGCAGATGACGTCGTAGAGGGGCACCAGCGCGTAGCCGAAGCCGAACATGGCGAGCACCACCAGCGCCAAACGCCGCGCCGATCGCGCGTTGCTGGAGCCGCGCGATGCGTCACTCATACGGTGCCTCCGAAGAGCGCGAACAGATAGAGACCCAGAGCGACGAGGCCGAGCGCCACGGCGAGCACGATGTTTCTGCGCCGCATCCTCGCGCGTCGGTCGCCGCCGTCCTCACGGGCTCCGGTTCGGGAATGGCGCTCACGATCCACCGTCCGCTCACTTCACCTCCGGCGCCTCGGTGAAGGTGTGGTACGGCGGCGGCGAGCTCAGCGTCCACTCGAGGCCGTCCGCCCCCTCCCAGACCCTGTCGGTAGCCTTCTCGCCGCCGCGGATGGTCTGGAAAACGATGTACACGAAGAGCAGCTGCGAGAGACCGAAGGCGAAGCCGCCGAGGCTCGAGATCAGGTTCCAGTCGGAGAACTGCAAGGCGTAGTCGGGGATGCGCCTCGGCATTCCCGCGAGCCCCAGAAAGTGCTGCGGGAAGAACAGCACGTTGACCGAGATCGTGGACAGCCAGAAATGCCACTTGCCCAGAGTCTCGTTGTACATGTGCCCGGTCCACTTCGGCAGCCAGTAGTACGCGCCCGCCAGGATCCCGAACAAGGCGCCGGTCACGAGCACGTAGTGGAAATGCGCCACCACGAAATACGTGTCGTGGTACTGGTAGTCGGCCGGCACGATGGCGAGCATGAGACCGGAGAAGCCGCCTATGGTGAAGAGCACGATGAACGCGATGGCGAAGAGCATCGGCGTCTCGAACGTCATCGAGCCCCGCCACATGGTCGCCACCCAGTTGAACACCTTCACCCCGGTGGGCACGGCGATGAGCATCGTGGTGTACATGAAGAACAGCTCGCCCGCGA
>CAZPFD010000029.1:19253-24272 GCA_964585725.1 uncultured Ectothiorhodospiraceae bacterium | reverse complement strand
CGTGGTTAGATCTTTTCTTGCGCGGCGTTGAGGCGCTCGGAGAGGTGCGCGAGGGCCTCCTTCAGATCGGGCTTGAGATCGAGCACCGCTCGCAGCGGATCGCCCTTGAGCGCGCGCATGCGCTTCGCCGCGTTGGCGATGGTGAAGCGGCGCGGATCGAGCCGGCCCGTCACCTCGCGCCAGCGCAGCGGCATCGACACCGGCGCTCCGGGGCGCGCTCGCACCGCGAACGGAGCCACCAGGAGCCGCCCGCGCCCGTTCTGCACGTAGTCGATGTACACCCGGCCCTCGCGCTCGCGCACCGCGCGCGTCACCGTGGCGATATCGGGGAGCTCCGCCACGATCACGCGCGCGAGCAGCTCGGCGAGCGTGCGCGACTGCTCGTGCGTGACCTGCCGGCCGAGGGGGATCAGCACATGCAGCCCGCTCGCGCCGCTCGTCTTGACGAAGCTCGGCAGCGCGATGTCGCGGCACAGAGCTCGGATGGCGCGCGCCGTGCCGACCACGTGCTTGAAGGGCGCCTCCTTGGGATCGAGGTCGAGGATGCACCAGTCGGGGCGCTCGAGGCTCTCCACCCGGCTCGACCACACATGCAGGGGAATGGTGCCGAGATTCACGATGTAGAGCAGAGACTCCACGTCCCCGACCACGAAATACTTGACCTCGCGCTGCGCGTCATCGCTCCAGATACGCTCGAGCCGGATCCACTCCGGGACGAAGTCGGGAGCGTCCTTCTGGAAGAAGGACTTGCCTTCGATGCCGTCGGGATAGCGGGTGAGGACCAGGGGCCGATCGCGCAGGTACGGCAGCAGCCACTCGGCGACGCCGCGGTGGTAGTCGATGAGGTCGCCCTTGGTATAGCCCTCGGCGGGCCAGAACACCTTGTCGAGGTTGGTGAACGCGACGCTGCGGGGTGCCTCGGGCTCGGGCGCCGCGGGGGGCTCCGCTGCCTCGGCGGCCTCGTGCCTGCACTCCTCGGGCGACTTGTCGTCGCGAAAGCGCAGGAACACCGGCGCGCGCAGGAGCCCCTGCTCGGTGCGCTCCTTGAAGCGGACCTCGCACACGAGCTGCGGCTCGACCCAGTGCGCGACGGTGCCGGTGTCCACATCCGCGGGGATCTCGCACGGGGGATCCTGGCGTGCCGCCCGTGTGAGGCGAGCGTGCACGTCTTCGAGCTCGCGCTCGGTGAAGCCGCTTCCGACGCGCCCGGCGTAACGCAGGCGATCATCGACGAACTGGGCGACGTGCAGCGCGCCGAAGCCGCTGCGCGCGCCCTTGGGCTCGGTGAAGCCGACGATCACGAAGTCGTCGGTCTTCTCGGCCTTGATCTTCACCCAGTCGCGGGAGCGACCGCCGCGATAGCGGGCGTCTGCCGCCTTGGCGACCACACCCTCCAGCCCCATGGCGCAGATCTGCTCGTAGAGCTGCTCGCCGTGCTCGGCGACATGCTCGGAGTAGCGCAGCGGCCCCACCGAGGGCAGCACCTCCTTCAGAAGGCGTTTGCGCTGCGTGAGCGGCAGCGGCCGCACGTCGTAGTCCCCGAAGCCGAGCAGGTCGATGACGTAGAGCGTCGCCGGCAGCTCCACCGCGGCGCGCGCGATGGCGGTGGCGCGCGTGAGCCGGCCGCGCCTCTGGAGGCGCGCGAAGCTCGGCATTCCCGTCTCGTCGTGCACCACGACCTCCCCGTCGAGCACGAATCGCTCGAAGGGCAGCGCGCGCACCGCGCGCGCGATCTCGGGGAAGGTGGCGGTGAGATCACGCCCGTTGCGCGAGAGCAGCACCACGCGATCGCTCTCCTTGCCCGCGACCAACCGGTACCCGTCGTACTTGAGCTCGAACACCCAGCCTGCGCGCGAGAACGGGCGGTCCCGCGACACCGCGAGCATCACCTTCACGTCGCGGGCGCGCAGCGCGCGCTCGGGGGCGCCCAGCCGGCCCAGCTCGGCGCGGATGGGCCGGGCGGGATCGGCCCCGTCCGCGAGCTCGTCCAGGGTGAGGCCCGAGAGCACCGAGTCTCGCGGATAGCTCTCGGTGCCCTCCGCGCGCGCCCATTCGTCGCGCTCCTTGATGAGCAGCCAGTTCTCGCGCGTGCGCACCAGGGTCCAGCGGCCCCGCAGCTTGTAGCCCCTGAGCTCGAACAGAAGCTTCCCTTCGGCGAGCCCCTGGTCGGCGTCGGCGAGCGGCACCCACAAACCGCGATCCCACAGGATGACCGCACCCGCGCCGTAGTTGCCCTCCGGAATCCGCCCCTCGAACTCCGCGTAGTCGAGGGGATGGTCCTCCACGTGCACCGCGAGGCGCTTCTCCTCGGGGTTCGGCGAAGGACCCTTGGGCACGGCCCAGGACCACAGCACGCCGTGCATCTCCAGTCTGAAATCGTAGTGGGTGCGCCGCGCGGCGTGCTGCTGCACGACGAAGAGATGCCCGGGGCCCGCGCGTTCGCCCCCGAAGGGCTCGGGGGTGCGCTCCGCGCGCCGCTTGGCGCGGTACGCGGCCAGCCGGTCACTTCGTCTTGCAGGCATGATGGACGGCTCCTACTATAAGCCTCATGAGCGCACGGGCCATTGGATCGGCGACCATTGCCTTCGGCATGGTATCCATCCCGATCAAGCTTTACACGTCGACGGAGTCGTCACGGCAGATCTCCTTCAACCAGCTCCACAAGGACTGCGGGGCCCGCCTCAAGCAGCAGCTCCTATGCCCCAAGCACGGCCCGGTGGAGCGCGACGATATCGTCAAGGGCTACGAGTACGCGCGCGGGCAGTACGTGGTGTTCACCCCGGAGGAGCTGAAGGCCCTCGAGGAGAAGACCACCTACACCATCGAGATCACCGAGTTCGTCCTCGCCGACGAGGTCGACCGGGTGTACCTCGACAAGGTCTACTATCTCGGTCCGGACAAGGGGGGCGCCCGCGCTTACCGGCTGCTCTCGGAGGCGTTGAAGGAGACCGGGCGCGCGGCGCTGGCCAAGTACGCCGCGCGCGGGAAGCAGTACCTGGTGATGGTGCGGCCCGCGGAGGACGGGCTGGTGATGGAGCAGCTGCGCTACGCCGACGAGATCCGCCCGTTCTCCGAGGTCCCGGTGGAGGACATCGAGGTCAAGGACTCCGAGCTCAAGCTGGCGGTCCAGCTGGTCGAGCAATCGGCCAGCGATGAGTTCCACCCCGAGCGCTACGAGGACGAGGTCCGCCGGCGGGTGCTCGAGCTCATCGAGCGCAAGGTGGAGGGCGAGGACATCACCGTGGAGCCCGCCGCGGAGGCCGGAGGCGCCAAGGTCATCGACCTGATGGAGGCCCTCAAGGCGAGCCTCGAGGCCGAGGGCAAGGGCGGGCGCAAGCCCGCGAAACGCGCCCCCAAGCAGAAGGCCGCTGCGGAGAAGGGCGCCGCCAAGAAGAAAGCCCGCGCGCCCAGATCGTAGTCCGGCATCCGCCCCGGCCGGCGCATGACGTTGCGCGCGGCGAGCGGGCGCAACCCGTTGGGCTGACCCTATGAGGCGCTACACGACGAGCGATGCGGCCGAGCTGCTGGGGCTCTCGGCCGCCCAGGTTCGCTCCTTCGCGCGCACCGGGTTCCTGGCGCCGGAGCGCGGGCCGCGGGGCGAGTATCGCTTCTCCTTCCAGGACATCGTGCTGCTGCGCGCCGCCAAGGACCTGATCGACGCCAGGATCCACCCGCGCAAGGTGCGGCGCGCGCTGCACCGCCTCAAGGCCCAGCTCCCCAGCGGGCGCCCCCTGAGCGCCGTGCGCATCGTGGCCGACGGGGATCGGGTGGCCGTGCGCGACGCCGGCATGCTGTGGAACCCGGAGTCGGGCCAGGTGCATCTGGATTTCTCGGTCTCGGAGCTGGCGACCCGCTCCGCGCCGGTGGCGACGCGCATGGCCGCGGAGGCCCGCCGCAGCGAGCGGGATTTCGACAGCGAGGACTGGTACTACCTGGGCCTCGAGCTCGAGCCCGTGGCCCCCGACGAGGCGCAGTCGGCCTACCGGCGCGCCCTCGCCCTCGACGCCGGCAATGCCGAGGCGCACATCAATCTGGGGCGCCTGCTCCAGGAGCGGGGTCAGCTGCGCGAAGCGGAGTTCCATTACCGTGAGGCCATGGCGCGGGCCCCGGGCGAGCCCACCGCCACCTTCAATCTGGGCACCGTGCTCGAGGACATGGGCCGCACCCGGGAGGCCATCGACGCTTACCGGCGCGCCATCGAGGCCGATCCCCGCTGCACCGACGCCCACTACAACCTGGCACGGCTCTACGAGCGCACGGGGCAACTCGGCGCCGCTCTCCAGCACCTGCGCAGCTTCCGGGCACTGACTCGCTGACTCGCGCCCACGTCTCCTCCGGGCCGGTGGATGAGCGCCCGGAATCCCCATTCGGGCCGAAAGTTTTCGCGCTTCACGCCGATCGATCCCTGGGACCCCTCGCCCCCGCCGCCCCGGGCGACGGTCTGACCGCAGAGGAGGCCGAGACGGATGCCGCAACGAGCGAGTACGGAAGACTACCGAAGGGAATATCCGCGCATACCGGTCACGCTCCCGGCCGAGGTGCAGGTGGCGGATGGTGCGCGCATCCATGTGAAGATGTGCAATATCTCGCGCGCCGGGATGCAGCTTGCCTGCGATCCGATCACCGTGAGGCAGCTTCTCCCCCGCGGGCAACCCCTGCCGGGACAGCCCGTGACTCTGGACGTGCGCTTCGAGCTGCCCACCTCCACCCAGGAGACGGTCCCCATCAGCGTGCGCTGCAACGCCATCTTCTCGCGCCGTGTGGCCCAGAACGAGTTTCGCCTGGGGCTCCAGTTCGCAAGCTTCGAGGCCGAGGGCTACGACCACATCGAGAATTACATTCAGGAGTGCACCGGGCAGCGTTCGCCCTGATCGTCCTCTCCAGCCCGGCGCGCGACCGTCGCCTGCGTCATCTCTCGAAACCTCCTCGCACGAGCTCAAGTCGCAGCCGGCAGCGCGCTCGCCCGCGCGATTTCCCGCCAATCCGCCTAGAATGAGCCTGCTTGGCGCAGGCTCAGCC
>CAZPFD010000029.1:0-19153 GCA_964585725.1 uncultured Ectothiorhodospiraceae bacterium | reverse complement strand
CGCGCGCCGGCCCATACCCCGAGGATCACAGCCGTGCCCATCGAGCAATACCTGGCATTCGTCGTAACCAGCGTCGTCCTGATCCTGTTCCCCGGTCCGAACGTGTCCGTCATCGTGGCCAACAGCCTGCGCCACGGCGCGCGCGGCGGTCTCATGAGCGTCGCCGGCACGAGCTCGGCCATGGTCGTGCAGCTCGTCGTGGTTTGCCTCGGCATCGGCTCGCTCATGCTCGTGCTGGCCCGCTCCCTCGAATGGCTGCGCTGGGCCGGCGTGCTGTACCTGCTGTATCTCGGCATCCAGCGCTGGCGCGAATCTGCGCGCATGCTCGAGGATGCACCGCGCGCGGCCCCCGCACCCGCAGCCCTGTACTGGCAGGGTTTCGTGGTATCCGCCACCAATCCCAAGACGCTCCTGTTCTACGCCGCGTTCTTTCCGCAGTTCCTCGATCCGCACGCGCCTGCGACGCCGCAGCTCGTGCTCTTGAGCGTGACGTTCCTCATCCTGGCGACGGTTCTCGACGGCGGCTATGCGCTGGCGGGCGGGCGCCTGCGGGGCCTGTTTCGGGGGCGCTATGCGCGCTGGTGCCAGCGGGCGAACGCCTCGCTCCTGATCGGCGCCGCGGTGGCGCTGGCGGCGACGCGGCGCGCCTCGTGATTCGCTGATTGGCGATCAGCCGGGAAAGGCAGCCATCCTCTTGCGGGTCGGCGCGATTGGACCTCCGTGGGGCGGGATGGAATCCCGCCGGAGAGCCGTTGGCCGCGACCGCGTGCGCCCGCACGGTTCGCAAGCAAGCTCACCCTACGAATCACCAGTCACGGATCACGGATCACGAATGACGAATCACGACCTCGTCGGGCCACTGACCGTCCGGCATGGGTACCGGGCGCAAAGCCTCGAGGTCGAGCACCACGTGGCGGATGCGCTCGCGGCGCCAGGTATAGGCGACGTGCACGCGCTCGTCTCGGGTCTGGATGACCGCCGGGTACGAATACTCCCCGGGCGCATCCTCGAGCACGCAGGCCGCCTGCCACAGAATGCCGTCCTCCGTGAGCGCCACGTTGAGCGGCGAGCGCGCTCCCCAGAACCCGCCGCCCCCGAGGCGGGCGTGGTTGTAGACCAGAAGCACGCGCCCGTCGCTCAGGCTCACCGCGTCCGTGCCGCTGCAAGGATTGGGCAGCACGGTCGCGCGCATGGGGGTCCAGTGCTCGCCCTCGTCGGCGGACCAGCACTCGGCGATGCAGCCCTGCCGGGTGCGGCACAGCACCTGCATTCGACCCCTCGGGTAGCGCACGATGGAAGGCTGGATCGCCGCCCAGCCGCGCCCGTCATTGAGCGGCCCGATGCGCCGCCAGCGCCGACCCGAGTCGTCAGTGCGCTCCAGGTGCACGCGCCAGCCGGCATGCTCGGTGCTCGAGGGGCACAGCCATGCGCCGCCGCTCAGCGTGACGGGCTTGTTCTTGATCGGCCCGAGCATGCCCCGAGGCAGGGCCTCGGGCTGCGACCAGCTCAGCCCGCGGTCCGCAGAGCGCATCCACATGCCCCACCAGTCGGCGGGGCTGGGGCCGAGCTTGTAGAACAGGAACAGCGGGCCGCCCGCCGCGGGCCGAAACAGCACCGGATTCCAGCACGGCCACGCCCTGCCCCGGGCGTCGCGGCCATCCGCGACCCGGATCGGATCCGACCATCCGCCCCCGGCGTCGCGCGCGAGCCAGATCCCGACGTCGTCCGCCCCCTCCCGCGTCCCTCCGAAGAACGCCGCGAGCAGCACGCCGTCGCACTCCGCGAGGGTGGGGGCATGACACTGGGCGACGACCGGCGTCTCGAAGAGGAATCGGGTGTGCTCGCGCATCGGACCTGGGGGGCCGCTCGCGAATGCGTGCGTCCGCGAAGCGAGTGTTGCAGAGGCGTGGGGGCGTCTCAAGCACCCGCCCGCGCGCGGTGCGAGGGGCCGGCACGCCGGGGCCGGCGCTATCTCTCGAAGGGAGACTGGTCGGATTGCCGGGATTCGCCGTCCTCGGCGGTCTGAAAGATCGACTTGAGCGCGTTGCCGATGCTCTTGACCGCGTCGCCGACACCGGCGGCCGGCGCATCCTGCGACGATGCCGGGTCCTGCGTGTCCCCGCGTGCGCCGGACGCCTCGGCGGACTCGTTCGTCGCCGACATCGCGCTCGTGCTCTGCACCTGGATCTCCCGCCTCAGCGCGATCAGCGTGGGATTGTCGGGCTGCACGCGCAGGCCCCGGCGCACGAAGCGGCGCGCCTCGACGTAGTCCGACTCGGACAGCTCGCGCTGCGCCAGCCACGCATAGCGCTTGGCGATCTCCTCGAGCCCCTCGATGGCCCCGCGGTTGTCCGGCTCGATGTTCAGCACCTGGCGGTAGTACCTGAGCGCATTGTCCTCGGCCGGGGTGGTCAGGCGGTATTCATCCAGGGCGTGCTGCCCCTTAGCCAGGAGCCGCTCCACCCGTGTCTGCGGGGGCTCGCGCGCCGCCTGCTCGATCTCCCCCTGCGCCGGGGGCTCGGCCTCCTGCCGGCGCGGCTCGACCGCGGCGCGCTGCGCGCCGCCGGCGCGTGCATCTGCGTCCCCGGCGCCCGCGCCCTCGTCCTCGCCGCCGCTGCCGGCGGCGGCCGCCTCCACGTTGGCCGGGGCCTCGGAGGCCGCCTCACCGCGAGCCGCCAGGATCTCCCGTCCGGGGGCGCCTTCGATCTCCGCGGCAGGCGAGCCCGCCCCCTCCCCGGCGGCCACCGGCGTCGCGGCGGTGGTCTCTGCGACGCCGCTTTGATAGCGCCACGCGAGACCGAACACGACGACCAGGAGCACCACCACCGCCCCGACCACGTTCGGCTGCCAGTCGAACGGGTACAGCTTGCGGGTCCGCATGTCGGTCGAACCGGTGTCCACGGGCTCGGAGATGGCCAAGGTCGGCGGCGTGGTGGTGGCGGTAGGCACCGCCAGGGTCAGGCTGCGGTCCGTCTCCGGCAGCCATTCGCTCAGACCGAACTCCTCGCGCCACGCCTCCACGCTCGGCGGCCGGTCCCCGACGCGCAGCGCCAATCCGCGGTCGATGGCGTTCAGAAAGCGCTCCGAGTAGCGGCCTTTGGCGGCCTGCACCGCGGGCACGAGGGGATCGGGCTGATTCTGGAGAACGCAGCTGCTGCGCTCGATGGCCTCGACCGGCGCCGCGCCCGTCACGCACCGGTAGACGGTCGCCGCCAGGCTGTAGATGTCGCTCCACGGGCCCTGCTCCTCGCTCTTCGCCGAATACTGCTCGAACGGCGCGTAGCCCGGCGACACCAGTGTGGTGAGCGTATCCGATTTCTGCCCCAGCGCCTCGCGCGCAGACCCGAAGTCGATCAGCACGGGCGTCTTGTCCCTTCGGATGAGCACGTTGCCCGGCTTGACGTCGCGGTGGATGAAGCCGCTCTCGTGTATGCGTTCCAGGCCTTCGAGAACGGGGACGAGTATCCGCAGGACCTCGGCTTCCTCCAGGGTGCTGCGGGTTCTCAGGATGCTGTGAAGGGTCGCGCCCTGCTCGTAACGCATGACCATGTACGCCGTGTTGTTCTCTTTGAACACGACGTACACGCGCACGATGTTGGGGTGGTCGAAACGCGCGATGGTCTGCGCTTCGATGATGAAGCGCTCGAGTCCCCAGTGGAATTGATGCTCCTGATCCTTGGAGGTGGCGTACACGGAGCTGTCGCTGCCGCGAGCGGCGAAATCGACCGGCAGATACTCCTTCACGGCGACGAGCTGATCGAGGTTGACGTCGCGCGCGAGATACGTGATGCCGAAGCTGCCCTGCCCCAGCGTTCTCTGGACGTGATACCAATGCAGCATGCTGCCCGCTTGCAGGGCTCTTTGATGGACTGGGCCCGTCATTCCACCCATTCCTCCGATACGAGCATCCTCACAAGCGTTGGCTGCGCTGTAACGGCGACTTTGCCGATCCTTTGGTTCCCGAAGCCGGAACCCCGCTCCCTCACCGCCTCCGTGCCGGAGCTTACGTTCTTTGAGAAGATTCGCCGTACAGCGTTCCGGCGTGCATGTAGGAACGGATGGGCGCAAGGGGTCCTGTCCGCTCCACTTGTGACAAGAGTTTAGTCGGCCGAGAAAAGAAGAATCTTTAAGTTTCCGCTTAACTTACGAAGACTTGAAGAAGCTCCGCGCACCGGCCCTCGCTCCGCCGCAAGTGGGCGTCGTTCTCAGAACCCGGCCTTGCAGCGCCCTCCCGCCCCGAGCGCCCGTGGGCGCGGGTGCACGCGGGACAGCGGCATTCGAGGCTAAACGGCACCTCCCCAGAGCACATAATGGCAAAAATCCGCTTCCCTGTCAGGAACCAGAGGGCTGGACCGGGCGCCCGCGCAGCCGGGGCCCGGCGGTGACGGGCGGGTCAGCGCGGATTACCCTCGCGGATCTCCAGGGTGAAATGCCCGTTCCCCGCCCCGTCGGCGGGCACTCGCAGGAAGTAAAAGTGCGGGCTCTCCCACTTGCGGTCCTTGCTGCGGACCTCGAGCTTCCAGTGATACCGCCCGGGCGGGAGACGCCACTTGGCCTTGCGCTCGACCAGAAAGGTTTCATTGGTGACGACGGCGACCTGCTCACCCCTCTCGCGCCGCGCCACCACCGGCACCAGCAGGGTCTCGCGGCACCTCAGGTCCGCCTCCGCGACCCCCGCCTTCGACTCGCCCGAGCGCCACCGGAGCTTGACCGGCAGACCGCTGCCGTCGGTGAGGACCAGGTGGACGGTGCAGTGCTCGAGAGCACGGCGATGCCAGGGCGCGCGCGGGCCCATGGTGATCGGAACCTGCCACCACGAGAGGTCCGGTTCCTTGGATTCCTGCCGCGGAGATCCGAAGCGAGGCGCCGGCGTGAGCGAGAACAGGAACTGCCACACGCCGCGCAGCGCCTGGAACGGACCGAAGACATCGAGCAGAAACTCCCACAGACGCACGTTCAGGCTTTGAGTATGCATGTTCGTCGGTATCGACTGCTGTCGGATCGGGTTTACGCGTCAACGTGCCGTGTGCGCTGAGTGGGCGCCCGCACCGAATCGCAGAGCGGCGTGAGACCCTCAGCTCGCGGCGAGGCCCCGTTCCCTGCCTGCTGACGCGATCCCGTGCGCCTCGAGCAGGGCGTTCAGCTCCCTGTAAAGATCGCTCAAGTTCTCGATCAGCGTTTCGCGGAATGCTTGAAACAGCGGATCGCGCGCGACCGGGCTCAGCCACAGGCCGTGAACCGCGTCATGGAAGGCGGCGCAGATGGTGAGGGGGGCTACGGGATTGCTGTTCTCGTCCACGCGTATCCTGAGGAGCTGCGAGAGATTCTGCTCCAGCTTCGCATTGCTCTCTGCGGTCCGCTTCGACGCTTCCTCGAGGATCTCCTTGATCGCCAGCCAGTCGCTGAAGCTCTGCGTGTCCACCAGGGACAGATCACCCATCTCGTCGGTGTCCTCCAGATCCGTCGACCGGCGTCCTTCCGGGCGCATCAGCTCGTCGAGCCGGTTGAGAATATCCGCGCGCAGCGACATGTGGATCGTGCTCTGGAGATTGTTCAGCTCCCACATGGCGTGAAAGTAGCGCCCTTCCTCGGCGGTGCCGATGGCGTCGGTGCAGGCCTGTGAGAGCTTCTCGTCGGCGCGCTTGTACAGAGCTTCGATGTTCGCGGTCAGGTAGTCCGCCACGATGCTCTTGCAGCGGACCAGCACTTTGGAAGCGTCCAGCATGTCGGCGTCGACGCCGGAGATCACCGTCTCGCTGGGGACGGCGAGTCGCGCGGCCGCCTCCGCCCTCTTGCGCTCCTGCTTGGCGTAGGTGGCGAGCGCGCGCAACGCCTTCAGCGTGGAGACGTCGGCGTCGGTGAAGTGAACCCCCATGCCGTCCGAGAGCACGCGCGCCACCTGCGTGAAGACCTCGAACGATTCATCGCGGCCCTCGACGGGCAACACGAAGCTCACGCGCAGCGGAGCCTCCTTGCCGACGGGCCGCCCACCCGGCGGGTCCACCAGACCTCTGCATGCGACGAACAGCCCGCCCAGGCAGAAGTCCTTGATGATCGCCTCGTGGGCGTCGCCGTTCGGGGCGATGATGGTCGCGCTCAGGGATATCGGATGCCGGGTGTGACGGCGGCGCTCGTGTTCCACTCTTGGCATGTCCTCGTGGGGCTGTTCCCGGGCGCGAAGGTGCGCCGTCGTTCTCGAACGCGCATTTCTCGCCAGGCCAGGGCTGCCGGGGGGGCCGATGCGCCCGCGGCTGTGAGCGTTGCACCCCGGCCCGCATTTCTCACCGGCGAGCGATGCGGCGGCTAGGAGCGTTATCGGTCAGGGGGTGGGTTGCTTGAAGAGCGCCGGCGCGAGGCCGCCCGGGGGCGAAGACTTTCCGGTCTCGGCCGGCCGGGGCCGCTCACGGTCTGTCCGGACCTATTCAGTCTGGCGCGCGCCGGCCGCTAATAGCGACGGCCGTTCCTAGAAAATGTGACGGAGTTGGCGCTCTTGTCTGCACGGTCCCGCTAAGCCATGGAAAACGCCAGGCGTGTCGACGGCGAGCTCGAGCGCAGCGAACTCCAGGTGCTGCGCCAGCGGCGTCCCAGCACCGAGGCCCTCTACGAATGGGTGCCCCCCGCTGCGCCCGGCGAGCGCACCCCGGAGCTCCTGGAAGCCATCCTGGAGAACATCGACCAGGGCGTGAGCCTGGTGGATGCAGAGCTTCGGGTCGTCGCCTTCAACCGGCGCTTCTTCGAGCTGCTGGAGCTCCCGCCGGATCGCCTGCGGCCGGGCATGCCCTTCGAGGCCTTCATCCGCTACAACGCGGAGCGCGGCGAGTACGGACCGGGGGATGTGGATCAGCTCGTGCGAGAGCGCGTCGAGCTGGCCAGGCGCTTCGAGCCGCACTGCTTCGAGCGCACTCGACCCGACGGCACCGTGCTCGAGATCCGCGGCCGCCCTCTGCCCGGCGGTGGCTTCGTCACCACCTACACCGACATCACCGAGCACAAGCGCGTGCAGGCGGCGCTCCAGGAGAGCGAAGCGCGCTTTCGGGATTTCGCGGAGAGCGCGGCGGACTGGTTCTGGGAGATGGATGCGGCGCTGCGCTTCACGCACGTCTCCGAAGGGCTGGTGCGCAACACGGGAATCGAGGCGGCGCAGCTCCTCGGGCGCACGCGGCGCGAGGCCTTCGGCGCCTACGACGCCGGCGACGAGAAGTGGCGGCGCCATGAAGAGGTGCTGCGCGCGCGGCGGCCCTTCGAGGACTTCGAGTTCGCCGTGCAGGCGCCCGACGGCGGCACCCGCATGGTGTCGGTGAGCGGCAAGCCGATCTTCGACCACGACGGAGCATTTCAAGGGTATCGAGGGGCCGGCCGCGACATCACCGAGGCTCATCAGCTCGCCTTGGCCCTCAGCCACCAGGCCACCCACGATTCGGTCACCGGCCTCGTCAACCGGCGCGAGTTCGAGGAGCGCCTGACGCGGGCGCTCGAGAGCGCGCGGCACAGCGGCGCCGAGCACGCGCTGTGCTACCTCGATCTGGACCAGTTCAAGGTGATCAACGACACCTGCGGGCACCTCGCCGGTGACGAGCTGCTGCGCCGGATCGGTGCGCTGCTGCCCGAGCGGGTGCGCCACCGCGACACCCTCGCGCGCCTGGGCGGGGACGAGTTCGGCATCCTGATGGAGCACTGCCCCCTCGACGACGCCCAGCGCGTCGCCGAGGACCTGCGCGTGCTCGTCGAGGAGTTCCGCTTCGTGTGGGAGCACCAGACCTTCCGCATCGGCGTGAGCATCGGGGTCGCCCCCATCACCGGCGCCACCCAGAGCGCGACCAGCGCGCTCGCCCGGGCGGACGCGGCCTGCTACTTCGCCAAGGAGCACGGGCGCAACCGCATCCACGTGTACGTCGAAGGCGACGCGGGCCTCGAGCGCCAGCACAGCGAGATGTGCTGGGTGGGCCGCATTCAGAAGGCCCTGGACCAGCACCGCTTCCGGCTCTTCTACCAGCCCATCGTCCCCCTCACGAGCGGCGGCGCAGGGGGCGAGTACTACGAGATCCTGCTGCGCATGGAGGACGAACAGGGAAGGCTCGTGTCACCGGGCTCCTTCCTGCCCGCCGCCGAGCGCTACCACCTCTCCAGCCAGCTCGATCGCTGGACCATCGACCGGACCTTGGCCTGGCTGAGCTCCCACCCCGAGCACCTGCAGCGGCTCTACCTGTGCTCGATCAACCTGTCCGGGCACTCGCTCGGAGACGAAGCGTTTCTCGACTACCTCGTCGAGCGGCTCACCTCCGGAGCGGTCCCGGCGCGCAAGATCTGCTTCGAGGTGACGGAGACGGCGGCCATCTCCAACCTGACCCGGGCCGCGCGCTTCATGGAGACCCTGCGCAAGCTCGGTTGCAGCTTCGCGCTCGATGATTTCGGCAGCGGCGTCTCCTCCTTCGCGTACCTCAAGACCCTGCCCGCCGACTTTCTGAAGATCGACGGCACCTTCGTTCAGGACATCGTCGACAACCCCCTGGACCTCGCGGTCGTGAAGTCCATCAACGAGATCGGCAAGACGATGGGCAAGAAGACCATCGTCGAGTTCGTCGACAACCGGGCCATCCTCGAGCGCCTGCGCGCGGGGGGCATCGGCGTCGACTACGCCCAGGGCCACTACCTGGCGCCGCCGCGCCCCCTGGAGCATCTCGCCTGAACCCCATCGCCGGAGCGCATGCGTCCGCCGGCGCGTCAGCGGGGCACGATGACCAGCTTGCCCACGAATCCTTTGTCCTTGAAGTCCGCCTGTGCGCGGTGGATCTCGGAGAGCGGATAGGTGCCGGCGAGCAGGGGCTTGATGCGGCCGCTCAGCGCGTAGCGCAGCACGTCGGCGAACTCGCCCCGCGTTCCCTGCGAGCAGCCGATGAGATCGAGATGCTTGAGGTACATGGTCCGCAGATCGAGCTGCACCACCGGTCCGGCGATGGCTCCGGCGGTCACGTAACGGCCTTCGGGGCGCAACAAGGACAGCAGATCATTGAACATCGGCCCGCCGACCAGATCGGCGGCGACGTCCAGCGCGCGCCCGCCCAGCGCTTTCTCCACGGCGGCCTTGAACTGCCCCTCGCCGCGCGTGACCACGGCCTCGGCGCCGATGCGGCGCGCGGCCTCCTCCTTGCCCTTGCCCACGACGGCCACGGGCACTGCGTCGCGCACGCGGCAGAGCTGAATCAGGCCCGACCCGACGCCGCCCGAGGCGCCGGTGATCAGCACCGTCTCATGCGCCGCGACGCGCGCGCGATTGAGCATGTGCTCGCCGGTCACGTAGGCGCAGCAGAAGGTCGCGAGCTCGGCGTCGGTGAGCGCCGTATCCACCGCATGGGCGTTCTCGGCGGGGACCGCAGTGTACTCGGCGAAGCCCCCGTCGCGTCCATGGCCGATGTAGTCCATGTCGACGAGACCGTCGCCTTCGTCACCGTAGAGGCTGAAGTCGACCACCACCCGCTCGCCGACGCGCGCCCGCGCCACGCCCTCGCCCACGGCGACGATGCGCCCGACGATGTCCGCCCCCTGAATGCGCGGAAACGCGAGCGTCGACCCCTTGCGCCGCCACGTGGACACGGCGCCCGGATCGTCCTCGGTGCCGTAGGCCCCTTCACGCACCCAGATGTCGGTGTTGTTCACGCCGCACGCACCCACCTCGATCAGCACCTCGCCGGAGCCCGGACGCGGCACGGGTACGTCCTCGCGATACTGAAGCATTTCGGGTCCACCGTGACCCGTGAGAAGCACGGCCTTCATCTTGTCTGGAAGCATGGTTCCCCCCTCGGAAAAGGATCGTCGCGGGTCGAGTCGGGGTCACGTTCCCCGCGCGCCGGCGATTATGATGGCGCGCGTCTCGGGGACGTGTGATATGACATGCCCGGCATCGGTGCCGGCGGCGTCAAGCCGCGCATGCAGCTGGCGTTGCGGGAGGGCGCGGGACTCGGGCGAACCCGGCCAGTGCTGCGAGACCGGCGGCGCGCCGGTCAGCCGCGAACGGCCATCATGGGACTGCGGGTGTGGCAGACGACGAACGCTCGAATGAGCTTCTCCTGCATATCCGCATCGCATCGTCCGCGCAGGAACTCCAGCAGAAGATCGCGCATCAGACGCCTCTGCGCATCGCCGTCCAATCCGCCTTCCTGCTCCACCTGGCGCAGAATGCGATTGGCCTTCGCGCAGGCATCGAGCTCGATCTCCGCGGCCCTGCGGATGGCTTCGAATCTCCTCCAGTCGACTCCCATCGTGCCCCCCTCGGGTCATTGTCCGACCGGACGATTCTATTCGAAAAGACAACCCGCTCAGAGACACATTTCTTCTCATGCGAGCACCGCCGCGCCGGCGAGTCTCCCGGGCGCGCAACGTCAGGGAAGGAGCTTCTTCCTCCGTTCGCGCCGCGCCGGCCTCTGCCAGTGCATGCTCACGACCCCGGCGGCACCCCCTTCGCCCGGGCGCGGTCCGTGCGCCGCCCGGCTCTCCCGGCCCCCGCCCACCGCAGGGCTGGGGTTTCGCTCGCCTGCCATGCGTGTTAAGTACCTAGGGCCGGCGCCTCGGAGCGTGCGCGCGCCGAGCGCCGGGTTTCCGAGCACCGTAAGGAGCGCACCGTGAGTCTGGACCAGTTGGACGAGAAACTGAGCGAGGCCATCTATGACCTGGTGGAAGAGCAGGAATTCGTCCCGCCGCTCTACGTCGCCGTGCTCGCGGCCAACGGCGAAGCCATGGTCGTCCACTACAAGGTCACCTCCGCCCTGGACTCGCTCGAGGCCGACATCGTGGCCGAGCATCTGCCCGACGGCAGGATGCGCCTGCCCGTCAACCTCCTCTTCGTCGATTCCCGCGGACAAGCCGCGCGCATGCGCATCGACCCCGACGCCGCGGACTGGGTTCACTGAAGCGCCCGCGAATGCGCGTCCTGGCGGCGGCGGCGCGCACGCCTCGCCGCGCGGCGAGCCGTCCGACCCCTGTCCTTTCCCGCGCCGTTGCCGATAGGGATTATGGTCGCTCATCGTCGGGAGATGGCATATGCGTGGATTCATCGGTGGGGTGCTGGCTCTCGCGCTGCTCCTCAGCGCGTGCTCGGTGCGCGGGCCCAGCGTCAAGATGGAGCCGGGCGAGGTGAAGGTCGACCCGGTGACGGTGGAGGTGGGCGGACGCCCCGGCTTCTGCCCGCCGGGCCACGCCAAGAAGGGCTGGTGCTGAGAAGAACCAAAGAAAAACCCCACCGAGTGTGGAGCCCGGTGGGGTAACGGACGCACTACTGAGCGAAAATGAACGGACGGCTGCGGGACGTCTCCCGGGCCGCTCCGTCCATCCGTTTATCGGCACCCCGCCAGGAAACTGAATCCCACAAACGGCGTTCGCGCCCCGCGCCTCACTTCAGCATGATCTTGCCGCCGGGCCCCCCCTGGCCGCCCTGGCCTCCGCCGCCCGTGAAGCCGGGCGGCACGCCGCCCTGAGGGACGACGATGCGCGAGGCTTCCTCGCGTGCCAGCTCCTTTGCCCGCTCGTTCAGCCGCTCGATGGCGCCCTTCACTCCCTCCGGGAACTTCTTGAAGGCCTGCTCGAGGGTCTCGGCCTCGATCCCGAACTGCACGGGCATGGGACCCATCTGGGTCATGAGCGTGGTCTCGCCGATGAACATCGTATCCCGCTTCTTGTCGGGCGAGCCGTCCGGCTTGACCGGCGTCAGCCGGCGCACCGAGGCCGCACGGAGATCGGTGAAGGTCTCCTCGTGATAGAGGTTCTCCGTGTCGACGTTGAGTTCAGTGGTGTGTGTGGACTCCTTGCTCACTGCATCGCTCCTGTCGTCTGCATCGGCGTCCGGCGCCGCGATCCGCAAGGGTCTCACCCTACTGCCGAAGAGCCACCGCGCCGCGCCAAGCGCTTGAATAACTTGACCATACAACCTAACACACATTCGCCGCGATGTGGTATGGCGCGAGCCAGAACCGCCGCCGCAGGACCGCTCCCGGTGGCACGAAGCGCCGGGCCGGCGCGGGCGCAGCCCCCTGCACGGAATCCCGCAGGGGCCGCCGCCTCGCCATTAGACAACCCCCGGAAAGCGGCTATGCTTTCGACAGGCGCGATGTGACTGAAAACACTCGCAATGTTGCCGGAGTTGTTCAGCCAGATCACCGTTTCGTTCACGGATGACTTGACTCTCTTCCTGTCCACGCTGTGGGAGCGCATGGACGGCGTACTGCGACTCGAACGCACGTGGACCGTGGTCTCCACGGTATCGGGCGCCGTCGCCGCCGTCGCTGCACTGCTCGCGGTGCGGCAGGTCAGCGCCGCCAGGACGCAGGAGCATCTCGCGCAACGGCCCTACTTCTCCCTCAGCGCGCCCGGGATCAAGGCGCTTCCGAGCAGCCCCCCGTACCGCGTGCAGGTCACGCTGGAGAACATCGGCGTGCATCCGGCGCGGGATGTGGCCGGGAGGATGCTCTTCGTCGACAAGGAAAGCATGCAGACGGACTACGATCTCGCGCTGTCGCTGGGAGACGACGTTCCGGCGCGATCGCCGACGCCGTGGCACAACGACACCTTCCGGCCCAAGCGGAACACGCCCGAGAAGTACATCGTGGTCTCCCTGCGCTACGCCGATCCCCTGCTGCGCAGAGGTTTCAAGCAGGAGTTCTACATGAAGTGGAACGGCGTCAAGGAAGGCAAGATTCACCCCGACTTCGTGCACATCTCGCGCGACGAGCGCAAGCGCCTCTCGCCTCAGATCGCGAAGCTCTTGAAAAGCAAGAGCAAGTAACCGGACCTCTCGGAGAACGTCGCGGGCGAGGCCTGTCGTCGCGCCGCAGACAGCCGTAACGTAACAGCACGATACGGCCAGCAGCCCGCGGCGGAGCTGTATACTTGACGGTGTGCTTGGGACATCGCGCCAGGGAGCGGCGCGCACCGTGGGCATGCCATGAGACTGGAGCATCTCGAGCCGGCGGATCTCGTCAAATGGTCACCACGCAGGCGGCCGCTGTGGGGCGTGTTCCAGGCCGCGCACCTGCTGCTCGGTTGGAAGCCGCCCGCGCTCTCCGAGTTCAAGGATCCGCTGCATTACTTCGGCTCGCTCGAGCCGAAGCCGGCCGCGCGGCGGGTGGAGGCGCTCTACGACCTGCTCAAGCTCGAGAGCGAACGCGGCGGAACCCTCAGGTGCCAGCGCGTGCGCATCGGCCAGAGGGACGACGTGCGGCCGCTGCGGCGCGTCTCCCCGGACGACGTGGCGAGGCTCGCACAGACCCGGGGCATTCCGATCCATCAGCACATTCAGCGCCTGGTGACGTGCGGGATCCGGGCTCGCCACCACGAGCAGGCCGACTGGAGCGCGTTTCTGGTGCGAATGCACGACGAGCTCGAGGAGCGCCTCGGCGCGACGCCCATCTACAGCCACGTGCTGAATTACGCGCACGCACACTCGGACAACGATTTCATTCGCCGCATCGACTGGCGCAGAGGACAGCTGCACCGCTACGACTCGAGAGAGCCCCTTCCCTTGAAAAGCGCCTACCGCGTTCTGGCGGATGCGTTGCGCCACCGCAGCCGCGGCTGAATGTGCCCGTGGGATGTAGAACGCGCCGCTGCTACAGCGCGAGCCGATGCGTAGGGCGACTGCCGAAGCGCGCCGCGCGGGGCGAGAAAAAGTGGGGTCAGACAAGCCTTTACTTAGCAAGGGAAAGTCGTGTCTGACCCCACATTTCCTTCGGCTCGGAGCCCGAAGTCACGGCCGCGCTGTAGCACATTCCGCGCAGGTTTTCTCACCCTACGCGATCCCGTTGACGCCCGGCGGCAGCGCGGCCGGATTCCCGATCTCGACCACCGTATCCGGAAAGAAGCCGTTGAAGTGCGTGCGCATGGAGTGGCTGTAGGCTCCCAGGATTCCGAACTCGACCCAATCCCCGCGCCGGATGTCCTCCGGCAGGCAGAACGGCTTCGGCAGCACGTCCAGTGAATCGCAGGTCGGACCGTAGAGGGTGAAGGGACGCCGCGCATCGCTCGCCTCGCCTTGCAGCCGATGCACGCGGACGGGGAAGCGCACGAGGCCGCGCGAGATCACCGGCTCGAGCAGGCTCCCATAGATGCCGTCGTTCAGATAGATGCGATCGCCTTTGCGCAGAATGACCTGAGCCAGCACCGACATCCCTTCCGCCACCAGGGCCCGCCCGGGCTCTCCCAGAAGCTCGGCGTCCGCCGCCAGCGGCAGCTCCGCGCGCGCGGCCGCGATGGTCTCGAAGAAACGGGCCAGACCCGGCGTCTCCACCCCCGGGTAGGGCGACGGAAACCCGCCTCCGATGTCGAGCTCGCTCACCGCCACTCGCGCCTGCTCGAGGACCCGGCGGCAAGCCGAGAGCGCCTCGCCGTAGGCGGTGGGCCTCAACACCAGGGAGCCGACGTTGAAAGCGAGGGCGGGCTGCGCGCCTGCATCCGACACCGCGTGCAGCAGCTCGACGCAGTCCGCGGGCGGCGCACCGAACTTGCTCGACAGATCGTAGGTGGAGTCGGGGCCGTGGGCGGCCATGCGTACGAACAGCGTGATGTCGCGCCCGGGAATCTCGCGCAGCAGCGCGTCGAGCTCCTCGCGGTGATCGAGCACGAAGTGACGCACGCCGTGCTCGGCATAAGCCCGGCGCGCGGCGCCGCGCAGCTTCGCGGGCGCCATGAAGTAGCAGGTGGCGCCGGGACACGTGCTCTTCACCAGCGCGATCTCGGGCAGAGACGCGGTGTCGAAGTGCGCCACGCCGCTTTCGTGCAGCAGCTCGAGCACGCGCGGCTCGGCATTCGCCTTGACGGCGTAGAGCACGCGCCCGGGGAATCCTTGCACAAAGCGGCGCGCCACGGCGCGCACCACGTGCGGGTAGATGCAATAGACGGGCTCGATGGGCTCGAGCGCGCGCACCACCTCGGACGCGCTGGCATAGACCGCTCGCGCCTGCATGCCTGCTCCCCTTCGCTGCCAAGCCGCTGCGGATAGCCTGACACGCAACCCGGACCCCGCGCCACAGGCACGGGTGCGCGCAGCGCTATGACCACCCGCGCCGCCGAGGGCGGGCCCGCGGCGCGCCGTGCCCCGGCGGCGAGCCCTCGGGAAGGGTGACCGGCGCACGACGGCGCGCGGGCCGAGGCCGCCGAACTGCGCTTTAGGAACTAAAGCCTTGCGCACCGCGGACCGATACAGGGTGGATCGCGGCCCTTCCTATGCGCGCAGCAAGCACTGAACCTTTCATGGTGGCTCAAACCAAGGGCACGCCGCCCGGCGGCTTCACCCTCGTGGAGCTCCTGGTGGTGGTCACGCTTCTGGCCATCCTCGCCGCCGTCGTGGTGCGCCCCCTCGGCTCCACCACCGAGCAGGCGAAGGTGGCCACCCTGCGCTCGGACCTCTCCAAGCTGCGCGCGGCCATCGAGCGCTACTACCACGAGCACAACAGCACCTGGCCGGGTGCGGTAAGCCCCAAGGACGGCCAGACCCCGCCGGCAAGCGCCGAGGAGGCTGCCGCTGCCTTCGTCGCGCAGCTCACCCACTACACCGACAAGAGCGGCCGGGCCCGCTCCATGCGCGACGCCACCTTCCGCTTCGGGCCTTACCTCAAGACGAAGAACCTTCCGCCGAACCCGTTCGCGGTGGACGAGTCCAAGAGCCGGGACGTGAACGTCGACATCAAGACGGACGACGTCACCGCGATCGCTGCCGACTCCGGCCCGCGGGACAACACCGGCTGGAAGTTCTACGCGATCACCGGGCGATTCATCGCCAACGACGGCCAGACCCTGAGCGACGGAACGCCGACCGAGGATCTCTAGGCGGCGGGCACGCGATTCCCGTTTCGCCGCGAATTTGCCGAAGCACACGGCGCACAGCTAGTATTCCTGGCAAGCAGGCACGGGGCGGTGCGCGCAAGGGGCACCCGGCCGCGCCGCGCCGCCGGTAGATTCCCATCCCCATTCACGCCGGGGTCGAAGTGCAGTGATCAGCTCGTGCAGAGAGATGCCGGTTACACGGGGGCGGGTCCGCGCCCTGGCGCTGGCGGCGTGCGTGTACGGGCTGGCCGGGTGCTCTGGCTTGCCCTCCGCCGAGTCCGCCGGCCGCGCCGCCGGATCCGCAGCCGAGCCCCGCGATCCGGCGTCGCTGGTCGCCTACGCGCATTGGGTGCACACGCTCTCCCCCGAGGCGCTGGATCATCTCTACTACCGGCTGCTCGCCGAGGACTCGCCCACCCGGCCCATCCGCCTGGCGGTGGTGCTCAGCCATCCCGAAGCCCCTTTCCAGGACGTGGAGCTGGCCCGGCGGCTGCTCGACGACTACCTGGGCCGCCCGCCCGGCGAGACGGGCTGCTGTCGCGAGTTTGCCGCCTTCCTGCGCAGCACGCTGGACGGGCGCGACTCCCGTGAGCAGAGCCAGGCGCGGCTGGGGCGCCTGCGCGAGGCGCACGAGGCGCTCCGGCGCGAGGCGGCGGCCTTGCGGGCGTCGGCGGAGGAAGAGCGCGCCCGGCGCCTGCGTCTCGAGAGGCAGATCGAGGCGCTCAAGGCCATCGAGATGAATCTCAACGCCATGGAACGCCGCACGCAGCACGCCGTGCCATGAGCCAGGAACCGCGCCGGATCCTGGTGGTGGACGACGACCCGCAGCTGCTGCGACTGCTGTCCATGCGCCTGGAGGCCAACGGGTACGACGTGCGCACCGCAGAGAGCGGGCGCGAGGGTCTCGGTCGCCTCGCCGGCTTCAAACCGCATCTGTTGATCACCGATCTGCGCATGCAGGGTATGGACGGCATGGCGCTGTTCGACGCCGTGCACGCGCAGCATCCCACGCTGCCGGTCATCATCCTGACTGCGCACGGAACCATACCCGATGCCGTGGAGGCCACCCAGCGCGGCGTCTCCGCCTATCTCACCAAGCCCTTCGACGGCAAGGAGCTGCTGGCCCACGTCGAGCGCCTGCTGCGGTTGAGCGGCCCCGCGCCGGAAGCGCCAGCCCCCGACGACGACGCGGCCCCGGGGATCGAGAGCCGCAGCCCGATCATGCGCGAGCTCATGGCGCAGGCCCGGCGCGTCGCAGCCAGCGACGTCAACGTTCTCATCCGAGGGCAGAGCGGCACCGGAAAAGAGATCCTGGCCACCGCCATCCACGCCGCCAGCGCGCGGCGCGCAAAACCCTTCGTGCCCGTGAACTGCGCCGCCATTCCGGAGGCGCTGCTCGAGTCCGAGCTCTTCGGGCACAGCAAGGGTGCATTCACGGGCGCGACGCAGGGTTACAAAGGGCTGTTCCAGTCGGCCGACGGCGGCACTCTGCTGCTCGACGAGGTCGGCGACATGCCCCTCGCGTTGCAGGCGAAGCTCCTGCGCGCTCTGGAGGACGGCCAGATCAGACCCATCGGGGCGACGCAGCCGGTGGCGGTGGACGTGCGCATCATCGCCGCCACGCACCGCGACCTCGAGCAGGCGGTCGCGGCGGGCGAGTTTCGCGAAGACCTCTACTACCGTTTGAACGTCGTCGCTCTCGAGATACCGCCCCTGTCCCAGCGCCGGGAAGACATCCCCCTGCTCGCCGCCCACTTCCTGGGAGAGCTGCGGGCCCGCGGGCGCGAGGACATCACCGGCTTCTCGCCGGAAGCGATGGAGCTGCTGGTGAGCGCCCCCTGGCCCGGCAACGTGCGCCAGCTGCGCAATGTGGTCGAGCAGTGCACCGTGCTCTCCGGCACGCCGCTCATCCCGGCCAGCCTGGTGCAGAAGGCGCTGCGCCACAAATCCGATGCCCTGCCGCCGTTCGCGGAAGCGCGGGATCGCTTCGAGCTCGAGTATCTGGTTCGCCTGCTGGAGATCACCGCCGGCAACGTGACCCAGGCCGCACGGCTCGCGGGTCGAAACCGCTCCGAGTTCTACAAGCTGCTGCGGCGCCATCATCTGGACCCCGAGACGTTCCGGGCGCAATCGGAGCCATCGAGCTCCTGTGACTGACCGGATCCTTCCCGCCCGCCGCCACCCCGCGCTCCCTCCGCCCTGTCGCCCGGCGGCGACACGGGCGGCTCTTTAGCGGATTTCCCCGAAACCACCCCAACGGGCGCCCTCCCGGGCGGGGCCCGCGACAGGCGCCGCGCCTGCAAAGCCCCGCGCGTTGCCGGAAGACGACGCATTCGCCGCGCCGTGCCCGCGAGATGCGCGGGATCACCGAACCCGAACCCGCTCATCGCGCGCCATCACGGCATCTTGCCGCGCTTGGCACGCTCCTTGCCCCGAGCTGGGATGACTACCCGGCATCGCGATCACTGCCATCGGAGGAGCACATGAGAGGAGCGAACAAGACCACCGCCGTATGTCTGCTCGCAGGCCTGGGCGCGGCCCTCGCCAGCCTGCCCCTGGCCGCAGACCAGAACCGCTACTGGCGCGACGCCGAAGGCAACCTGTGGCGCAGCACCTCCGGCGAATGCATTCGTACCGGTGCGTGGACCCCGCAGGGCCACACGCCGGGCTGCGACCCCGAGCCCCCGGAGACGCGCACCAGCCAATCCCCGGCCCCCTCCGCGGCGGGCCTCGAAACGCAGACCATCGAGGTGGCGGCGCTGGAGGCGCCTGCGCAGCAGCCCACCGAGCCCCGGCCCATCGAGCTCGACGCGGTCACGCTCTTCGATCTGGACAGTGCCCGTCTTCGACCCCAGGACGTCACCGCAGTGAACGGCATCGCCAGCGAAGCCAAGCGCGCAGCGAGGATCGACGCCGTCGAGATCGTCGGCTACGCCGACAGCACCGGTGCCAGCGACTACAACCAGCGGCTCTCCGAGCAGCGCGCGCTGGCGGTCAAGCAGCAGCTGGTGCGCGCCGGGATCGATCCGGCGCTGATCCGCACCGAAGGTCGCGGAGAGGCCGACCCCGTCGCCAGCAACGCGACGCCGGAGGGCCGCCGGCAGAATCGCCGCGCGCTCGTGCGTATCCGAGCCGCCGACGTGGAGTGACCAGAGCGTCCGGCGCGGGCGGCGCTGCCCCCCGCCGGACGCATGACCCGAGTGTGCGCAGCCCAAGAGCCCCAACGGGCTCCCCCAGCCCCCTTACCGCCCGACCCCGGGCGGTTTTTTTTGGTTCTTCGCGGATTTCCGCGAGATGGGCGGTTCGTCGGGCCGAGGCTGGGTCCCGGGGTATGCGCCTCCTCGTC
>CAZPFD010000028.1:19493-24329 GCA_964585725.1 uncultured Ectothiorhodospiraceae bacterium | reverse complement strand
ACAAGACCACGCTGCGCGCCACCGGCGGGCCGTGCGACGGTGAGATCTACGGCCTGCCGTGGCCGTGCTGGGGCACCCCGGAGATGAAGCACCCGGGCACGCCGCTGCTCTACGACACCAGCAAGCCGGTGGCCGAGGGCGGGCTGTGCTTCCGGGCGCGCTTCGGCGTGGAGCGCAACGGGGTGTCGCTGCTGGCCGAGGACTCGTACCCCGTGGGCTCCGAGATCAAGGACGGGCATCCGGAGTTCACGGCCGACCTGCTGAAGCAGCTCGGCTGGTGGAACGACCTGACGGACGCCGAGAAGGAGGCGGCGGAGGGTCGCAACTGGAAGACGGATCTCTCCGGCGGCATCCAGCGCGTCGCCATCAAGCACGGCGCGGCGCCCTTCGGCAACGCCAAGGCCCGCTGCAACGTGTGGACGTTCCCGGACCCGATCCCGGTCCACCGCGAGCCCCTGTACACGCCGCGCTACGACCTCGTCCAGAAGTACCCGACCTACGAGGACCGCAAGGCGTTCTGGCGTCTGCCCACGCGCTACGCGTCGATCCAGGCGACGGACTACTCCGGCGACTACCCGCTGGTGTTCATCAGCGGGCGGCTGACGGAGTACGAGGGCGGCGGCGAGGAGACGCGCTCCAACCCGTGGCTCGCCGAGCTCCAGCAGCACATGTTCGTGGAGATCAATCCCGCGGACGCCAACGACCGGGGCGTCAGGGACGGCGACATGGTCTGGCTGGATGGGCCGCCGCCCAACGAGGGCAGGATCCTGGTGCGGGCCATGGTCACCCCGCGCGTGGGTCGCGGCGTCATCTGGACCCCGTTCCACTTCGGAGGCTGGTTCCAGGGCAAGGACATGGAGCCTCACTATCCGGAGGGAACTGCGCCCTACGTGCGTGGCGAGGCCTGCAACACGGCGACGACCTACGGGTACGACTCCGTGACCCAGATGCAGGAAACCAAGGCGACCCTCTGCCAGATCAGAAAGGCCTAGGAGGAGATCCATCATGGCCCGAATGAAATTTCTCACCGACGCGGACCGCTGCATCGAGTGCAACGCATGCGTGACCGCGTGCAAGAACGAGCACGAGGTGCCGTGGGGCGTGAACCGGCGGCGGGTCGTAACGCTCAACGACGGTATGCCCGGCGAGAAGTCCATCTCCGTCGCCTGCATGCACTGCACGGACGCGCCCTGCGCCGCCGTCTGCCCGGTGGACTGCTTCTATACCACCGAGGACGGCATCGTCCTGCACGACAAGGACCTGTGCATCGGCTGCGGCTACTGCTTCTATGCCTGCCCCTTCGGCGCGCCCCAGTACCCGCAGCAGGAGGCGTTCGGGGTGCGCGGTAAGATGGACAAGTGCACCTTCTGCGCGGGCGGACCGCTGGCCGACAACTCCGACGCCGAGTACAGGAAGTACGGCCGCAACCGCATCGCTGAGGGCAAGCTGCCGCTGTGCGCGGAGATGTGTGCGACCAAGGCGCTGCTGGGAGGCGACGGCGACATGGTGGCGGACATCTACCGCCAGCGCGTCCTCAAGCGCGGCGGCCGGCCCCAGACCTGGGGCTGGGAAGCCGCCTACGGGTCGGCCGGCTGATTGAAGGGCGCGGCGGAGGGTCGTGAGAACGGCCCTCCCCCGCGCCGTGCCGCTCGCCGTCGCAGGGGTTCCGAGTTCGCCGGCAACAGGAGTTGTGCCCATGTCCATAAAAACAGGGGCGATATTCGCTCTCCTCGCCGCGGGTCTGATCGCGCTCGCGGGCTGTTACGAAACCAACGAAGTCACCCTGCATCAACCGGGCAAGTACAAGGGACCGAAGGATCCCTTGCTGGACCAGCAGGCGTCCTCGCGCGAGGAGGCGCTTCAGAAGCGCTTCGAGCTCGTGCAAACGGACCGGTGAGCCGCCGCCGGTTGATTGCGAGGGATTCCCCGGGCGGTTCGGAATACAAGAAGAGAAGGCGCTGAAAGAAGGCGCTGACTGATAGCGAGGGGCGACCATGATGGCTCGGACGATGGTGATCCTGTCGATGCTGCTTCTCCTGGCCCTGTCGGGCTGCGGCCGGGAAGTGAACACGAACCGGATCCAGGACCCCTGGAAGCCGGAGGGAGCCCTCAAGCAGGAACGGCAGCGCACGCAGGAGCAGTTCAGCCAGCTCCGCGACCGATTGGCTTACAACCAGACGGACCGCTGAGCCGTCCGAAGGGAACGCAGAAGGAGACCGAGGTGATGGCTATCGAGCACGAACAATCGCAGCGACGCACGCGGGCCCGATATCACAAGCGCCTGATGTTGTGGAGCGTCCTGGGCATCCTCCTCGGCGCCATGGTGCTGCCCCTGCTCGGGTACGTATATACCGGCTTTCAGACGGCCCAGGCGCAGTTCACGGAGGACGTCAATCCGCGCTCGCAGTACTGGCGCGCGGTGCGCGAGGGCAACCAGGGCTACACCGCAGTGCAGGGACAGGAGACCAGTGTTCTGGTACAGAACGGCGGGCAGAACTGGCGCCAGGTGCGCAACGGTCCCATCGCCAGCATCGGCGGCTGGGCGCTTTTCGCTGTGATCATCGCCATGCTCCTCTTCTTCGCTTTTCGGGGTCCGCTGCGCCTCGAAGGAGGCCGCTCGGGCAGAGTGATCCCGCGCTGGGCGCTGTGGGAGCGGGTGCTGCACTGGTACACGGCCATCCTGTTCATCATCCTCGCCGTCACCGGGTTGAGCCTGCTTTTCGGGCGCGCCGTGCTCATCCCGCTGCTCGGCCCGGGCGGGTTCGCCGGCTGGGCCAGCTTCTCCATGTCGGTGCACAACTATGTGGGGCCCCTGTTCGCCATCGGCGTGGTGATCACCCTCATCGTAGGGTTCCGCCACAACCTGCCCGGCAAGGGTGACTGGGAGTGGATCAAGCAGGGCGGCGGCTACCTCAACCCCAAACGCCATCCGCCCGCCGGAAAGGTGAACATCGGCCAGAAGATCATCGCCTACTGGATCATGCTATTCATCGGGCTGGCCGTGGTGGTCACCGGGTTCATCCTCGACTTCCCGAACTTCGGCCAGGCCCGCGAGACCATGCAGCTCGCCAACATGATTCACGCGGCCGGCTCCGTGGCCTGGGTCTTCTTCATGCTCGGGCACATCTATCTCGGCAGCGTCGGAGTCGAGGGCGTCTACGAGGGTATGTCCAAGGGCTACGTGGACGAGAACTTCGCCAAACAGCACCACAGCCTCTGGTACGAAGAGGTCAAGAGCCAGGCAAGGCCCAGGGAGGAAGTGGAGGGCGCCCCCGCGCGGGGTGCGGCAGCCCGGCCTACCTGAGCGCCCGCGAAACCGCGCGAATCGGATCGCGCCTGCAAGACGCACCCCTCGCTCTGGCGGGCGAGGGGTGCTTTATTTTGAGGCGGTGTATGGCGACTGGGGATAGCCTTCAGGGCCAACGTTTCCCCGAGGCGGTGCGACAGGCCATGCGCACCTCCGGGGCTTCGGCCACCTGCATACCGGTCAGGCTCGACGGCGACACGTGGGAGGCGGCGCTTTTCATCCAGGCCGCCGGTCCGGAGTGCAAGCGGGATCGCCGCGTGCTCGGCAAGGCGACACGCCCGCTGCGGGTGGGCATCGAGGCGGATCTCATCGAGAACCCGAACGCCGCCGTGATCATGCTGCGCCTCGAGGTCTTCACGCTGCCCGACGATCCCCTGGCCAGTGAGATCCTTCTCACGCCGGGCGCGGTCACGACCCACTTCGAGACCCTGAAGCTGCTCGCGGCGCAGCCGCGCCTGTGCTGGTTCTTCGGCGATCAGGATTTCAACGTCATCCATTCGCAGCAGCACGAGCTCACGGATGAGCAGCGCGCAGGCTTCGACGATCTGCTTCGTGACGCCATTCAGCACGACTCGTTGATTCGTCTGACGGCGCGCTACGACGCGCGGGCGGCGCTCGCCGAGGTCGTGGAGCACTACGAGCTGCGCGAGGGCGTGCTGCGCACCGAGTATCAGATCGTCGGGCACACCGGGCGCGGCAAGCCGTCGCAAAGCTGACGAGGCGTCGCTTGCAGGCTCGCACCCGGCGAGGGTAACCTCGGGCTGACGTTTGCGGGGACGATATTGAATGGGCATGAACGCGATTCTGCGCGCCGCTGTGCTCGGCCTGCTGACCGCGGTCTTGGCAAGCCCGCTGCGGGCCGGGGTCAACGGCGAGTTCGCCGCGGCGCTCGACCGCGGAGACCTCGATGCCATGGCGCGGCTGGTCGCGCAGGGGCCGGACGTCAATCAGCGCACCGAGCTCGGCAAAACCGCCCTGATGCTTGCCGCCCGGCATGGCCGGCACCGTCTCGTGCGCGCACTCATCGAAGCGGGGGCGGACGTCAACGCCGCCAACGGCAACGGCGGCACCGCCCTGATGTACGGCGCCATCGAAGGCGATCCCCGAACCCTGAGCCTGCTGCTGACCCACCACGCGGAACCCGACGCCAGCGGCAGCAACGGCTGGACGGCGCTGATGGTCGCGTCGGCCAAAGGGCATGAAAGGGCCATTCGGCTCCTGCTCGGGCACGGCGCCGACCCCAATGCGCGCGACGTGTACGGCTGGACGCCGTTGATGCGCGCGGCCTTCGAGAATCGGGCAGGCGCCGTGTCCGCGCTGCTCGAATCCGGCGCCACGGACGTGAATGCCCGAAACGAGAGCGGCGCGACCGCGCTGCACTATGCGGCGGCGCGTGGCAGCTCCACCATCGTTCGCGCCCTGCTCGCGCACGGTGCCGACGCGGCGACTACCGACCTGGAAGGGCGAACGCCGCTTGCCATGGCGTCGGCCATGGGCCACGCGCGGGTGGCGTCCCTCATCAACGAGTC
>CAZPFD010000028.1:0-19393 GCA_964585725.1 uncultured Ectothiorhodospiraceae bacterium | reverse complement strand
GAGAATTCCGCCAGCGGCTCGACGATGCTCGCGCCCGCAACCGGCCGGCGCACGTCCGTGACCAGATACTCGAGCTGAAGCCGCTCCGTGAACTTCTCGAAAAACTCGTCGAACATGTCTCCGCCGTAGGTGCCCCTGGCGTAGAGGGCGCGTTCCGAAGGCTCGTAATCCAACAGCACGGCCGCGAGCGGCTGAGGTGCCGGTCCGCCCAGAACGCGCGCCCCGCCGGTGACGTCGTAGACGCTCTTCTCCGAGCAGCAGTAAATGATCCTGTCCTGTCGCGCCGTATGCTCCTCGCTGTCCAGGAAGCGTGTCGGCTCGTGGCGGTAGTTGATGAAGCTCACCGCGGGCGAGGGGTGCGTCATCTTGTGAGCACAGATGGCCGAGAAGGCGACAACGGATTGCTGCGGCCCCACGCCGCCGCGCCAGCGATAGCGGTGCCCGTTCTTGGTTTTCAGTGCGGTCCCGCCGGGTACGGGCTGCCCGACATTGAGCAGGAAGCAGGGCGTACAGATGTAGGGATAGTGAAAAACGTAGTTGGTGCCGATCTCGAGATTGTCGGGCTCGATTGCCCGGCCCCTTTCGCTCACCAGCTTGACTCGCTCGAAACGTCGCAGCGTGCCGCCGTCTTGAGCGAGCAGCCGAGGGCTTGCGCTGACGGCCGCGGCGAAGGAGGCGCAGAGCTTCACGAAACTTCTTCGCTTGATCATGCGGTGCTCCGTTGCGGGGCTGAGACGCGTGAACGCCGGCAGGGGGCGCATCGCGGACCGGACCAGGAGTCAGATTCTAGCCCACACTGGAATCGGCGCCAACGCACCCTCCGGCGGCGGAAAAGCGCCGCCGGCGACGGCCGCGCCGCGTGTCCTCAGGCCCGCCAAGCGGGGCGAAAGACGACTCCCCGGGGCCCGCCGGCGCGGCCGTGCCGCAGGGTCTTTCTGAGGCGTTGCATACCCCGGGGATCGCCCTGCATCCTGCACGAATCACTAAATCACGAATCACGACCCATGCATGACGACATCGAGCGCTGGGAGCGCAAGTACGCGAAGGGCAACCCCAACCCCGACTTCTCGCCCTCCCCGTTCCTGGTGGCCCACCGCCGGCTTCTCGGCGCGCCCGGACGGGCGCTGGATGTGGCCTGCGGCGTGGGGCATAACGCGCTGTATCTGGCGAGTCTCGGCTTCGAGGTCGTCGCCGTCGACGGCAGCCTCCGCGCGCTGCGTTACGGGCGCGAGCAGGCCCGTGCCCGCGGGGTGCGGGTCCAGTGGCTGGCGGTGGATCTCGACCGGTTCCACCCGCCGCCCGCCTGCTTCGATCTGATCGTGGTGGTGAAATTCTTGAACCGGGACCTGATGCCCGCGCTGAAGCTCAGTCTCCGCCCCGGCGGGATGATGATCTACGAGACCTTCAACGAGAACGTCCTCGCCGAGAAGCCCGACTTCAATCCCGCCTACGCGCTGCGCCGCGGAGAGCTGGCCGGCCTCCTCGAGGACTTCGAGACCATCCTCACCAACGACTCGCCCCGGGTCCGGGAGCCGCTGACCCACTGGATCGGCCGCCGGCCGGCGCGGTGAGCGGCTCCCCGGGGGCCGGCGGGGGACGACTCAAGGGGCGCTCCGCCGACCCGATGCGGGCGTCATGGACGCGCCCTTGCTCAGAAGTTGGCCGCGAACAGGAAGCGCTGCGCGGGATGCGCAGCCGCGAAGCGTGCCATGGCATGGCACATCTCGATGAACTCTTCCTCGTAGTCGAAGCTGTAGGCGTCCGCCATGGCCTTGAGCTCGCGTATCTCCCGCGCCTCGAGCGCGAGCAGCGTATTGTCGTCTTCGGGGGAGCTCTCCACTCGACCGAGCTGGAACAGCTCGCGCACCTGCTCGAGGCCGTACTCACCCATCTCATAGGCGTGGACCAGCACCGGTGCGCCTTCGTCGTCGAGGGCGTACACGCCCGGCGTCTCGGGGATCTCGGGTCTCGTCATGGCGCCTCCGCGTCGATGTCGCGCCGCCGCGGAACGTGTCAACCCACTCCGTAGAACTCGGCCAGAGTGACCTTACGCTTCTCTCCGTCGGCGATCGACACCACCAGGTTCCCGCGTGCATCGACGTCGACGAAGCGCCCGCGCACGGTGCCGGTGGCGAGCTCCAGGGGGAGCTCCGGCTCGGTGCGGTCCAGGCGCTGCAGCCACGCCTTGCGCACCGGCTCGAAGCCCTCGTTCGCCCAGCGGTTGATCCACGACAGGAACCTGCGGGCGTACTCCTCGAGCAGGCCGACGTCGCTGATCTCCGAGCTGCCTTCGACCGCGTGCACGCTGGTGGCCCAGTAGTCCCGGGTCTGGGGATAGGTGCGGACATTGATGGCGAGGCCGAGGACCAGCCACTCCGGCTGCTCGTCCGGCGCCGCATCCACCAGCAGGCCCCCGGCCTTGGCACCGCTCAGCAGGATGTCGTTGGGCCAGCGATAGTGCAGCCCGATCATGGGCGACACGAGCGCCGCCAGTGCGGTACCGGCGCTGATCGCGCCCACGTAGCTGAGCTGTAGCGCGGCTTCCCGGGGGCTCTCGGGGCGCAGGACCAGCGCGCAGTGGAGGTCCCCGCGCTCGGAGTGCCAGGGGCGCCCGAAGCGCCCGTGGCCGGCGGTCTGTATCCGCGCCCAGACCAGTGTCCCTTCCTCGGCGCCGCGGCGCGCCCGCCGGACCGCCTCGTCGAACGCGCTGTCCACGCGTTCCAGCGCGACCAGCTCGTAGAGGGGCGGAAGCGTCGGCGCGTCGCTCATCTGTGCCCTCTGTGTCAGGCGATCCGCTTGGGCGGCGCCTCGCGCAGCGTCTGAGTGGACCAGAACATGAGCGCGAGCTTCTGGCGCGCCTCCAGCCCGGCGGCCAGATCCCAGCAGTTCACGATGGCGAGCCGGAAGCCGCCCGGAGGCATCGCATGCATCTCGGGCGGCTTGTCCTCGTGGAAGGTGATCTGGACGCTGGAGACATCCGGGTGCTGGAGGATGGCTGCCACGGCGGCGCGGTCCACGCGGGGGTAGTGCAGACCATGCCCGCCGAAGAGGACCACGCTGTAGCCGGTCTTGCGGTCCGAGTCGGCGAAGCGCCAGCGCTTGTGGTGGTAGAGCTCGATGACGCTGTCCAGCCAGCCCGTCCCGTAGAGGTCCGGCCACTGGTCCGCGAAGCGCAGATGCGCTTCGATAATGCGCCCGCCGATGGTCTCGAAGTTGACCAATCCGTAATACCCTTTCAGGTGCCGGCGCAGCCAGTCCCCGCAGTACTCCTCCACCGCGGTGCGCGACTCCGCCTCCACGGTCCAGTAGTCGAACATGCCGTCGCCGAGGGGCTTGGCCGTGGTGTGCCGCCACCAGGCCGGCTCGCCGCCGACCACGGCCACGTCCGTGCTCACGTGTTCGCCCTCGAGCATGGGCATCCACATGTGTCCGGGAGTGTGATGCAGCTCGTAGTCCTCCAGCGACTGTATGACCCGGCCGCCCACGCCCATGCCGCGCAGGTTGAAGATGGGCTTGCTGAACACGGGGAAGCGCGGAGGGGGCAGGCCGTGCGGCCCGCACTCGATGCCCTGACTCTCACAGATGACGAGCTTGTTGTAGATCCAGTGATGCTCGGGATACAGCTTGTAAGCGTATTCGTCGTCGGTCGGAACGACGACATCGTCCGGGCATGCGGCGCCTTGGAAGTACTGCATGCGCCAGGGGTCTTTTTCGAGAATGGGCATGGGAGCGGGTCAGCTTTTCTTCGAGGTTCTTGCGAAGAACGGGGCCACCACTTGGCGCACGTTCTCGGCGCCGCACCCGGGGCAATGGGGACGCGCCTCCTCGTGTTCGTGGAGCCGTTCCTGGCGCTGGAATGTCTCGCCGCACTTGGTGCATTCGTACTGGTAGGTCGGCATAGAGCTTTCTCCCTCCGATCGACCGGTGAAAGATTGCGCCCGGCAGCTCTGCGACAGGGGATCGGTCCTGAATGCCGCGCCGCGTAATGGCCGCGCGCTGGTCTCTTGCATCACGAGCTGCCGCTACGCCTCTACATATAATGCCGCCTCGCGAGGTTGACAAGCCGCGCGCCCGCCGCCTGCGCAGCGTGTTCGTCAAGCGCCCATCTCGCCCTCGGAGGCGGCACCGGCCCCGGCATCCGGGCGCGAGAAGCTGATCGTCCAGGACCCTCCGTCGCTTCGGTTCACCTCGACCAGCGGATCGTGGATGGCCACCAAAGCGAGGATCTCGTACAGCTTTCGATGGAAGAGATAGATTCGCGCGGTGAGAAAGGCGGCCGTCGAGAAGCTCGCCAGCACCTGCCAGCCGGACGGATTCAGGCTCTCGTAGCCCCGGAGCCTGCGGTCGTTGCGCAGGAACGCATTGAGGATGAATCCACGCTTGCGACTGAGCACTACGTCGACGCGCCCGGTTTGCTCGAACAGCCGGGTCAACCGCTCGTGCTCCAGCTCATCGTAGGTGAATCGAGTAACCGCCGGCTCCTTTGGGGGACACGGTGCGCATGCGTTTGCCTTGCCCGCGCGATGTTCCTCGGTGCATGTGCTCGATTATAGCCCCCGGGCTCGATGCAAGTCGGACCGCAGGAATACGCTGAAGCGCCAGCCGTGACTGCGCGCTCCGGGGCGAAGCGCTCGGACGCTTCGAAGCGCGGCGGGGCGCGGCCCCCGCCGCGGGAGTGGCTCAAGTCGGAGCGCGCCCGAGCCGCTACCCTTTGTCGCGACGCGCGGGCAGCCGCGGACGAGCTCCGGCAGCTCCTTACGCGGTTCCGCCCCCGCTCGCGAGGGACCGGCCGCCCCGCCACGGTCGGCCCCGCGCGTGAGGACATATTGACTAAAATGCAGCTTCCCGACACCCGCTCGAGCGGTATTCGCATGCAGCTCAGTTTCACCAGAGAAAACGGCCAGGCGGACGAGGTCATCGATCAGCTGATGGAGCTCGTCGGCGACATACGCCGTCCCGAGATCGTGCGTCAGATGATCATCGCCGCCCTCAAGGCCGGTCAGGAGGACGACGGACGGGTGGATCTGAAGATGATCAACTCCACCTTGAAAGAAATGCGGTTCACCGCCAAAGCATTCGCGCCCTATCGCGAGATCCGGAAGGTGACGGTGTTCGGATCGGCGCGAACGGGTGAGGACGAGGCCGCCTACCGTCTCGCGCGCGAATTCGGAGAAAGACTGGCCCGTGCCGGCTACATGGCCATCACGGGCGCCGGTCCCGGCATCATGCAGGCGGTCAACGAAGGCGCGGGTCCGGAGCACTCCTTCGGCGTCAACATCCGGCTGCCGTTCGAGCAGAAGTCGAATGCGATCTTCGAAGGCAATCCGCGCCTCATCACCTACAAGTATTTCTTCAACCGCAAGGTGGCCTTCATCAAGGAGGCCGACGCCGTCGTGCTGTTCCCCGGCGGGTTCGGAACGCTCGACGAAGCGATGGAGACGCTCACGCTGCTTCAGACCGGCAAGCGCTACTCGCTGCCGCTGGTTCTCGTGGACGAGCCCGGTAGCACCTACTGGACTCACGTGATTCGCTTCTTCGAGGAGGAGCTGCTGCGTCCCGGCTACATCAGCCCGTCGGATCTCGATCTGTTCGAGCACGTGCAGAGCGTTAACGGTGCCCTGGAGCACATCGACCGTTTCTACCGCTGCTATCACAGCCTGCGTTACGTGGGGCAACGTCTGGTCATTCGTTTGAAGAGCGAGATCGACAGCGGCCGGCTGGACGCGCTCAGGAAGGATTTTGACGATATCCTCATGCCGGGGGGCGACATGTTCATGAGCCCCGCCTTCGAGGAAGAGCTCGACGAACCCGAGATCGCTCACCTGCCCCGGCTGGTTCTGGATTTCAATCGGCTCGACTTCGGCCGGCTGCGCCACCTCATCGACGCGCTCAACGAGGCGTAGACCCTCCAAAAGATCTAACCACAGAGGACACAGAGAAAATCTGACCACAGAGGACACAGAGTAAAGAAAAATTTCTAGCTACAGAGCCATGACTTCTCGGTACCCTCGTGAATAGCTGGAGTCTCACAACAGTCGCTTGTCGCTCCTATCCGATCGATCTGATATTGAGCGGTTACTCGCGTCTCTTTCCATATCTTGCATTCTGTATGTTTTGGTGTTTGTTTCTCTTGTCTTTGTTCTCCTCTGTGTCCTCTGTGGTTAAGTCTTTTCCAGGTGGTTTATGCAAGCTCAGGCCGGTGAGGAGGCCTCCTCGCTTTCCCGGGCGGCGGCGTGATCGCGCGCGACCAGCACATAGACCGCGGGCACCACGAACAGAGTGAACAGCGTGCCGATCCCGAGACCCGTCGTGATCACCAGACCCATGTGAAAGCGGCTGACGGCGCCGGGGCCGCTCGCGGTCAGCAGCGGGATCATGGCCATCAACATCGCGACGGTCGTCATCAGAATGGGACGCAGCCGAATGCCCGCCGCCTGCTCCACCGCCCGGCGTTTGCCGAGGCCTTCGCGGATCTGAAGCTGATTGGCGAACTCCACGATGAGGATGCCGTTCTTCGCGATCAGCCCGATGAGGGTGATGAGGCCGACCTGCGTGTATATGTTGATGGTCGCAGCCCCGAGCGTGATGAAAGCGAGCGCGCCGGCGATGGTCATGGGCACGGACACGAGGATGATGAGCGGATCGCGCCAGCTCTCGAACTGCGCGGCCAGAACCAGGTAGATCACCACCAGCGACAGGAAGAAGGTGATCACGAGCGCGGCGCCCTGCTGTGCGAATTGCCGGGATGCGCCGGTGTAGTCCCAGGTGTACCCGCGGGGGAACAGATCCCGAGCCTGCTGCTCCAGGTACCCGAGGGCTTCTCCCAGGCTCACCCCCGGCGCCATGACGCCTTCCAGCGTGAGCGAGTTGAGCTGCTGGAACTGCGTGCGCTTGCTCGGCTCCACCGAGTTGCGGAAGGAGACCAGGGTTGAGAGAGGAACCAGATCGCCCGAGCGTGCGCGGACGTAATAGTTGTCGAGCATATGGTGGTCCAAACGATAACGCCGCGCCACCTGCGGAATGACCTTGTAGCTGCGTCCTTCCAGGCTGAACCGGTTGACGTAGTTGCTGCCGAGCGCGGCGGCCAGATCGCTTCCGATATCCTGCATCGTGATTCCCAGATCCGCTGCCAGGTCGCGGTCGATCACCACGGTCGTCTTGGGCCGGGTGAGCTCGATGGACTTCTTCAGAAATGCGAACATCCGGCTGCCCATGGCCCGGCCGATCAGCTGATCCGCCACGCTGTCCAGGCTGGCGTAGTCGGCGTCGGTGGTGACCACGAACTGTACCGGCAGGCCGCCCCCGGATCCCGGCAGGCTCGGGCGGGGAAACACTGCAATCTGGAGCCCGGCCACGCGATCGAGCTTCTGCTGGACTTCGGGCTGGACCTCCATCTGGGAGCGCTCGCGCTGTGAGGGGGGCGGCATCTTGAAGCCCCCGAAGACCGTGCTGGGATCACCCCCGCGCCCGAGGAGGAAGAAGCTCTCGTGGTACTCGGGGACGGTCTCGAAGGCGTCGACGATCTGGCGGGTGTATGCCTCGGTGTAGTCGATGGTCGCCGTCTGCGGGGCCGTGCCCTGGAAGAACAGGATGCTCTGGTCCTCCGTGGGCGCAAGCTCGCCCTGGCTGGTCACGAACATGAAATAGATGCTGACGAGCACCACCGCGCCGAACACGATGGTGACCGGCACGTAATCGAGAGAGCGGCCCAGAACCCGCTGGTAGCGGGCCGCCAGCGCTCTGAAGAAGCGCTCGACGCCGCGCTCGAACGGCCCCGGCTGCGCGTTCGCCTTCAGCGCCTTCGAGGAGAGCATGGGAGAGAGGGTGAGCGCCACCACCCCCGAGATGAGCACCGCGCCCGCGAGGGCGAACGCGAACTCGGTGAACAGCGTCCCCACCAGGCCGCCCATGAAGCCGATGGGAGCGTAGACGGCGATCAGGGTCGTCGTCATGGCGATGATCGGCAGTCCCAGCTCGCGCGCACCGGTGAGCGCCGCCTGGAACCGGGACTCCCCCTGCTCGATATGCCGGTGGATGTTCTCCACCACCACGATGGCGTCGTCGACCACGAGGCCGATGGCCAGCACCATGGCGAGCAGGGTGAGCAGATTGATGGAGAACCCCATGAGCAGCATCAGAAAGGCTCCGCCGATGAGCGACAGCGGAACCGCGACGCCCGGGATCAGGGCGGCGCGGAACGAGCCCAGGGACAGAAAGATCACCAGAAGAACGATGAGCACCGCCTCGGCCAGGGTGCGGAAGACCTCCTCGATGGAGTCTTCGATGAACACGCTGGAATCGTAGGGCACGTGCACGTTCAGGCCCGTGGGGAGCTGGGCACGAATCTCCGGCAGGATGGTGTGAACGCGCTCGGCCACCGACAGCGGATTGGAGCCCGGCGTCTGCTCGACGCCCAGATAAACGGCGGTCTGCCCCTTGTACCAGCTGGTGGAGTCGTAGTCCTCGGCGCCCAGCTCCGCATCCGCGATGTCGGCGATGCGCACCAGCGTACCGTTCTGCGCCCGCACCACCAGGTTGCGAAAATCCCGGGTCTCGCTCACGTCGGTGGTGGCACTGAGGTCCACGGCGACGTAGGCGCCCTTCGTCTGGCCGATGGCTGCGAGGTAGTTGTTCTCGCGCAGCACGTCGCGCACGTCCTGGGGGGTGACGCCGAGCGAGGCCATGCGCCGCGGGTCCAGCCAGATGCGCATGGCGAAGGTCCTGTTGCCGATGAGCCTGGCCTTGGCGACGCCCGGGACGGCCTGCAGCTTCGGCTGCACCACTCGCAGCAGGTAGTCGGTGATCTGGGAGGGCGACAGCTGATCGCTGTAGAAAGCCATGTACATGAGCGCGGTGGTCTCGCCGGTCGTCGAATCGATGACCGGATCCTCCGCCTCGTTGGGGAGGACGTTGCGCTGGCTGGCCACTTTGGCCTGGATCTCCGCCACGGCGGCATTCGGGTCGTAGTTGAGCTCCATGTGGGCTTCGACCACCGAGCGCCCCTGGGTGCTGCTCGCGGACAGATAATCGATGCCGTCGGCCTCGGCGATGGCTTGCTGCAGCGGAGTGGTCACGAACCCTTTCACGAGATCGCTGCTCGCTCCCGGATACAGCGTGGTCACGGTGACCACGGTGTTCTTCGTCTCGGGGTACTCGCGCACCTCGAGCAACTGGATGGCGCGCAGCCCCATGACCAGAATCAGCAGGCTGACCACGCTGGCCAGCACCGGGCGGCGGACGAAGAGATCGGTGAAGTTCACGACTCACCCGCCGAGCCGATCTGCCGGTCGAGCTCGACCGAGTTGTCGATGCGCACGCGCTGGCCGTTGCGCAGCTTCACCTGTCCGGCGGCCACCACTCGCTCTCCGGCCTCGAGGCCTTGCACGATCTCCACCCGCCCCTCGCGGGATTCGCCGGTCTGCACCTGGCGGCGCTGGACGACGAGATCTCCGTCCTGCTCCTCGATGACGAACACGGAATCGCCGTAAGGGGCGTAGCTGATGGCGGTACGGGGCAGGGTCAGCACGTCTTCGCGCTCGGGCAGGAGGGTGCGCACCTCGGCGAACATGCCCGGACGCAGGTGATGTCCCGGATTGGCGAGGATGGCGCGGATGCGCACGCTGCGCGTGCCGGGATCGATGCCCGGATTGATGGCCTCGACCCGGCCCTGGAACGTGCGGTTCGGATACGCCTTGACCGTCAGGCGCACGGTTTGTCCCGCGGAGAGGCGCGCGAGATGCTGCTCAGGCAGCGAGTAGTCGGCGTAGATGGGATCGAGCGCCTGCAGCGGCACGATGCGGGCGCCGGGCGAGAGATACTCGCCGACGTCCACCTCGCGGATCCCGATCAGCCCCGCGAACGGCGCCCGGATCTGCTTCTCCTCGATGCGCCGGCGCTGCGAGGCGACCTGGGCGCTGGCGTTGTCCAGGTTGGCCTGAGCCTCGTCGAAATCGGCCTTGGGGACGACGTTCTTCTCGAGCAGCTCCGTGATGCGTTTGAATCGGATCTCGGCCAGCCGGCGCTGCGCAACCAGCCCGTCGAGCACGGCACGATCGACGCTGTCGTCGAGCTGGAGCAGCGGCTCGCCCTCGGCCACGACCTGCCCCGGTTGGAAGTGGATCTTCTCGACCTGACCGGCCACTTCGGTGGTGACGTGGATGCCCTGCGCGGCGACCAGGCTGCCCACCGCAAACAGGTACGGCTGCCAGCTCTCCGTTCGTACCTCCGCCGCCGCCACGGTGGCCGGCGGGGGCGGCGCCGAGGCGCGGGCGGCCCGCTGCTGCGCCTGGTAGTACTTCCAGCCGAAGATGCCGCCGAAAACGAGCCCCAGGAGAATCAGAACGACGAAGAGACGCTTTATCATGGGTGCGCACCGGGCCCTCTGTGAGAGGTGCAGACCGTTCGGGAGTCGTCTGCGTGTGAGAACATCCGCGCACCGGGTGCGAGCACAGCGCCCGGCCGGGGAACAAAGGGAAGGCGGCGTCCGTGCACCGTCGCTCCTCCGACATCGCCCCGAGGCGTCATGCCATGACCATCGGTGCGAATGCGCTCATTGTACGGGGTCGGCCGCGGTCCGGCACAAGGGGCGACCGGCGTTTCGGGGGAGAACGGCGGCGCCAGCCTCGGCACCTGCTCGCCGCCGCAGGCCCCGGACGGCCCGCTTCTTCAGGTCAAGGCCGGGTGTCGGTGCGCAGCGCCGCCACCGCCCCGGTCTTGACGTAGACGGTGCACCCGTCGGGCGCCCGCGGCGCATGGTGGGCGCCCGGGGGCAGGCGCAGCCACGAGCCCGCGTCGTAGATGCCCGCCTCGTCGTGCAGGACGCCATCGAGCACCAGCAGCTCGAGACCCCCCTCGTAGCTGCGCGAGCCGAGCGCGGCGCCGGCCTCCCATCGCTCCAGGCGCGTGGCCGTGTGCCCGTCGCTGTGCAGAGGCTTGGAATGGAAGCCGGGCAGCGGCCCGCTCTCCCAGGACATGGCGGTGGTGTCGCGTGCCACATGCTCCCGCCCCGGGTACTGGCGCAGCTTGACGAACAGCACGCAGCCGCGTTCCGAGAACGGCGCGTGCCGGAAGCCCTCGGGGTTGAGCAGGTACGCTCCCGCCGGCCAATCACCTTCGTGGTCGGAGAAAGTGCCTTCGAGAACCAGGATCTCCTCGCCCTCGGGGTGATCGTGTGCCGGGAAGCTTGCACCCTCATCGAACTTGACGATGGAGGTCACCTGTCCGCGTTCGGGCGACCCCACGAGATGCAGCCGTTTACGCCATACGCCGGCGCTCGGGCTCGGCTCCCACGGCATCGCCGCGGTGCGCACCAGCACGCGCCGGCTGATGTCGCCGTGGATCGCGGTGCCAGAGTGGTTCGCAGCCATGCGCCGGTGCTCAGTGCCCGGGCGGAAAGCGAAAGCGACCCGTACCCCCGCCTGCGCTCGGGCAGCTGATCCGGGCCGCCGGCTCTGTTCCGGGCCTCGTCGCACGGGCCGGGATGCCGCCGGCTTCCGTGGTCGGTGTCGAGGTCATGACGGCGGTTTCTTCGCGTAACATCCGGTGAGGAGGAACATCGCCGAGAGAAGCTGCACGTGTCCGAAGGCTCGACTTGCAAGGTTTCCCGGTCAGTGCCCCGTCGCTGTCCCGCCGCCACAGCGTGGCGGGCGACCCGGGCTCGCAGCGGGCTTCGCGCTCCCGTCCACTCGATATTACGCAAAAAACGCCGCAGTGGGGGGGGAAGCTGTGGGCTCGATGCATGCCTCGGAGCAAGCGCCGGCGCGCACCATCGCGCCGCACCGCCATCGACGCAGACGGTGAAGGCGCCGCCGGGCCGCCGTGCGCGGGCGGTGCTGGCGGTCCTTTTCTTGCTGGCCGGCCCCGTGCCGGCGAGCGCCGCCGAAGGCCAGGCCGAAGAGGGCGCGCGCGAGCTGCTCGAGCGCGCGGTGGCGGCCGCGTGCGAGGCGGATCCCGCGGACCCGGGCAACATCGCCGGGGGGCTCCGCGGGCTGCACATGCTGGAACAGACGCCGGTGACCGCGCGCGGCACCGTGATCGGGTGGCGGAGCCGCTTCGCCCGGCCGAGCGGAGAGCAGGTGATCGTGGAGCGCATCGCACCGGGCGGTCGCCTGCGCCAAGTGAGCGCCGAGCTGCACGTCACGGTCGCCGGCTCCCTGCAGCCACGGACGCTGATCCTCGCGGGCCCGGGCTGCGTCGTCCGGGGAGGCCGGCGCCTGGACTACGAGGCCTCGGGCATACCGCTCGCCGTCGAGGTCCTGGATGCGGAGCTCGCGCCCACCGGGGTGAGCGAGCCCCTCAACCCCCCTGTGCCCGCAGGCGCGGACCCGGGCGGGGTGGCGGTGGCTACGGTGGACGCCGGCGTCAACTACCTGCTGTGGCCGATGAGCGTGCGCCTCGCGCGCGATGCCGAGGGGGCCATTCTCGGGTACGACTACTGGGAGATGGACCGGCGGCCCTTCGACGCCCATCCGGCCCGCTCGCCGTTCTTTCCCCAGCGCCACGGCACGCGCACCGCGAGCCTGCTCCTGGAGGAGGCGCCGGTGGCCCGGCTGGTGCCCTACCGCTATCCGCGACCCGACATGAGCCGCATGCATGCCCTCGTGAATGCGGCGGCCGAGGCGGGCGTGAGGGTCGTCAATCTGTCCCTGGGCAGCGACGATGCGCAGGAGTGGCGAGCGTTCGAGCGTGCCGCGCGGGCGCACCCGGATCTGCTCTTCGTGGCCTCTGCCGGCAACAACGGGCGCGACATCGACGATGCGCCCGTCTATCCGGCGGCGCTGGCGCTCGACAACCTGCTGACGGTGACCTCCGCCACGGACGAGGGTGCCCTCGCACCCGGATCGAACTGGGGCCGGCGCTCCGTGGATCTGATGGTTCCCGGCGAGGACATGCTGGTGACCCGCTTCGACGGCACGCGCGGGTTCGCCTCCGGGTCGAGCTACGCCGCGGTGCGCATCTCGGCGCTGGCGGCTTGCCTGCTGGCGGCCCATCCCGACTGGCGCGCCCGGGAGGTGAGGGAGGCGATTCTCGCCCGGGCCGAGGCCACCGAGGCCGCCCGGCGCCGGGTAGCGCACGGCTTCGTCCCCGCGCCGACCGCGCACGCGCGCGGGGAGTGCCCGCCCGCTGCACGGGTCATGGAGGAAGTGAGCAAACACTTACTTTCAATCGAGGTGGTGGCAGACCCCGAGACTCCGGCCCCGGCATTCACCCATGCCCTGCGCCCCACGTTCGTGGTGGTGGAGGGCAGCGGATGGACCTTGGACGAGGTGCGTTCCGCGGCCCGAGGGGCCGCTGGCATCCTGGCCCGGTGCGGGGTGCTGATGCCCGAGGTCTCCGTGCGCTTCGTCGCGGGGCCCGAGCGCCTGCGCTACTATCACCTGGCCACCGCCACCGAGCTGGTGCAGGGGCTCGGCTATCCCAAGCCCGCCGTGCACTTCGTGAAGGACACCCGCCGCCCCACCGGATTCGACGCCGAGACCTTCGCCCGCTCGAACAGCCGCCGCAACCCCGCGCTGGCGGATACCATCTGGGTGACCCGCCGCCTGCCCCACCCCGCCATCGGTCTCGCCCACGAGATCGTGCACGTGCTGGCGGACAGCGGCGAGCACAGCACTGCGCCCGGCAATCTCATGCAGCCGGTGACGGCGCCCGAGCACACCCGCCTCAGCCCGGCGCAGTGCGAGCGCATGCGCCGCGTGGGCACCGACCACGGCCTCCTCGAGCCTCTCTGAACGCTCGGGCTTGTTTCGGATTCGGGCAGGGTCCCGGGGCACGCGTCTCTTCGTCGCAAGCCCCGGCCCCGCCCGCGGGGCTTGCGACTTCGCGGCACATACCCCGGGACCCGTTTCCGACTGTGTGCGTCGGCGCGGTTTCTCGGAAATCCGCGAAGCCGCGTTTCATATGAACGGGATGCTCAGGCGTCGTCGTCGGGCTCGATGCCGAAGACCTTGAGCCGGCTGTGATCGGCGCCGCTCAAGCGCACCACTCTCAGGTTCTCGACCACGCCCTCCGCGCTCGCTTCGCGGTCGATGGCGAGCAGGGTATGCGGCTCGTGCTCGGCGATGCTGGCCGTGTACTCCGCCTCCTCGCGTGCCTTGGGCAGCGCGGCGTCCAGCCCGGGCGCGCCGTAGTGCTCGACGAAGTGATGCGCGAGGCGCTCGATCACGCCCTTGTACTCGAGGTCGGTGATCTCGGCGACCTCGACCAGCGAGCTCCAGCCGAAGCTCTCGGTCCCGAGGAATCCCTGGTTGAAAGCCTGCAAGCGCTTGCCCGTGAGCGCGCTCGGGTCGACATCGAGGAAGGCGAACGACCCCGGCACGGCCCATTCGCCGGGAGTGGCCGGCCGCTCGAATACCTGTGCATCCGACTCGTCCAGCCGTATCGCCCTTAGAAAGCGCATGCCGCTTCAGCCTCGCGCGGGTCGCCGTCCCCTGACGTGATGGCTGCACGCGCAGCCTCGAAACCCGGAGCCGGGGCTCGCCGTGCCGGGGCGTGGTCGCCGGTTTTCACGGGCGACCCGGAGCGGACATCGGCGCGTCACCTTCGTCATGCGAAGGCCGAGATGCCGGTCTGCGCACGCCCCAGGATCAGGGCGTGGATGTCGTGGGTGCCCTCGTAGGTATTCACCGTCTCCAGGTTCATGACGTGGCGGATGACGTGATACTCGTCGGAGATGCCGTTGCCGCCGTGCATGTCCCGCGACACGCGCGCGATGTCGAGCGCCTTGCCGGCGTTGTTGCGCTTGAGCATCGACACCGCCTCGGGCGTCGCCGCGCCCTGGTCGAAGAGCCGCCCGAGGCGCAGGCACGCGTGAAGTCCCAGCGTGATCTCCGTCTGCATGTCGGCGAGCTTCTTCTGCACCAGCTGATTGGCCGCGAGCGGGCGCCCGAACTGGTGGCGCTCGAGGGTATAGCTGCGAGCCGCATGCCAGCAGAACTCGGCGGCCCCGAGGGCGCCCCACGATATGCCGTAGCGGGCGCGGGTGAGGCAGCCGAACGGCGCCTTGAGCCCCGACGCATCGGGCAGCCGGTTCTCCTCCGGCACGAGCACGTCGTCCATGACGATCTGTCCGGTGCTCGAGGCGCGCAGGGAGAACTTGCCCTTGATGGGGGGCGCGGTGAGGCCCTCCATGCCCTTCTCCAGGATGAAGCCGGCCACCTCGTCCGCCTCGTCCCGGGCCCAGACCACGAACACGTCGGCAATGGGCGCATTGGATATCCAGGTCTTGGTTCCGGAGAGGCGGTAGCCGCCGCCGGCGCGCCGTGCGCGCGTCTTCAGGCTCGCCGGATCGGAGCCGGCATCGGGCTCGGTGAGCCCGAAGCACCCGATGAGCTCGGCGCGCGCGAGCTTCGGCAGGTACTTCTCGCGCTGCGCCTCGCTGCCGTAGGCATGAATGGGATACATGACCAGGCTCGACTGAACGCTCATGGCCGAGCGATAACCGCTGTCCACGCGCTCGATCTCGCGAGCGACCAGGCCGTAGCAGACATAGTTCACGCCCGCGCACTCGTATCCCTCGAGGGTGGCCCCGAGGAATCCGAGCTCCCCCATCTCGCGCATGATCTCGGGGTCGAAGCGCTCCTGGCGGTTCGCCTCCAGGATTCTGGGCATGAGCTTCGTCTGGCAGTAGTCGCGCGCGCTGTCGCGCACCATGCGCTCCTCTTCCGAGAGCTCCTGCTCGAAGAGCAGAGGATCCTCCCAGTCAAAGCGTGCCCGCGCGGGCGCCGGCGCCGGGCCGTGTCGGGGCTGCGCCATAGGACTCACTCCTGTTCCTTCGATGAACGCAAGTTTACCACGGCGCCCGCAGCCCCCGCGCGAAGCCCCGGAGTGGGCGGTTTTTATACCCCTTCAAACTGTGTACCCTATGGCTGCCGGTTCGCGGGCCGCGCCTCCACCGACTTCTGCCGCGGCATGCAGCCGGTGTCTCCGCACCCGTTGCCCAGGTTCGATCAGTGATCACTGTCCAAGAGGTCTCCAAGAACTTCGCAGGCGTCGTCGCCCTCGAGCGTTGCTCGCTTGAGATCGCCGAGGGCACCATCACCGGCCTCATCGGACCGAACGGCGCCGGCAAGACCACTCTGTTCAACATCATCGCCGGCTTCCTCACGCCGAGCAGCGGCCGTGTTCTGCTCGAGGGCCGGGACATCACCGGATTGCCGCCGCATCGCCTGTTCCATATGGGGCTGGTGCGTACGTTCCAGATCCCCCACGAGTTCGCGCGCATGACCACCCTCGAGAACCTGATGGTGGTCCCGCCGAACCAGCGCGGCGAGAACGTGCTCAACGCCTGGCTGCGCTGGCCGATGGTGCGCCGCCAGGATGCCGAGGTGCGCGCCAGGGCCGACGAGGCCCTCGAGTTCCTACAGCTCACACACGTGCGCAACGAGCTCGCGGGGAACCTCTCGGGCGGTCAGAAGAAGCTTCTCGAGCTGGGGCGGACGATGATGACCGATGCCAAGGTCGTGCTCCTCGATGAGCCCGGGGCGGGCGTTAACCGGACCCTGCTCGCCCAGCTCGCGAGCTTCATCCGCAGGTTGAAAGAGGAGCGCGGTTACACGTTCTGCATCATTGAGCACGACATGGACCTCATCGCCGAGCTCTGCCACCCGATCATCGTCCTCGCCAACGGCCGGGTGCTCGCCCAGGGCACCATGGACGAGATCCGGCGCAACCCGGCGGTGCGGGAAGCCTATCTCGGCGGCACCGTCGACTCCATCTCGGAGGCGGCCTCGTGAGCCAGCTGGAGATGCGGGGCGTCTACGGCGGATACGGAGGCGCCGACATCCTGAACGGCGTCGACATCAATGTGGCAGAGGGCGAGATCGTCATCATCATCGGACCCAACGGGGCGGGCAAGTCCACCGCCATGAAGGCCATGTTCGGGCTCGTGAACGTGCGCCGGGGGGACATCGTGTTCGAGGGCACGGACATCACCCGGCTCCCCACCGAGCAGATCATCCGCCAGGGCATCTCCTACGTTCCTCAGACCGATCACATCTTTCCCTCGCTCACCGTCCAGGAGAATCTGGACATGGGTGCGTTCATTCGCGACGACGACTACTCCGCCCAGATGGAGCGTGTCTACGAGCTCTTCCCCGTGCTGCGGGAGAAGCGCCGCCAGGCGGCCGGCACGCTCTCCGGCGGGCAGCAGCAGATGGTCGCGATGGGGCGTGCGCTCATGGTGGAGCCCAAGCTGCTGCTCCTGGATGAGCCCACCGCGGGGCTCTCGCCCGCAGTCATCGACGACATCTTCGAGATCATCAAGCAGGTCAACGAGCTGGGGATCAGCATCCTGATGGTCGAGCAGAACGCCAAGAAAGGCCTCGGCATCGCCGATCGCGGATACGTCCTGACCATGGGCCGCAACCGGCACGAGGATTCCGCCCGGAATATTCTCAACAATCGCGAGATCGCCGAGATGTTCCTGGGCGGCTGAGCCGCCGCCGATTCACGCCTGTGAGGAAGTCATAACAACAACGCCGGGAGGCGCTCCGAGTCGACCGCATGGAGATAGTCCAGCTTCTCATTTTCGGCATCGTCGTCGGCAGCATCACCGCTCTCGGCGCCATCGGCGTGTCGCTCACGTTCGGCATCCTGAGGTTCGCGAATTTCTCCGCCGGCGATCTGATGACGCTCGGGGCGTACTTCGCCTTCGTATTCTTCGTTGCGCTGGAGCTCCCGATGCCGTTGAGCTTCATCTTCGCCTGCATCGCGACGGCCGCGGCGGCGGTGATCATCGACCGCAGCGTGTACCGCTTTCTGCGGCGCAGCCCGCCCGTCATCCTGCTCATCTCGTCTTTCGGGATGGCGCTTATCCTGCGCAGCATCGTTCAGATCGTATGGGGGCCCAACAACCAGGTCTACGAGTCGGGCATCCAGATGCCCCTCGTCGTCGCCGGACTGCGCATCAAGCCGGATCAGCTCTACATCATCGGCGGCACCGTGGTACTGGTCGTGGCGCTGCACCTCTTCCTGCAGCGAACCAAGACCGGCAAGGCTATGCGCGCCATGTCGGACAACATCGATCTCGCCCGCATTACCGGCATCGACACGGAGCGGGTGGTGTTGTGGACGTGGGTCATCGCCGGCATCATGGCGGCGGCGGCCGGCGTCTTTCTCGGCATCGATACGCAGCTGCATCCGGTCATGGGCTTTCGGCTCCTGCTGCCGGTCTTCGCCGCGGCCATTCTGGGCGGCATCGGCAAGCCTTACGGCGCGGTCGTCGGGGGATTGGTGATCGGCATCGCGCAGGAGATGTCCACCCTGTTCCTGGCGCCGCCCTACAAGGACGCAGTGGCGTTCGCGCTGCTGGTGTTCATGCTCATCTTCCGCCCGCAGGGGTTGTTCGGAGGACGCGTGCTGTAATGGAGATCACCGGCCTCGCAAGCTATGCCATCTTCACGCTGACGCTCATCGGCATCTTCGCGATCCTCGCGCTCGGCCTCAACATGCAGTGGGGCTATACGGGGATGCTCAATATCGGTGTGGCGGGCTTCTTCGCCGTTGGGGCGTACGCCACGGCTCTCCTGACCTCGCCGCAGAGCGAGGCTCACGTGGGCGGCTTCGGGTTGCCGTTTGTGATAGGGGCCTTGGGCGCCATCGTGGTCGCGGGAGTGGTGGCGTTTCTCATCGGCCTCATCACCCTGAATCTGCGCAGCGACTACCTCGCCATCGCGACCATAGGCATCGCCGAGATCATTCGCCTGTTCCTCAAGACCGAAGCCTGGCTCACCAACGGCGTGCGCGGCATTGCCGGCATACCGCGTCCCGTGTCGGGGATCTTCGAGGGGGCGGACGAGCTGCTGTTCATGCTCCTCGTGTTCGCCTTCGTGGCGCTGGTCTACTTCCTCATCGAGCGCAGCTATGTCTCTCCCTGGGGGCGGGTGCTGCGCGCCATCCGCGAGCGCGAGCCGGCCACTCTGGCCGCGGGAAAGAACGTGCTCAGCTTCCGGCTTCAGGCGTTCACCATCGGCGCCATGGCGATGGGGCTCGCGGGGTCGCTGTACGCGCACTTCGTGACCTTCATCAGCCCCGAGGCTTTCAGGCCCGAGTTCGCCACGTTCCTCATCTGGGTCATGCTCATCGCCGGCGGCAGCGGCAACAACCGCGGTGCCATCCTCGGGGCGTTCGTCATCTGGGTCGTATGGTCGGGGACGGAGTTCCTCACCGGGCAGCTGCCCGACGACTGGGCCACGCGCGCCGGCGCCCTGCGCGTGCTGCTCATCGGCGTGCTCCTGCAGATCATTCTCATCACGCGCCCGCAGGGCTTGCTGCCCGAGCGCCCCCCTCCCATCCCCGGCGCCCGGGTAGGGCGGGATGGAGCGTAGCGCAATCCCGCCGTAGGGATCTCGAAGCCGCTGTCGCGTCTTCGCCGGACATGGGTGGTTTTAACGGG
>CAZPFD010000027.1:0-24686 GCA_964585725.1 uncultured Ectothiorhodospiraceae bacterium | reverse complement strand
GGGGCTCCCTGGCCCGGCAGGGCATAGCTGAATCAGGTTTGAACATGCACGACGACGACATCGACCGGCTGCTGGCGGGCGACTATCCCGACCCCGAGGGCGGGGATGCGCTGCGCGTTCCCACGCGCTCGGTGCGCATCGCCGACACCCTCGAAGGTGTCGAGGCGGAAGCGGTGCGCGAGCTCGATCTGGGGTCGCGGCTCGCGGTGATCAGCGACGCCACCACGCACGCGGTGCTCGGGCGTCGGGTCGAGCGTGCCCTGGCCTCGGCCTGGCGCGTCGACAGCGTGGTGTTGCCCGGGCGCCCGCACGCGGATCTGGACACCGTCGAGCGCATCCGTGCCGCCACCGGCGCCGCCGATGCGCTCATCGCCGACGGTTCGGGCACCATCAACGATCTGTGCAAGTGCGCCGGCGCCCGCGACGGCAAGCCCTACGCGGTGTTCGGCACCGCGCCGTCGATGAACGGCTACACCGCCGCCAACGCGGCCATTACCGTGCACGGACACAAGAAGTCCCTGCCCGCCCAGGTGGCGGCCGGGGTGTTTCTGGACCTGGGCGTCCTCGCCGCCGCGCCCCCGCGAATGATCCGCTCCGGGCTCGGGGACAGCCTGTGCCGCTGCACCGCCCAGGCGGACTGGCTGCTGGCCCACCTGCTGCACGGGGAGCCGTACCGGGAGGCCCCCTACGCGCTGCTGGCCGCGGACGAAGAGCCGCTGTTCGCCGAGCCCGCGGCGCTGCTCGCAGGCGATCCCGACGCCATGCACCGGTTGGCGCGCACGCTCGTGCTCTCCGGCTTCGGCATGACCCTGTGTGCGAGCAGCCGCCCGGCCAGCGGCGGGGAGCACCTGATCAGCCACTACCTGGACATGATGAGCCCGCCGGATCGCGCCGGGTTCTTCCACGGCGAGCAGGTGGGGGTGGCCACCCTCACCATGGCCGCGCTCCAGGAGCGCCTGCTGCAGGGCCGCCCCCCCCGCGTCGCCGCGACCGCCGGGGGACGCCAGGAGGTGATTGCTCACTTCGGTTCGGAGCTGGGCGTCGACTGCTGGCAGGAGTTCTCCCCCAAGCGGGTGCGGGCCGATGCAGTGGACGCCTTCAACGAGCGGCTGGCCGCGCGCTGGGACGCGATCCGCGAGCGCATCGGCGCCGTTGCGCGCCCGGCCGCGGCGCTGCGGGAGGTGCTGGCAGGCGCTGCGGCGCCCCGCACCCCCGCCGACATCGGCGCCGGCGAGGGCCTGTATCGCGACGCGGTGGTGCATGCGCGCGAGCTGCGCAACCGCTACACCTTTCTCGACCTCGGCGCCGACGCCCGTATGCTGGACGCGGCGATCACCGGCTGATGCAACCGCTGGAGGAGTTCCCGCTCGAGGAGCGCCGGCGCATCCGCATCGTGCTCTTCGACATCGACGACACGCTCACCCTGCACGGCCGCCTGCCCGCCTGCGCGTACGCTGCGCTGGAACGCCTGCACGCGAGCGGGCTGGTCACCGTGCCCGTCACCGGGCGCCCGGCGGGATGGTGCGATCACATCGCGCGAATGTGGCCGGTGCACGCCGTGGTCGGCGAGAACGGCGCCTTCTACTTCCACTACGACGGCGTGCGGCGGCGCATGGCGCGCCGTTTCTGGGACGACGAGGCGCAGCGCCGGCGCCACCGCCGGCGCCTCGAAGCCGTGGCCGAGCGCGTGCTGGGCGCGGTGCCCGGCGCGCGCCTCGCCGCCGACCAGGGTTACCGCGAGACCGATCTCGCCATCGACTACTGCGAGGACGTTCCCAGGCTGCCGCGGCCCGAGGTGCAGCGCATCGTGGACGTCTTCCGCCAGGCCGGGGCGCGGGCCAAGGTGAGCTCCATCCACGTGAACGGATGGTTCGGCGATTACGACAAGCGCGCCATGGTTCTCATTCTGCTGAGAGAGCGCTTCCAGTGCTCGGATCCGCGCGCCGTCGAAGCGTGCGCGCTCTTCGTCGGCGACTCGCCGAACGATGCGCCGATGTTCGAGCTGCTTCCCCAATCAGTGGGCGTCGCCAACATCCGTGACTTCGCCGGCGAGCTGCCGGTCGCCCCGCGCTGGATCACGCAGGGTCGAGGGGGGATCGGATTCGCGGAGCTGGCGCAGGCGCTGCTCGCCGCGCGCCCGCGGGGCGCCGGCGAATGAGCGAGCCTCGTCTGCCCAAGCGCGAGCGCCAGGAGCGGATCCTCGCGCGCCTGCGCAGCGACGCGACCGTGCGCATCGCGTGGCTCGCGGAGGAGTTCGGCGTCTCCACCGAGACCGTGCGCCGCGACCTCGACGAGCTCTACCGCCAGGGCGTCATCAACCGCACCTACGGCGGAGCCGCGCACAAGTCGCTCACCCAGGAGCCCGGCATCCAGGAGCGCGGCCAGCGCAACGTGGGCGAGCGCAAGCGCATCGCCGCCTTCGCCGCGCGCCTCATCGAGCCGGGCGAAGCGCTGATGATCGACTGCGGCTCCACCACCCGTCACTTCGCGCGCGAGCTTGCGGGGCGCGCGTCGCGCCTCACCGTGGTGACCAACTGCCTTCCGGTGGCGAGCCTGCTCGCGGAGGCGCCGGGAGTGCGCGTGATCGTGTGCCCGGGCGACTACAGCAGCCGCGAGGCCGGCGTCTACGGTGCGGAGACCATCGAGTTTCTCAAGCGCTTCCGCGTGGATCGCGCCGTGATCGGAGCGGGAGGGCTGACCTGCGAGGGACCGACCGACGCCGACTCGCAGGGGTGCTGGGTGAAGCGCACGATGATCGCCCAGGCCGGGGAGGCCGTGCTGCTGGTCGACAGCAGCAAGTTCCGGCTCAACCAGTTCGAGACGGTATCCCCCCTCGGCGCGCTCCACCGCATCGTCTCCGACGCCCGCCCCGACGCGACCCTGCTCCGGTGCATCGAGCGCGCGGGAGTGCGCCTTCAGCTCGCCGAGTGACTAAAGGGGACAGATCCATTTTTCGCCCCCGCTGACCCGGGCTGATGCGATTCGAGGACAAACGGATCTGTACGCTGTTCTCATTGCAGCCAGCTCTCGTCGGGGCCGCCGGGGCAGCGCAGCTGCGTGGGATCCGGCTCGATCTCGCGGTATTCGCCCTTCAGGCGTTCGGCCAGCTGCTGGTAGGTGGCCGCCAGCGCCGCGTCCGCTTCGCGCACGGCGTTGGCGCGCAGACCCGCCAGATCGCGCATGGAGAACAGCGTGCAGTAAGCCGGACGCCGCTGTCGCTCGATGTAGGCGAGGAGGGAGCGGTGCACGTCGCGATCGCCTTCCAGCTCCGAGCGCAGATCGCTCAGCTGCTGCCAGAAGCTCTCGTAGTAGATGTCGGCGGTGCGCCGAAAGCCCTCTCCGTTCCCGTCCTCGGACCAGGCGCCGCTCTCGTGGGCACGCCAGGCGCCGGTGAGCACGGCGTAGGTCCTCGCGTGCGAGACGAGCAGCGGGATCATGCGCATGAGCGCGCAGTCGCGCGGGGCGCTGAACTCCTGCGCTCCGACCTCGTCGCACAGCGCGCGCCCCGCCGCCGCGGACTGCTCAGCCAGCGCCCAGCCCTCGGGTTCGCGGCTCTGCCACCCTGCCAGCGCCGCCACGCGGTGAAACGCAATCTCGGTCAGGCGATCGCCGGCGTCGCCCGCGCCGCCGGCGGCCGCTTTCGCGAGCGAGAGGAATTCGCGGTTGCGATCACCGATGCAGCGCACGGGATCCTCGCGTGCGAGCTCGCCGGAGGTGCAATCCGCCCGGCGCGTGTAGGTGGACTCGAACTCCTGCTGGAGCGAGGACAGGCGCGCACCCGCGCAGGCCGAGAGCGTGGCGGCCACAACCACGACGGCCGCGGCGATCGCTGATCGCGTTCTCATCGTCTTCCTCCGCCCGTTCGCTTCCCGCTCAAGCGCCTTGCCGCCCGTGCAGATCATCGAGCAGCTTGTCCGCGGTAAGCTCGGCCAGCTCGCCGGTGTCGAGGACCCGTGCGATGTATCTCTCGTAGAGCCACTGCCATTCCTCGGCCCCGATGGGCTGCTGCTCGCTGTGGGCGAGGGCGTTCAGCTCGGCCACGAAGTCGGGGATCCTGGTGTGATGGTCCAGGGCGCGCTTGGCGTTGCCCGCGGCCACGCGCACCGTGGTCTCGATCACCGCGCGCAGCGTGTTGCCGAAGAGGACGCTGCCGCCGGCGCGGCCGTGCGCGCGGAAGTCCTCGGCCGCGGCCCCGAGCAGATCGCCGATGACTCGCGCCAGGAGCTGCTCGCCCGGGTCGCTCACGTCCAGGCGCACGAGCCGCGCCGGGTTCTTCGCGGCCGCCTCCGCCGCCACCGCGGCGATCTCGAGCCACTGCTCCGGCGCCAGCAGCTCGCTTCCGCTTTGCGCCATGGCGCGGGCGGTGGCGGCCACCAGCGCGCGCAGCTCCTCGGAAGCTCCCGCCCCCACGATCATGCCCGGCGTGGTCGAGGCTTGCTGCAGGAAGATCTCCACCAGCCCCATCGCCTGCTCCCGGGTGAGCACCGCTTGCAGTGCCCCCGCCACGTTGTCCTTTCCCTCGAAGCCCGCGGCGAGCCCCTCGGCTACCTGCCTGGCGGCCCGCTGCGCGACGGCGCTCCACGGGCCGCTCCCCTCGATCAGCGCCGGCGCATGGCGCCCGGTGGTGCGCAGGGCGGCGGCTGCCAGATCCGCGGCGAGGGCCCTGTCGAAGGGAGGCGGCGCGTCGCGCAGGACCGAGCCCACGGAGCGCAGCATCTGTCTGGCCAGCTCCAGCTCCGGGGTCTGGTCGTTGCCGACGAAAGCCTGCGGATTGGCCGCCACCGCGCCGGCGGCGGCCTGATAGATCTTGATCAGGCCGTCGCGCTCGACCAGCGTGGTGATGCTCGTCTGCGACGTGTCGGCGGCCGCCTCCAGCAGCGCGCGGGTCAGCGCCCCGAGCGCCTTGTTCTCGGCGAAGTCGCGGCCGAGAAACGCCCGCTGATTCTCGGCCAGGGTGTGCAGCGCCGCGCTCGCCATGGGACCCACCAGCGTGTCGCGCAGCTCCGCCCACATCGGCGCGCCGCTCGGCTGCTCGTCGTACAGATCCACCAGCGGCGTGAGAACGTTGCCCAGCAGATTCGCGTACTGCGCGTCCGAGACCACCAGGGACGGATTCTCCTCCACCGTCTGCAGCCCGGCGCGAAAGAGCAGCGCGGCGGCACGCTCCGCGAAGTGGTAGCGGTTCCAATCCGACGCCGACCACTGCTGCGGATTGTCGACATCGGGCAAGCGCTCGCGGATGTTGAGCGTGATCGCGCTGACCAGCTTTTCCCCGTTGCCGCCGACGCCCAGGACCCCCGGGTAGGCGCCCACAAACTCGAGCGCCACGTCCGCCAGCGCGAACGCGATACGGGTTCCGGGGTGAGCGGGTCCGCGCCCTTCCTCCCACTGCGCCAGAAGCAGCCGTGATCCCGGCTCCTCCCCGATGCGATTGGCCGCCCAGCTCTTGTCCGCCTGCGGGCTTCCGGGCGCGCTGCCGACCAGGCGCAAATACTCTTCCACCAGGTGCCCGCGCGCGGCGTCGCTTTTGGCCCGGCGGTTGTCGTCGAAGTACTGGCCGAGGTCGTTCTCGTCGGCCAGCCGCTGCGGCGCCTTGACCTCGAAGATGTCGAACAGCTGTGCATCCATGCTCACGACGGGAGTACGCGCATCGGGCACGAAGATGTCCTGGTCGCGCACCTTCTGCTCATAGGCTTCGCGCCCCGCGCCGCCGACGCGCACCAGAGAGCGGATCGCGAAAAGCACCAGCGCCGGTGTCATGGGAAACATCGTGGCTTCCTCTCGTGCAGCGACTGTCAGGGGGTCATCGAGGGTGCGGATACGACCCCGGGTGTCGCGCGGGCGACTCCCGGGGCACCGGATCTCGAAGGCGGTCCGACCGGCGCTCGTGCAGGTCTATCAGGGCTCCGCAGGCTCGACCTCTTCGGTAACGGCGTCGGCCGGCGTGCGAGGCGCGGGCCTGCCCGCATCGCCGAAGCGCTTCTCGAGCCGCACGAGCGCTTCGGCGGCCTGGCTGCGGCTCGCGCGAAGCGCCGCCAGCCGCTCGTGCGCCTTGCGCAGCTCTCCGAGTCGGGCCTCCACGGCGTCGAGCCGATCGCGGGCGGCCGCCCGCGCTTCTTCGAGCCTCTGCGTCATCCGCTCGGTGAACGCGGCCGTGTAAGCGTCCACCACCGCCCGGGGCAGCTCGTCCTGCGCGCGCGCGGCGAGCCCGTCGAGGGCCTCGTCCAGGAGCCCGCGCATGGCGTCGCGCGCGGCGCTGCCCAGGCGCTTCGCCTTGACGCGCGAGGGGATCGGCTTGTCCGGCTTCTCCGGCGGCCCGAACAGGCGCTTGCGCACGGCGTTGCGAGTGCGCAGCAGCAGCCAGTCGAGAATCCCGCGGCGCACGGGAATGCGCTCGGTGCGCAGACGCGCATCGGGCACGGCGAGCAGCGCGCCGAGATCGAGCTGCGCCGCGGTGAGCTTGGCCGCCTCCCCCAAGTCGATGTCGAGCGTCTCCAGATCCCGGCGCGCCTCGGGCGTCAGGGCGAGCCCGCCCTGAGGCTGCGCCGCGCGCGCCTCGAGTGCCTCGCGCACCAGCCGGATGAGGTCGTCGCGGCAGCGCTCGAGGGACGGCTGCACATCCTGCTCGAGCACCGCCTCCAGGCCGTCGTCGTTCTCGAACCATGCATCCAGTGCACCGTGCAGCGCGTTGCGCGCGGCACGCTTGATGGGCTCCGCCTGTCCGCTCAACGCTTCGCGCAAGCTCTCGCTCTGGCCCGCGAGGCGCTGCCCCCAGTCGACGGCGGCGAGCCGGCGCGTGGCCTCGCTGCGCTCGCTCAGCGTCTCGCGCTCATCGGTGAGCGCATGGACCTCGTTCTCGAGCTGACCGACGCCCGGGTCGCTCACCAGCTGTGAGAGCTCCCCGAGCAACGAGTCCGCGCGCCGCAGACTGTCGCCCAGGAACGCTCTCAGGTACTCGTTGCTATTGAGATAATCCATGAGATCCTTCAACAGCTCGTCGAAATCCGCCTGCCCCCGCGGCTCGTCCTCGATGGCGCCCTTGCCCTCTCCGGCATGGCCGGCGCGGATGCGGCGGCTCGCGGCTCCGAGCAGATCCACCGGATAGATGCGCAAGCGTCCCTCCGCACGCGCGCGCTTGAGCGGGGCGCCCATGGACAGGCTCTCGAACGCTTGCACCACCGCCTGCGGATCCTCGTGCTCGAGGCTCGGCGCCAGGCTGCCGTCCGGCTTCAGGTCCTGCTTCGCTGCGTCGAGGTTGACGATCAGAAAGATCCGGCTGAACAGCTCCAGCAGCTCGTTGAACTCGTCGAAGACCTGATCGAGGAACAGGTTGTCGGTCTTCACCACGAAGATGGCGCACGCCGCCGCGTTGCGGAACTCGCGCGTCATCCGGTCGTAGCCGAACTTCATTCGGCTGTACAATCCCGGCGTGTCCACCAGCACGGCGCTCGTCTGCGCCAGATCGCCGGCCGGCAATCTCACGTCGATCCGGCGAATGGCGTCCGGTGCATGGCGCTGCGGCTCGAACTCGGTTCCCTGCTCCTCACAGCGACGGATGGTCTCCATCAGGCGGCGGTGGTCCGATTCCACCGCCCCGCGCAGCCGATCCTGGTTCGTGAACGTTTCGTTGCCGCCGTTGTAGCGAGTGACGACGTAGCGCGGCTCGTTCGCGTGGGAGACCTGAACGAGGCATGGATAAGCGGGGAGGGCGGAGACCTCGCTCACGTACTTCGCGCATATGGCGTTCATGAACGTGCTCTTGCCGCTCTTCAGCGGTCCGAAGATGAGCACGTAGGCCTGCTGCTCCGCGACCTTGTTCACCAGCACCGAGAATTGATCGGCGAGATCGCGCAGGGCCGGCAGGATTGCGCGCGCTGGCACGTCGTCGGGCACTGAGGTCAGCTCCTCGGTGGTCGACTTCAGGGGCTCGAGCAGGGGTCGCAGGCTCCGCTCGAAGGCGTCGCAAAACTCTCCGAGCATCGGGCGCCCTTGCTTCGCGAGCGCCGGTTCGGGCGTGCCGCCCGCATTGCTCCCGCTGTCCGTCCCTCGCGTGTCTCCGGCCAGCGACTGCGATTCGGTGGTGCTCTGATCGGAATCGGTCATGTCGGCTCTCGCGGTGGTACCCTGATGATCGCGATTCATATTAACAACCTCCGGGGGAAAGCTCTAATAGCCGGCACGCGGGTGCCCGGCGGGCGCCCGCCGTGCCGTCAACCCTGGGAGCGCCCCGCGCCCTACGGTGCGTGCGCGCCGTGTTTCGCCCTATGGAAACCCCTATGGAAACAACGTGCCCCCGGAGGCACAATAGGCCATCGTATCGGCACCTGCGAGCCGGGGCGCTCCGGCCATGAACTCTCGTCACTTGCATTGGGTTTTGGCTCTGGGTCTCTTGGGGACGCTGTTGCTCACGACGGCGGGTGCACATGCTTCGTGCACGGACAGGCCGGGGCCGCGCATCGATTGGTCGGGCTGCGGCAAGGCCGGGCTGCTCCTGCACGACCACGACTTCACGGGCGCCCGCTTCCATCAGACCAATTTCCGCGGCAGCGATCTGTCGAGAGCGACGCTGGAGAGTGCGAGCCTGGTGAAGGCGGATCTGACTCGAGCCAAGCTGGTCCGCGCGAAACTGAAGGGTGCGGACCTCACGAAAGCACTCGGTCACCGTGCCAACCTGAACGAAGCCGACCTCTCGCAGGCGCTGCTCGCCAAGTCCGAGTTCTCTCGCGCCACCTTCAATGGGGCGACGTTGACGGGTGCGGACATGTCGAAGGCGGACTTCGGCCGCGCCGCGTTCCGGGAGGCATCGCTCGGCGGCGCGAACATGAGCTACTCGAATCTCTCCCGAGTCGACTTCAGCATGGCCGGTCTGCAAGGGGCGGACCTGACGGGCGCGTATACCTACCTGACGAACTTCACCGCCGTGGATTTGTCCAAAGTGGTCGGGCTGACTCAAGAGCAGGTGAACGTTGCTTGCGGGGATCCCGGGACCATCCTGCCCTCGGGGATGGAGCGCCCTGACGTCTGGTCGTGTATCGATTGAGCGGGGCCACTGGAGCTCAACCCGTAATACCTGAGCTCCGCCTTCGACATGCACCGCGGCATCGCGCATCGTGCAACGCGGCGGGCCTTCGTGTTCGGCGACGGGGACCGCGCTTGAGGTTCTTCTGGTCGCTGGGGTAGACTGCCGGCGGATCTGCGGTATTTCCCGCTGCGGCGGCCGAGGCGTCACCGTCGACGTTGGGTACGGTTGGGGGTGGCGTCGCCGTTCGCGCCCCGTCGTGCCTCCGCGGCACCTCCCGGATCGCCAGATGAAAACCAGCAATAACGAGGAGGGGTCCAGCCATGAGTCCGGGACGTTTATCTCTCTATGCGTTAATCGCCGGTCTGCTTGCTCTGGGGCTCGGCGCCGGAGTGGCCAATGCCAAGGACACCGTCACGGTCGGCTTCATCGGTCCACTGAGCGGAGGAACTGCGGCCAACGGCATTGGGGGTCGCAACTCCGCTGATCTCGCAGTCAAGCTCCGCAACGAAGATCCTGACGCGAAGTACAACTACGAACTCGTCGTCCTCGACGATCAGTGCAAACCGAGCGTTGGCGTGCAGCAGGCGACTAAACTTGCCGCTGACAATGACGTGGTCGCCGCGGTTACGCACTACTGCTCGGCGGTGGCCATTGCAACGGTCGACGTTTACCACAGATTCGGGTTGCCGGCTGTCGTGTGGGGTGCCGTCCTCCCGGACATCACCTACGGAAACGACTACGAGGAAGTCTTCCGCGTCAACGGCACGATGATCAACCAGAACGAGGTGAACGCCGAGTTCATGCTCGAGCACGGTTATAAGCAGGTCGCGGTCATCCACGACACCACCGACTACGGTCGCGGTCACAACAAGTACTTCACCGAGTACCTGACCAAGGGCGGCGGCGAAGTGGTGGCGCGGTACGGCGTGACTTTCGAGCAGCAGGACTTCACCACCGAGCTCACGGAGATCAAATCCATCGAGCCGGATGCGGTCTACTTCGGGGGTCTTACGCCCCAGGGCGTGCGGATCCGCATCCAGATGGACAAGCTGGGCGTCGGTGCCCAGTTCGACGGCACCTCGGGCATCGTGTCGGACGCATATATCAAAGGAGTGGGCGCGAACCTTGCGGAGGGCACGTTGGCCTTTCGTGAAGGTGCGCCCACGGAGCGACTGCCCGGCGGCCAGTACTTTCTCGAGCAGTACCGCGCTAAGGATTACGCCGAGCCACCGGAAGCCTACGGGGCGTTCGCCTTCGCGGCGATGAACCTGGTGCTCGATACCATCGAGCGGGTGGGGCCCGACCGGGACAAGGTGGTCGAGGCTTTGGGTGAAGTGAAGAATCACGACTCCATCGTCGGCCCCATCAGCTTCGACGATCACGGACAGAATACCGTCGCCGCCATCACCAAGTACGTGATTCAGGACGGCCAATGGACCGTGTGGGAGGAGAGCGAGTACGCGGCGGGCAAGCGCCGTCTGGTTCCTCCCAAGAGCGGAAACTGAGCAAGGGCGCTGGCGGCCCGTGCGCCTGCCGCGGCGGAGAGCCGGGCGCACGGGCCGTCTTCACGGGCCGAAAGCGCCCTCCGTGATCCCGCGCCATTCGACCGCAAGCATCGGCTGAGCGATGGACGCATCGCTGATAGCCCAGTACGCCATGAACGGGCTCATGCTGGGCATGATGTACGCTCTCGTGGCCATCGGCTTCACCCTGTTCTTCGGGGTGATGGACATGATCATCTTCTCGCACGGCGACCTGGTCGCCGCGGGAACGTTCACTGCGCTGGCGACCTGGGTGGCGTTGCAGGCGCTCGGGGTGGCCGGGCCCGGGCTCGAGCTGGCCGTCGTCGTTGCGGTGTCCGTCATCGGCATGGCGGCACTGGGCATGCTTATCGCTCGATTCCTGGTGTTGCCGCTCAAGGGCGCTCCGGCCCTCAACACTCTTCTCCTCACGCTGATGCTGGGCACGGTGCTGCGCGAGGCCATCCGCCTGTTCTACCCAGAAGGCTCCAATCCCCAACGCTTTCCGGAGCTGCTGCCCACGGACGCGCATGCCGTGGGCAATCTCCTGTTGCGCCTGGACAACCTGCTCATGCTGATGGTGGGGGCGATCGTCATCGTCTCGGTGCATCTGCTCCTCACCCGGACCAAGCTCGGGCTCGCCATCCGGGCTGTGGCTCAGGACGAGGAAACCGCCAAGACGATGGGCATCAACTTCACGCTCATCGTGCTCATCACGTTCGCGATCGGTTCGGGGCTCGGAGCCATCGCCGGCATCATGCACGGCGTCTATTACAACCAGGCCATCTTCGAGATGGGTCTGCTGCTCGGCGCCATCGGGTTCAGCTCGGCGATCATAGGTGGGCTCGGCAATATGTACGGCGCGGTCATCGGCGGCTTTCTGTTCGCAGCGCTGCAGACCGTGGCCGTGGCCGCGCTCCCGATCCCGAGCGCCTACAAGAACGTCTTCGCCTTCGGCGCCGTCATCGTGATCATGGCTTGGCGACCGACCGGGCTCATCGGCGAGAAGCTGACTGAGCGAGTATAGCGTCGTGAGCACGCGGACTTCGCACGCAGCGTCCCCCCTACCCGGCCTCGTCGCCGCCGCCGCCGTTGTCGTTTATGCCGTTCTCATTCTCGGAGCGGAGGCCGAGATGGCGGTCGTGGGCCTGCTCGCAGCCGGAGCGGTGATCGTGGTCGCGGCAGGTTATCTCGGGCTGCTGCGTTCCGCGGTGCGGAGCTTCTCCGGGCGCGAGAACCTGCTCATGGTGGTTTTCTTTTCGGGGCTCGCTGCAATCACCGGATACTTCTACGACGACCATTTCGTGTTGCTGCTCCTGGTTACGCTCGTCGTCTACCTGATCGTGACGCTCGGTTTGAACGTGCAGCTCGGCTACGCCGGTGTTCTCAACTTCGCCGGAGCATCCTTTTTCGGAATGGGGTGTTACACCGCGGCCGTGCTTACCGCCGATACGGGCATGCCCCATCTCCTGATTCTGGTCATCGGGGGCGTGGTGGCGGCGGTGCTCGGCTCTCTGCTCGTCTTCCCCGTCTTGCGCACCCGCGGCCACTACTCGGCCGTCGTCACCATCGCATTCGCGCTGCTCTTCAAGACCTTGATCGAGGTGAACGACGCCCTTGGCGGACCGCAGGGCATGGCGGTGGGCGGAATGCGCATCTTGGGCTGGGACTTCGGCACGAGCCCGGAGCTCGGTGACGACGCGGAGCTGGCGTTCTACGTGAACTACGTGGCGTTCGGCCTCGTTCTCCTCGCGCTCGCCTTCATCCTCGTGCGGCGGCTGGAACGCTCCTGGGTCGGGCTCAATCTGGATGCGGTCAGGCTCGATGAGACCGCCGCGGCATGCTTCGGCTTCCAAGTCGCACGCTGGAAGATTACCGCCTTCACGCTGGGCAACTTTCTCATCGGGCTCGCGGGCGCGTACTACGCGATGATCATGGGCTTCATTGCGCCCACGAACTTCACTTTCGGGGACTCACTCATCTTTCTGTCCATCGTGTTGTTGGGCGGGATGGGCAATCCGTGGGGTCTGGTCGTAGCGGCGGCCATCGTGGTGCTCTTGCCCGAGAAGCTGCAGTTCCTGCAGGAGTATCGTTTTCTCCTCTACGCCTCGCTCGTCATCCTCATCCTCCTGTTCCGGCCGGATGGCCTGCTGCCGCGGCCGCCTCGCGCGTACTTCCCACGTCTCGGGCGCAGGTGAGCCGGATGGGCGGCCCGCTCCTCGCTGCTCGGGGATTGACCAAGCGCTTCGGCGGGTTGACCGCTGTGGAGGCGCTCGACCTGGAAGTCGCGCCCGAGGGAATACTCGGTCTCATCGGGCCCAACGGCTCGGGCAAAACCACTTTCTTCAACGTGGTCACCGCCATTTACGGCGCGGACGAGGGCAGCATCGTCTTCGACGGCGAGGACATCACTCGCTTTTCGCCGCAGCGGGTATACCAGGCGGGCGTTGCGCGCACCTTCCAGCGCTCTCGGCTGTGTCTGCCGTTGTCCATCTTCGACAATATCATGGTCGGCAACCACAAGCGTCTCAACGCGGGTCTGTGGTTCAACCTGATGCGCCGGCGGGCTTTCCGGCAACAGCTTGAAGAGAATCTCCAACTTGCACGCGACTTGGTCACCATCTTCGATGCGCCGCTGGCCGACCGCATGTTCGAGCCGATGGCCGGCTTGCCGATGATCGATCGCCGGCGCATCGAGATCTGTCGTGCCCTGATCAGCGCGCCGAGGCTGCTGCTCCTGGACGAGCCCTCGGCCGGCATGACCCACGATGAGACGACGCAGCTCATGGACGATATCCTGGAAGCCAAGGTTCGCCTCGGAGGCCTGACCGTCATCATCATCGAACACGAGATGGGGGTCATCCAGCGCATCACCGACCACTGCGTGGTGCTGAACTTCGGGCGCAAGATAGCCGAGGGCACTTATGCGGAGGTCGCGGCCGACCCCCAGGTGCAGGAAGCGTACCTCGGCACGGAGGAAGGCGGCTCGTGAACGTCCGCCAGGGCACGGAGAGCCTCGTCGTCGAGCGCATCTTCACCGCCTACGGTCAGGCCGACGTGCTCGTCGACGTCTCGCTGACGGCCGAGGCGGGCAGGATCACGTGTCTGCTCGGCTCCAACGGCTCGGGCAAGACCACGCTCATCCGCTCCATCCTCGGGCTGACCCCACCTTACCGCGGTCGCGTCGCATTCGGAGATCTCGAGCTCACAGGCCTGCCGACCCACAAGGTCATCGCGGCCGGCATCGCCTGCATTCCCGAAGGGCGCAAGGTGTTTCCGAAGATGACGGTGGAGGAGAATTTGCGCGTGGGCGGCTACCAGGAGAGCTCGGAGGCGGTCATCCGCGAACGGTTGGAGCACGTCTTCGAGACCTTTCCCCGGCTCAACGAACGGCGGCGTCAGCTGGCGGGCACCATGTCGGGCGGCGAGCAGGCGATGGTGTCCATCGGGCGGGGCTTGATGCGTGCGCCGCGCTTGCTGCTCGTGGACGAGCCGTCGCTCGGGCTCTCGCCCATCCTGGTCAGGGAAAACTTCCAAATCATCCGCAGCATCAACGAGCAGGGCATCAGCATTTTTCTGGTCGAACAGAACGTGAAGCAGACCCTCGAAATCTCGGATTACGGGTATGTGCTTTCGAAGGGCCGGATCGCCGCCGCCGGCACGCCCGATGAGCTGGCCCGCACGGAGGAGGTGCACCACGCCTACTTCGGTCGAACGGCCTGACGCCCGCGCGCTACGGACCGGCGGCGGCAATGCGCAGGCACGGGCCCGGGGCACGCTTCGAAGCGCGCGCACCGAAGCGCCGCCGGGCGAAACGCAGAACTCGGCAGACGCGGCCCGCGCTTTGCGCCGCGATTGCCATAGGAGGACAGCGTGACAAGGCAGACGAACGCCGTCGAACTGACGCAGGAGCTGGTGCGGCGCGATACGGTGAATCCGCCCGGCAACGAGCGCGAATGCGCGCGGTACCTGGGCGCGCTGCTCGAAGGGGCGGGCTTCGCCGTCTCGTATCACGAGTTCGCCGAGCGGCGCACTAGCCTCGTCGCTCGGTGCGGCAACGGTGGCGGCAAGCCCATCTGCATCACCGGTCACATCGACACCGTGCCTCTGGGTGCGCGCAAGTGGCGCGCGGATCCGTTCGCGGGCGAGATCGACGCCGGCAAGCTCTACGGGCGTGGCTCGAGCGACATGAAGAGCGGGGTCGCGGCATTCGTTGCCGCCGCCGTCGATGCGGCCCCGCAGCTCGGCCGTACGCCGGGCGTGGTACTGGTGATCACGGCGGGTGAGGAGACCGGCTGTCAGGGAGCGCTGCACCTCGCGAGCCTCGAGCGCGCGCTCGGTGAGGCCCGGGCGGTCGTGGTCGCCGAGCCGAGCGCCAATCGCCCCTACCTCGGACACAAGGGAGCGCTGTGGCTCATCGCGCGCGCCACAGGCACGACGGCTCACGGCTCCATGCCCGAGCTCGGCGTCAACGCCATCTACAAAGCGGCGCGCGCGGTGGAGAAGCTTCGCGAGTTCGATTTTGGCCAGCCTCCGCACCCGGTTCTGGGCAAACCCACGCTTAACGTCGGTACCATCGCGGGCGGCATGAACATCAACTCCGTGCCCGATCGCGTGGAGATCGGCATCGACATCCGCACTATCCCCGGCATGGTGCATGCGGATCTGCGCAGCGCTCTCGCCCACCGCCTCGAGCCGGAGGTGGCGGAACTGTCGGTGCTCGCCGACGTGCCGGGTGTCTGGACCGAGCCCGACGATCGCTTCGCGCACGCGGTCTTCGACGTCACGGAGCCCGTGCTCGGTGAGCGCCCGCAGCCCCGCGGGGCCAGCTACTTCACCGACGCGTCGGTGCTCGCAGCGGCCTACGGGGGCGTACCGGTGGTGGTGCTGGGTCCGGGCGAGCCGGAAATGGCGCACCAGACGGACGAGTTCTGCTACGTCGAGCGCATCGAGCAAGCGGGCGATGCGTACCGGACGCTGATGCGGCGCTGCATCGACGCTTGAGCTGCGGCCCCGCGGTCACTCTCCTTCGGAAGCGTCGGGCTCGAGCTTGAGTGCCGCCGAGTTGATGCAGTAGCGCAGACCCGTCGGCTGCGGTCCATCCGGGTACACGTGGCCGAGGTGCGCATCGCAGCGGCTGCACAACACCTCGGTGCGGACCTTGCCGAAACGCCGGTCTGTCTGGGTGGCGACGGCCTCCTCGACCAGGGGACGGTCGAAGCTCGGCCAGCCGGTGCCCGAGTCGAACTTGTAGTCCGAGCCGAAGAGCGGCTGGCCGCAGCAGATGCAGGCATACCGGCCGTGCTCCTCACAGTGGAGGTAGGTGCCCGTGAACGGCTCCTCCGTCCCACGCTCGCGCGTGATGTGATACTCCTCGGGGGTCAGCTGCGCCTGCCACTGCTCGTCGGTCTTTCGGATCTTGTCGGTCATTCGAGGTCACCTCCCGAGCTCGCCAGGTCCGCCGGCTGGTGCAAACCTAACACGTGCGGCCGCCTCTGCGCCATGCGCGCATCAAACTGGTGTCAGACACTACTTCTTGCGGGCCGCGCATCGATTGGTCAGGTTGCGAGCTATTCAAATCTCTCCCGAGTCGACTTCAGCATGGCCGGCCTGCAAGGGGCCTACCTGACGGGCGCGTATACTTACCTGACGAACTTCACCGCCGTGGACTTGTCCAAAATCGTCGGGCTGACTCGGGAGCAGATCAACGTTGCTTGCGGTAATCCCTAGACCATACTGCCGTCGGGAATGGAGCGCCCTGACGCCCAGTCGTGTGTCCATTGAGCCCGTGCTCTCGGCGAGGGAGCTCGGCCGCGAGCCTGGTCAGCCCTTCGCATCCGTGCACGCCGTAGGGTTTGCGCGCTTCCATTTCGAGGAATACTTCCGAAGGGGAGACACATGGCCTTCACCATAGTCAACGACTACTTCTTCAAGCCCGACGGCGACGTAGCCGAGGGCAAGGCGGCCGCCGCGGATCTTCTCGAGTACTTCGACAACGAGGTTCCCGAGGTCCAGCTCTCGCTCTGGCTCGAGAGCGAAGAGAACCCTCTGCACCACTATCACATCACGGTGTTCGAGGACCAGAACGCGGTCGAGCGCGTGCGTGCGAGCGATGCGATAGCCCGTTTCGTGAAGCGCCTGTTTCCGCATATCGATCACAGCACTTACATCTCGCCCGGCTGTGCAGTATGGCTTGCCGGCGGACGCGGCGTGAAGACGGTCTCCTACAAACCCTGACGCGCCTGCTCTCACGTCCGCCGTTCGGCCGCCGCTTGCGCCCGCTCCGTCCAAAGATCGACCTCCACGTTTCGGGGCACGGCGAGCGCCGTGGCCGGACGTCCCGGCGCGCGAACCCGGGGAGAGTGCATCCCGCGGGCACGCGATGAAGCAAGCCACTCCACGCGCGGCGCACGAAGCGCATCTGGAACGGGGCTTCACCGACGATCCGGCGCAGCGCGCGGTCCTCGAGCACCTCGAACGGCTGTTCCGGGAGCTCGTCGCCGCGGAGCGCGTTCCGCCCTGGAAGCGCCTGCTCTCGGTGTCCGGGCGCGGCGCCGCGCCGGTGCGGGGGCTGTATCTCTGGGGCGGTGTAGGGCGCGGCAAGACCTACCTCATGGACCTCTTCTACGAGTGCCTGCCGTTCGCGCACAAGCACCGACGCCACTTTCATCGTTTCATGCACGATGTGCACGCCGAGCTGAAACGACTCAGGCAACATCAAGACCCCCTCAGCGCCGTGGCGGACAAATGGGCCGGGCGCACGAAGCTCCTGTGCTTCGACGAGTTCTTCGTGTCCGACATCGCCGACGCCATGATCCTGTCGAACCTGCTGGGGGCGCTGTTCGAGCGCGGCGTGGCCCTGGTCGCCACCTCCAACATCCCGCCCGACGCGCTCTACAGGGACGGTCTTCAGCGCGCCCGTTTCCTGCCCGCGATCGAGCTCATCAAGGAGCGCTGCGAGGTGGTGGCCATCGGCGGAGACACGGACTACCGGCTTCGGGCCCTCGAGCGGGCGGAGATCTATCACTCCCCGCTCGATGAGCAGGCGGACGCCAACCTCGAGCGCTGTTTCGACGACGTCGCGCCGGAGTCGGGCCGGCGCGACGGCAGCATTGAGGTCGAGGGGCGTGTGATCCCCTATCGCCGCCAGGCCGACTGCACCATCTGGTTCGACTTCGACGCCATCTGCGGCGGCCCGCGCTCGACGCGCGATTACATCGAGATCGCACGCTCTTTCACCACCGTGCTCGTCTCCGGGATCCCGGTTCTCGATGAGGCGAGGGAGAACGAGGCGCGGCGCTTGATCGCCCTGACCGATGAGTTCTACGATCGCAACGTCAAGCTCATCGCCTCGGCAGCCGCGCCGGTCGATGAGATCTATCGCGGGCGACGCCTGCAATCGGAGTTCCAGCGCACCCGCAGCCGTCTCCAGGAGATGCAGAGCCACGACTACCTGGCCCGTCCCCACAAGCCGTGATGCTGACGACAAAGGGACAAAAGGGGACGGGTCTTGACGGATCTATTTTTCGTCCCGGCATACGCGGCCTGACACGCTTCGAGGACAAATCGATCCGTCCCCTTTCGCCGCGCCCCCGGTCCGCGCCGCGGCAGACGTGAGCCCGACCCCCGGTCACGGAAGAAATCCGTTTACAGCGCCCGGGGTTCGAGTATTCTTTATCGATCGGCCCACCCATCGCGGGCGTGCGCGGCACCCGCCGCGAAGCCATGGACTTCTCCTTTCTCCTGCGCGTCGTCACGGCCCTGCTCAAGTGCGAGCAACGGGTCTCCTACCGCACTCTCAAAGACGGACTGGCTCTGGACGACGATGCGTTCCAGGAGCTTCTCTTCGAGCTGACCGAAGTCCAGCGGGTCGCTGCCGACGAAGGCGGCAAGGTGCTGGTCTGGGTCGGAGGCGAGCCTGAAGCCCGTCCTGCCGCGGGGGGGCCGTCCCCGGCCGGCGCCGCACCGTCGGGCACAGCGCCCGGGGCGGAGCCGGGCGCCGGCGCCCTCGCGCCGCCGCACCGAGCCGGGCGCCCGGCCGGAGCCGGTGTTCCCGAGTCATCGCCCCACCCGGGGGCCGAGCGCCGCCAGCTCACGGTGATGTTCTGCGACCTGGTCGGCTCGACGGCGCTCTCGGCGCGGCTCGATCCCGAGGATCTGCACGAGGTCATCGGTGCCTTCCAGGACCAATGCCGCGAGGCTGTCCGCCGCTACGTGGGCTTCATCGCCCGCTACATGGGCGACGGGATGCTGGTGTATTTCGGCTATCCCCAGGCCCACGAGGACGACGCGAAGAGGGCCGTGCGCACGGGGTTGGACATCGAGTGGCTGCGATGGCGGCACTCAACGCCGAGGTGGGGAAGTCCCGCGGGGTGGTGCTGGCGGTGCGCGTGGGGATCGCCACCGGGCCGGTAGTGGTCGGCGACATCATCGGCGAGGACGCCGCGGCGGAGGCGGCCGTGGTGGGGGAGACGCCGAACCTCGCGGCCCGGCTCCAGGGAATGGCACAGCCGAACCAGGTGGTGATCGCGGCGCTGACGCACGAGCTGGTCGGGACGCGCTTCGAGTACCAGGACCTGGGGATGCACGACCTCAAGGGCATCTCGGAGCCGGTGCCGGCATGGCGGGTCGTGGCTGAGCGCGACGCCGAGAGCCGGACCGCGGCCAGGCGATCGGCTCGGGGCCGCGCGCCCCTGGTCGGGCGCCAGGAGGAGATCGGATTGCTCATGCGCGCCTGGGAGACTGCACGCGACGGGCGCGGTCAGGTCATCCTCGTCAACGGGGAGCCTGGCATCGGCAAGTCGGCGCTGGTGGAGGTGCTGCGCGCCGAGATCAGCGACAGCCAGCTCCCAAGCGCCACCTTCCGGTGCTCGCCGTATCACACGAACAGCGCCTACTATCCGGTCATAGAGCACTTGAAGCGCGCGAGCGTGTGGCAGTCCGAGGACTCCGCGGGCATCAAGCTGGAGAAGCTCGAGAAGCTGCTTGCATCTTACGACTTCGACCTGGAGCAAACCCTTCCGCTGTACGCCGCGCTGCTCTCGGTGCCCTTGCCCGAGGCGCGTTACGCGCACCTCGGCTTGCTGCCCGAGCAGCAGAAGCAGCTGACCCAGGACGCGCTCGTCGCCTTGACGCTGGAGGAGGCGGAGCGCCAACCGTTTCTCGAGATATGGGAGGACGTGCACTGGGCCGATCCCTCGACCCTCGAGCTGCTGGGCCTGTTCGTGGAGCAGGCGCCGACCGCCTCGTTTCTGATGGTGCTCACGTTCCGCGCCGAATTCACGCCTCCGTGGCCGCAGCGCTCGCACGTGATTCCGATCACGCTGAACCGCCTCGAGCGCGCGCAGGTCGAGGCCTTGATCGAGCGGCTTGCAGGGGGCAAGGCGCTGCCTGCAAAGGTCGTTCAACACATTCTGGACAAGACCGACGGCGTGCCCTTGTACGTGGAGGAGATGACCAAGGGCATTCTGCAATCGAACGTTCTGCGCGAGGAGAGCAACCGCTACACCTTGACGGGCCCGCTGAGCGAGGTCTCCATCCCGGCGACGCTCCAGGACTCGCTGATGGCCCGCCTCGACCGGCTGCCCGCCCCGCGCGAGGTGGCGCAGCTCGCGGCAGTGCTGGGGCGGGAGTTCTCCTACGAGATGCTGCGCGGGCTGGTCGCGTTGGACGAGCCCGCCCTGCGAACGAGCCTGGCCGCGCTGGTGGACGCGGAGCTGCTGTACCAGCGGGGGAGACCGCCGCGGGCCCGGTACATCTTCAAGCACGCCCTGGTGCAGGACGCCGCCTACCAATCCCTGCTCAAGCGAACGCGGCGCCGCTATCACCAGCAGGTCGCCGACATGCTCGAGGCCCGATTCCCCGAGACGGTGGAGACGCAGCCCGAGGTGCTGGCCCACCATTACACGGAGGCCGGCTCCGCGGAGGCGGCGGTTCGATACTGGTTTCTCGCCGGTCGGCTCGCGCTGCGGCGCTCGGCGAACATCGAAGCGATAGCGCACCTGAAGAGAGGACTCGAGGAGAGTCGAGGGCTCCCGGACACGCCCGAGCGAGCGCGCATGGAGCTGGACATCCTGACCGCTCTCGGCCCGGCCGTGATTGCGGCCAAGGGTTACGGCGCGCCGGAGGTGACGGAGGTCTACGCCAGGGGCAAGACGTTGTGCGACCGGGTCGGGAACAAGTCCGATCTGTTCCCGGTTCTGCGCGGGCTGTGGAACTCCTACTTGTTTGCAGGCGACATGCACCGAGCGCGGGAGCGTGCCGACGAGCTCGTGCGCCTGGCCGAGGATATCGATGATCCGGCCCTCGTCGTGGAGGCTTGCCGGGTGATGGGGACCGTCTCGTTCTTCATGGGTGATTTCGCCGGCGCTCGAGACCAGGTGGAGCGAGGGCTCGAGCTCTACGATCCCGAGCGGCATCCCGCACTGGCGTTCGTGTACGGCGCGGACCCGGGCGTCGTTTGCAAGCTCTACGGGTCGTTGTCTCTGTGGATGCTGGGCTACCCGCAACGCGCTCGCGACGGCATGGACGCAGCGCTCGCTCGAGCGCGCGAGCTCGCGCACGGGCACAGCGAGTCGTTCGCCCTGTGCTATCGAGCCTTACTGGGCCAGCTGTGCCGGGACACGGTTGCCGTTCGCGAGAGTGCCGAGGCGGCGGACGAGGTGGCATCCAAGCTCGGCATCAAGCAATGGCTGGCCTGGGGCACGATCCTGCGGGGCTGGGTGCTGGCCATGGACGGTAAACCGGACGAGGGAATCGCAGAGCTGGAAAGGGCGCTCGAGGGTTGGCGAGCGACCTATCGCCTTGCCGTTCCCTACTTCCTCGGGTTGAAAGCAGAGGCGTTGCTCTCGGCGGGGCGGTTGCTCGATGCCCTCGACGTTCTGGCGGAAGCCGGGGCGCTGGCGCAGACGGGTACCGAGCGGTTTCACCTGGCGGAGCTGCACCGGTTGAAGGGTGTTTGCCTGCTGCAAGACGAGCGAGCCGATGAGGCCGAGGTGTGCTTACAGCAGGCGCTCGAAGTGGCGCGCGCGCAGCAAGCGACGGCGTTGGAGCTGCGGGCTGCCGTGAGTCTGGCACGGCTGTGGCGGCGACAGGGAAAAGGGCAAGCCGCTCAAGAGCTGCTCGGCGAGGTCTACGACCGGTTCACGCCAGGGCGGGACACCGTCGATGGGCGGGAAGCTCGCGCCCTGTTGGAAGAGCTCGCCGCAAGCGAGCGGGCGGCAAGCTAGATCAATCGATCTCGAACAATTCGTGCGCAGCTCGCAACGCCCTCACGCGGCGTTGCCGAGAGCCGAGCGGTGATTCGCAGTGATCGTACAGCGTAGCCGCTCATCGCAAAACCTGAGCCGGAGGTTGAGCCATGGTGAAACTGACCGAGAAATTCGAGCGCTACGAGCTGACCTTCGGCCCTACGCCTATCGAAAGGCTGGAGCGGCTTTCCGAGCATCTCGGCGGAACAGTCGAGATCTACGCCAAGCGTGACGACTGCAACAGCGGTCTGGCGTTCGGCGGCAACAAGATCCGCAAGCTGGAGTACCTCGTTCCCGACGCCATCGCTCAGGGCTGCGATACCTTGGTGACCATCGGTGGAGTGCAGTCGAACCACACCCGGCAGGTTGCGGCAGTTGCGGCGAAGCTCGGCATGAAGTGTCGCCTCGTTCAGGAAAGCTGGGTGCCGTTCAACGACGCCGTCTACGACCGGGTGGGCAATATCTTGATGTCTCGGGTGATGGGCGCGGAGATCGAGCTCGTCGATGCCGGCTTCGACATCGGCATCCGCGAAAGCTGGGAACGCGCGATCGAGGACGTGAAGGCCAGGGGCGGCAAGCCTTATGCCATCCCCGCCGGCGCTTCCGCGCATCCGCTGGGTGGGCTCGGCTACGTCGGATTCGCGGAGGAGGTACGCGAGCAGGAACGAGATACGGGGATCAAGTTCGACTATGTCGTCGTGTGTACGGTGACGGGCTCGACTCACGCGGGCATGGTCGTCGGCTTCGCCGCCGATGGGCGCCAACGCAACGTCATCGGGATCGACGCTTCCGCTACTCCCGAGCAGACGCGCGCGCAGGTGCTGGAGATTGCGCGGAACACGGCAGCGCTGGTCGAGCTCGAGCGGGAAGTCGACGCGGACGACATTATCTTGATGACCGACTACGCGTATCCGAGATACGGAGTGCCCTCGGACGAGACCAACGAAGCAATCCGGCTGTGTGCCCGAACGGAAGGCATGATGACCGACCCGGTCTACGAAGGGAAGTCGATGCAGGGTCTGATCGACCTCGTGAGGAAGGGTTTTTTCCCGGCAGGGTCGAAGGTGCTGTACGCCCATCTGGGCGGCGTGCCGGCCATCAACGCCTACAGCTATCTGTATAGAAACGGCTGATTCGGTGCTCGTGCGGGGCCGTTGCGCCCGGCGGAGCCTCGCACGCGAACCGGGCCCCCTCTACTCGCCCGCTCCGGCGCCGCGAGCCTCGGGGCTTTCCGGAAAAACACCGGGGAGCGCGTGGTGCTCGTGCTCGAGCGCGACGATGCACGCGCGCAGCGTGCGGACCACGTCTGCGGCTTCGGTGGGCGGCGCGAGAGGTCGGCCGACGACGGCGTGACAGGCGGCACGGCACGGGAGAAGGCGCCCTTTGGGCAACGCCTGCTCGGTGCCGTTCAGGTAAACCGGCACCAACCGTACGTCGGGTCGCCGCGCCGCCAGGTAGCCGATGCCCGCCTTGAATTTGCCGAGGCGCCCGGGTGCGCCGCGCGTGCCCTCCGGATAGAAGATGAGGATCTCGCCGCGCGCGAGCGCGGCGCGGCACTCCACCAGCGGATCCCCCTCCCGCGGGTCGATCCCGTTGCGCCTTATCAGTATCGCGCGCAGCAGGCGGGTGGCGCAAAACTCCAGCGTGCGATTGCGACGGAAGTAGTCGGCGGCCGCGACCGGGCGGACCCGCTCGAGGGTAGCGAGGGGCAACAGGCTCATGAGCACCAGCGTGTCCAGGTGGCTGTTGTGGTTGGCGACGATTACGGCGGGTCCGGTGGCCGGCAGCCGCTCGCGATGGAGCGCGCGCAGGCGCAGGAGCCCGTAGGCGAGCGGGCGCACCACAAGGACGTGAACGAGAAGACGTAGCAGCCGACCTGCGAGGGCGCGGGTAGCGGGGCGCGGCCGGCGCTGGAACCAGACCCTGGTGCGCAACGGGTATGTCATCGCGAGCCTCCGGCTGGCATCTGGGTGGGGTGGATCGGCCGCCTCTCGACACGATGATGACGGTGCAGCGCTTACGCGGACATTACGCGGCGCTCACAGCTCGGCGACAGCCGCCATGCCCTGGGCCTGGATCTCTGTCACTAGCGGCGGCGCTCCTCCGCCCGCACGCCTGCGCTATGCTTGGACTGGGGAGCGCAGGGATATGCTGCATACAGCCGTGCCGGTTTTCTGCCTTGCTCGGATAAATAAAACGCGACCCCCGGCTCCCGGGCGCGACGGCGACGCACGATGGAATCGGCCTGGTTGAACCGGATGGTCCGACGAGAACGCCGAGCGTGGGCCTGGATGCTGGTCCCTTTCGTCGTGCTGCTCGCTTACCACACGCCCGGGATCGGCGGTGAGAGCGGCAGCGTAAGCCTGAGCTTCGGTTTCCTCGCTCAGATCCTGCTCGGCGTATGCATGGCGCGATGGTTCGGCCGCCAGGGATTGCTCGCCTTTACCGCCGGCTGCGTCGTCGTTTCCGCGCCGGTGAGCGGCCACTGGGGTGTACTGGGAAACGCGGCAACCGACAACCTGGTTGCCGTCCTTGCGGCCTGGCTCGCCGCGGACAATGACCGAACGCCGCTCGACTCGGTGCTGGATCGCGTCGGCATGGTTCGGCGATGGGCGGTCTTCTGGCCGCTTCTGTTCCTGGGCCTTCTCAGTTTGAGCGTCGCCTTCGCTGAGATTGCGGCTGAGACAGCCGTCCGGCTGCACCTCTGGCTCGACGGACTGACTGTGCTCGCTTTCCTGGTCCTCATGCTGGGCCTTGCCGAAAGCGGGCCTCGGTTGTTCACGGCGTTGCTGTTGCTGTTCGCCGTCGCGCTCGTCGCCGACTTCGTACACGAGGTGGCTTGCAGGGAGGAGGCGTTGCCGGCGTGGTCCTGCGACGAGCTGATCAACGTCTGGG
>CAZPFD010000026.1:9647-24773 GCA_964585725.1 uncultured Ectothiorhodospiraceae bacterium | reverse complement strand
ACAAGTACCCGGGCCAGCTCTCGGGCGGGCAGCAGCAACGCGTGGCCATCGCGCGCGCCCTGTGCATGCGCCCCAAGATCATGCTGTTCGACGAGGTCACGTCGGCCATCGACCCCGAGCTCGTAGGCGAGGTGCTCAACGTCATCCGCACGCTCGGCACGGAGCACGACCTCACCATGATCATGGTCACGCACCAGATGGGCTTCGCGCGCGAGTTCGCGGACCGGGTCTGCTTCTTCTACAACGGCAAGATCGCCGAGCAGGGCAAGCCGGACGAGATCTTCAGCAATCCCAAGAACGAGCGTACGCGCGGGTTCCTGAGCGCCGTGCTGGAGGCGAATGCGTAGGGCGGGGTGGAGCGCAGCGCAATCCCGCCGAAACGGACGTGGCGCAACCCACCGCCGTAAAGGCTGCGATCCGTCCCGGTGAACGACGATGACCACCGACGCCTGCATCCTCGCCATCGACCAGGGCACCACGAGCACCCGCGCCATCGTCTTCGACGACGCGTGCCGCCCGCTCGCGGTGGCGCAGCGCGAGTTCCCCCAGATCTATCCGCGGGAGGGCTGGGTGGAGCACAACCCCGAGGACATATGGCAGAGCACCGTCGACGTGGCCCGCGCCGCGCTCGCCGAGGCCCAGGCCGACGGTCATCGGGTCGTGGCCCTCGGCCTGACCAACCAGCGCGAGACGACCGTCGTCTGGGATCGGCGCACCGGCAAGCCGATTCACAATGCCATCGTATGGCAGGATCGCCGCACCGCCGGGCTCTGCCGTCGCCTGGTCGCGGAGGGGCACGAGGCGCTCATTCGGGAGCGTACGGGTCTGGTCGTCGACCCTTACTTCTCGGCGACCAAGATCGCCTGGCTGCTGGACAACGTACCCGAGAGCCGCCGGGCAGCCGAGGCGGGAGACCTGGCCTTCGGCACTATCGACAGCTTTCTGCTGTGGCGGCTGACGGGCGGTGCGATCCACGCCACCGACGCCACCAACGCGTCGCGCACGATGCTGTTCAACATTCACGAGCTGAGCTGGGACCGGGAGGTGCTGGCCCTGCTCGACATTCCGCCCGCCGTGCTGCCGGAGATCCGGGACAATGCGGGGCACTTCGGCGACACGGTGCGCGCGCATCTCGGTGTTTCCCTGCCGATTGCGGGGATGGCCGGGGATCAGCAGGCGGCCACCATCGGCCAGGCGTGCTTCGACCGGGGCATGGTCAAGAGCACCTACGGCACCGGCAGCTTCGTGTTGATGAACACGGGGGAGACGCCGGTCGCGTCGGACAACCGCCTGCTGACCACTCTGGCCTATCGCATCGACGGGCGCGCCAGCTATGCGCTGGAGGGCAGCATCTTCATCGCGGGAGCGGCGGTACAGTGGGTGCGCGACCAGCTGCACCTGATCGGCTCGGCGGCCGAGAGCGAAACCCTCGCGGCAGGGCTGGAAAGCAATGGCGGCGTGTACATGGTTCCTGCGTTCACCGGGCTCGGCGCCCCTTACTGGGATCCGGACGCGCGCGGGGCGATTGTCGGCCTCACCCGCAGCAGCGGCGCGGCGCAGGTGGTGCGCGCGGCTCTCGAAGCGGTGTGCTACCAGACGTGCGATCTGGTGAGCGCGATGGAGAGCGACAGCGGTGCGCCACTCGTTTCCCTGAGGGTCGACGGGGGCATGGTGGTCAACAACTGGCTGCTCCAGTTTCTCGCCGACATCCTGAACGTACCGGTGGAGCGCCCGACCGTGACCGAGACGACGGCGCTCGGCGCCGCTTTTCTCGCCGGGCTGCAAGCCGGCGTATTCTCGTCGTTCGACGATGTTCGCCGTCGCTGGCGCCGGGACGCGACGTTCAACCCCGACCTTCGTGCGGACGAGCGCGAGCGCCTGCTCGAGGGGTGGCACCGGGCCGTCGAGCGCGTCCGATCACCAGGCGACTGACGCGGCGGGGACGGGGCACGCAATCCTCTCCCACACCCGTCAAGGGGCCGGCCGGGAGCACTCCACCGGCGTCAGCTCCCGCCCCGGAAACGCCGCCTGGAAGGCGGGTAGCGGCAGGTCCGCGCCGCGGCGCGCAGCGACATCGACGGACCAGGTCTGCTGCGTCGCGTGGAGAGGCGACAACTGCGGCTCGTATCCCTTCTCTCGCAGCGCCTTCAAGCGCCGCTCGGCGCGGTCCCGAGTGCTGAACACGCCCAAGGACACGGCATTCGCCCGCGGCCCGCTTCCGATCACCGCGATGTCGCGAATGCCGTCGGCCTGCATTCGCTTCATGCGGGACGCGGCCGCTGCGCGGGTCTCGAGGGGCCCGACGTAGACGAGATGACGCTGCGCGCGTTCGGTCTCGTGCCTGCGCAGCCCGGCCTCGGTCCCGGCCTCCTCGCGCAGCCAATCGGCCGCCGCTTGGGCGCTGGATCGATCCGCAAATGGGGTGACCTCGTAGCACGCTTCATTCACTGGATCCGCTGCCGATACACCACTCGGGGACGCCGCGGCATCGGATGCCTCAAGGCCGGCCTGGGCGCTCTCTCCGCCGCCGGGGCCGATCATGGCAGTGAGCAGCTCGGACTTCTGGCGGACACGCTGGTTTTCTTTGTCCAGCGCATACGCTCTTCGATAAGCGATGGAGGCGAGGCGCACGTGGAGGTCGCCGAGATTCTCATGGGCCGTCTCATACTCCGGATCGACCTCGATGGCGTCCAGAAGCGCCTGATGGGCATCCGCGTAGCGGCCCTGGGTGGCGTACACGACGGCCAGGTTGTTGAGCGGCTCGGGCAGCTCGGGATGGGCATCAGCCAAGGAACGAAAGGCTTCGACGGCCTCTTCCAGGCTTCCGTGCCGCTGGAGCAGCACACCCTTGTAGAGCCGCCCCTCGACGTGGTCGGGGTGGGCTTCGAGAAAGGCGTCGAGCTCGGCCAGAGCCTGCGCATGGTCGCCGCCATCGGCGAGCGCACGGATCTCCCAGAGCGAGGGCTGTGCGGCCGCCACGGACGCACACAGGAGCGCTACGCACAGGGCGCTGGAGAGCTTACGGTACACGGTCAAGACGCAGCAGGAACGAGCTTCCGGTGAGTGGTAGCCTAGCAACAACGGTCTCACAGTTACAGTGCTCAGCGGCAGCCCAGGACTTGTTTTCCTGCGGGCATCGGTGGTTATCTGGGAAAAGTGGTGTCAGACACTACTTTCCCCTTCCGCTGCCTCTCCTTATGACGCCGTGCGCAGGGAAAGTAGTGTCTGACACCACTTTTCCCGCCTCGAAACGAGAACAGCAACAGCAACGGGATGGTGGCTCCTATGGAACTGAAGCGAGCAGAGGTCGGAGACAGAAGGCAGCGTAGCCGGGATGTGGCCGAGAAGTTGCTGGCCGAGAGGCAGCAGGTATTCGTTCTCTTCAATCGCGTAGCCGGCATCGAGCCCTACAGCGAAGAAAAACCGAGCCAGGAATCGCTTCAGGAATTCTGCCAGATACTCGTCGACTACATCGCCGCCGGACACTTCGCCCTCTACCAGCGCATCAGTGAGGGAAGGGAGCGCCGCCAGCGCCTCGCCCAGATGGCCGAACGGCTCTACCCCCGCATCGCGGAAACCAGCCAGGCAGTAGTGAATTTCAACGACAAGTACGACGCGATTCGCGAGCCCCAGACTGCGCCCGAGCTCTCCGCCGACCTCTCGAGGCTGGGTGAATATCTGGCGGTGCGCGCCGAGCTCGAGGATCGGTTGATCTCGGAGATGCTGGCCGAGAGCTGAGGGGAGAGATCTGCTTTCCGCCGGCGCCCTCGAAATCGGCCGCAGGCGGTCGAGAAACGGGTCTGTCCCCTTTCAGGACTCCGAATCGAGAAGCCGGATCCAGTGGGTCACCGGCGTACGGGCTTCGCGCTGTAAATGGGCCAGACAGCCGATGTTCGCGGTGGCGATCACCTCCGGGGCTCCGGACTGCAACGCCTTCACCTTGTTGTGCAGGAGTCGGGCGGACAACTTCGGCTGGAGCAGTGAGTAGGTCCCCGCGGAGCCGCAGCACAGATGTGCGTCGGGCACGGAGGTGAGCGAGAAGCCGATGCGCCCGAGCAGACCCTCCACCACGCCGCCGAGCTTCTCGGCGTGCTGCAGCGTGCAGGGCGAGTGGAACGCGACACGGCGGGAGACATCGATACCGTCGCGCAAGCGCGTCGGATCCGCAGCGCCCAGCACCTCGACCAGATCCCGCGCGAGCCCGGAGATGCGGGCCGCTTTCTCGGCGTAATCGGGATCGCGCGCCAGAAGCTCTCCATACTCCTTGACCATCGCGGCGCAGGCGCTGGCGGTCACCACGATGGCCTCCGCCCCCGACTCGACATGCGGCCACCACGCGTCGATGTTGCGGCGCATGAAGTCGAGACCCTCGTCGTGCGCAGTCAGGTGATAGCTCACCGCGCCGCAGCAGCCGGCGCCCCCGGCCGTGACCGTGGAGATCCCGAGCCGGTCGAGCACCCGCGCCGTGGCCGCATTGATATCAGGGGCTATGGCGGGCTGCACGCAGCCCTCCAGGATGAGCACCTTGCGCGCGTGCCGGGCGGGCGGCCTCGATCCGCTCTCGCGACGCTGCGGGACCTGGCGACGGAGTCGCGGGGGCAACAGCGGCCTCAGGGTCTGTCCGGCGCGGAGCAGGGGGCCGAACCGGGACGGGTAGGGGAGCACGGCGCGCAGCAGGCGGCGCGTGATCCGCTCGGGGAGGGAGCGGGAGACGCGCGCCTCGACGACCTCGCGGCCTATCTCGGCCAGACGGCCGTAGCGCACCCCCGACGGACAGGTCGTCTCACAGGCCCGGCAGGTCAAACAGCGATCCAGGTGCAGCCGGGTCGTCTCCGTAACGGCCCGGCCCTCCAGCCCTTGCTTGATGAGATAGATGCGTCCCCGCGGCCCGTCGAGCTCGTCCCCGAGCAGCTGATACGTCGGACAGGTCGCGGTGCAGAAGCCGCAGTGCGTGCAGGCGCGCAGGATGCGCTCGGCCTCCTCGCCCTGGGGCGTGCCTTTGATGAAATCGGCGAGATGCGTCTCCATGCTGATGGCTGCGAGTCAGTCACTATATGGCGTTGAGCTACAGCACGAGCCGTGACTCCGGGCTCCGAGGCGAAGCGTTTCTGGCCGCACTTGGCGAACCTCGGTGGGAGCGGCTTTCAGCCGCGATGCTGCGGCGCGCTGCAGCCCGGATATGTCACCAGTTCAAAGCCCTGCGTACATCCGGCCCGGATTCAGGATCCCGTGCGGGTCGAAGGCGGCCTTCAGGCGCTGATGCAGGTCCCGCATCCCTGCTGCCAGGGGATGGAAGACCTCGCCCGTGCGCTCACCGCCGCGGAACAAGGATGCGTGGCCGCCCGCCTCGGTGGCGTGCGCACGAACCTCGTCCGCCGCGGCGTTCGTGCGCAGCCAGCGCTGAGCGCCGCCCCAGTCCGTGAAGCAGCGCCCCGCCACCGCCAGCGGCGTCGTCGCGGGCGGCACCGCGAGGCGCCACAGCGGCTCGTCGCCCCTGAAGAACTCGTGCGTGTGCTCGCGCACCGCGTTCCAGAATCCGGGATCTTTCAGCCCCTCGCCGCCCAGCTTGCGCACGGCGGAGGCGACCCCCCCTTCCGTCCCCGAGAGACGCACGTAGAGGTGCGTCCCGTCGTGACAGGCGCCCGATATGGGCGCAGGCGTCGCAGCCCACGTGTTGATGGTCCGGATCGCGGATGCCGCGTCGAGCTCGAAGACGCGCGTGGTTTCGGCGGCCGGTGCCGGGAGCAGCTTCAAGGTGACTTCCAACAGCACTCCGAGCGTACCCATGCTGCCGACCATGAGGCGTGAGATGTCGTAGCCGGCGACGTTCTTCATGACCTGTCCGCCGAACCTGAGGATCTCCCCCTTGCCGTTCACTATCCCGACCCCCAGGGTCATGTCCCGTGCGGCGCCGGCGTAGGGGCGACGGGGCCCGGAAAGACCCGTGGCCATGGCGCCACCGAGCGTGGCCCCCGGGCCGAAGTGGGGCGGCTCGAAGGCGAGCATCTGCCCGCGCTCGGCGAGGACCGACTCCACCTCCCGCAACGGCGTGCCGGCGCGGGCGCTGATCACGAGCTCCGAGGGCTCGTAGGCGACGATCCCGCGATGGCCGGAGACATCCAACGGCGGTCCGTACGCTTCGCGCCCATAGAAGGCCTTGGTGCCGCCGCCGACGACGCACAGCGGCGTCCCCTCGGCCGCGGCGGCCTTCACCCGCTCGCGCAGCTTCTCGCCGATGTCCCTATCTTCACTCATGAGGCTTAGCCGTAGGCCCATTCTCTAACACGAAGGACACGAAGACCTGATTCGAAGTGTCGGCGCCGTACCCTTGATGGGGCCCTGAAGCATGTTCAGCCCGCGAAGTGCATTAAACACGAAGCTTATTCTTTCTTCGTGCTCTTCGTGTGATCTTCGTGACCTTCGTGTTACAGATCGGCATGTCTATGCATCAGAAGCGCTCGAGTTCGGGGTGTGGGAGCCGCCCCTTGCGCACGTGCATGGCTCCGAACTCGGCGCAGCGCTGAAGGGTTGGTACGGCCTTCCCGGGGTTCAGCAGCTCCGCCGGATCGAACGCCCGCTTGACCTCGTGGAACTGGGTGAGCTCGGGCGCGGGGAACTGAATGCACATCTGGTTGATCTTCTCGACGCCGACCCCGTGCTCGCCCGTGATGGTGCCGCCCACCTCCACGCAGAGCTCCAGGATAGCGGCGCCCAGAGCCTCCGTTCTCTCGAGCTCGCCGGGTTGGTTGGCATCGTAGAGGATGAGCGGATGCAGGTTGCCGTCGCCGGCGTGAAACACGTTCACCACGCGCTGCCCGTATTCCTCCGAGAGCTCGGCCATGCGCGTGAGGACGCGGGCCAGCTCGCGCCGCGGGATGGTGCCGTCGATGCAGTAATAGTCCGGCGAGATGCGTCCGACCGCGGGAAAGGCGGCCTTGCGCCCCGCCCAGAAACGGGTGCGTTCGCCTTCGTCTCGAGACAGACGCACCTGGGTCGCGCCGCACTCCTCGAGCAGGGCCTTCACCTGCGCGACCTGATCGGCCACGTCCTCCTCCGTGCCGTCGAGCTCGCACAACAGGATGGCCGCCGCGTCGGTGGGATAGCCCGCGTGCACGAACTCCTCGGCGGCCCGCAGCGCCGGGCCATCCATCATCTCCAAGCCGCCCGGAATGATGCCTTCGGCGATGATGCGTGCGACCGCATTTCCCGCGCTCTCCACCTCGCCGAAGGCAGCGAGCAGCACCCGCGCGGCCTCGGGCTCGGGGAGCAGCTTCACGGTCACCTCGACGATGACGCCCAGCAAGCCCTCGGAGCCGGTCATGAGAGCGAGCAGATCGTAGCCCGGAGCATCCAGCGCACGGCTGCCGACTGTGAGCAGCTCCCCGTCCATGGTGACCACTTGAAGCTGGAGAATGTTGTGCACGGTGAGCCCGTACTTCAGACAGTGCACCCCTCCCGAGTTCTCCGCCACGTTGCCGCCGATGGTGCACGCTATCTGGGAGCTCGGGTCCGGCGCGTAGTACAGATCGTGCGGGGCGGCGGCCTCGGAGACGGCCAGATTGCGCACTCCGGGCTGCACGCGCGCCGTGCGGTTGATGGGGTCGATCTCGAGGATGCGGTTGAACTTGGCGAGGCCGAGCAGCACCCCGTTGGAAAGCGGCAGCGCGCCGCCCGAGAGTCCGGTGCCGGCGCCGCGCGCCACCACGGGGAGCGCGTGTCGGCGGCACGTGCGCAGGATGCGCTGCACCTGCGCGACGGTCTCGGGGAGCACGACGATCAGGGGCAGTTGCCGGTAGGCGGGCAGGCCGTCGCACTCGTAGGGACGCAGGGCCTCCTCGTCGGCGAGTACCGACTCGGGGGGCAGGAACTCCAGAAACTTCCGGGCCAGGGCCCGGCGATCGACGGGAGCTTCCTCGCGGGTTTCACTGCTAACGCTGGCCATTGGACGATCCCCAAGTGGTGCTCGCAATGCCGAGCAATGCTCTTCACGGTCTCATTTTAGGTTCTTTGCGGATATTCGGCAGGATGGCCCGGCCGATGGCTTTCCAGGGTGCCGGAGGGCTTCTCCCTCGTCGCCAGCGCCGGGGGGGGGGCGGGACCGCCGGCCCCGGCGCCGTGGGGGCTCGGGCGATGCCGGCATGCCGCCGAGCGGGCGCGGGGCCCGCGTTAAACCGCCTCCGGTCAGTTGTGTTAGACTCCCGGGCTGGTGGGGACCTACAGCGCTGAGCACAAGACCCCCCGAGAGACATGAGTGAGGAGCCCGTCGTTCTGGTCACCCGAAAGCTGCCGGAGGCCGTGGAGAGCCGGCTGCGGCAGGACTATCGGCCCATGTTCAACGAGCAGGATCGGCAGTACGGAAGCGACGAGCTGCTGGAGCTCGCCGCCGGCGCCGACGCCATCCTGGCCTGCCATACGGAGCGTTTCTCCCGCGAAGTCATCGAGCGGCTGCCCGAGCGCGTGCGCGCCATCGCCAACTTCTCGGTGGGGGTGGATCACGTGGACCTCGATGCGGCGCGCGAGCGCGGGATAACGGTGACCAACACCCCGGACGTGCTCGCCGATGCCACCGCCGAGCTGACCATCCTCCTCATGCTCGGCGCCGCCCGCCGGGCGAGCGAGGGCGAGCGCCTGATACGCGCCAATCGATGGCGCTCGTGGAGCCCGAGCTTCATGGTGGGCATCGAGATGACCGGCAAGCGTCTGGGCATCGTGGGCATGGGCCGCGTCGGGCGCGTCACCGCCCGGCGGGCGCGCGGCTTCGACATGGAGATTCACTACCACAACCGCCGCCGGCTCGCGCCCGAGCTCGAGGCCGACGCCACGTACCACGAGACCCTCGAGGCGCTGCTGCCTCACTGCGACTTTCTCGCTCTGCACTGTCCGGGGACCCCCGAGACGCGGGATCTGCTGAACGCGGAGCGCATCGAGCTGCTGCCCGACGGGGCCATCGTGGTCAATGCGGCGCGCGGCACCATCGTCGACGAAGAGGCGTTGATCGCTGCGCTGCAGCGCGGAAAGCTTGCAGCCGCGGGGCTCGACGTCTATAAGAACGAACCGGACATCAATCCGGCTTTCCGGGAGCTCGAGAACGCGTTTCTGCTGCCCCACGTGGGCAGCGCCACCCGGGAGACGCGGGACGCGATGGGATTTCGGGCCCTGGAGAATCTCGACGCCATCTTCGCGGGGCGCGAGCCGCGCGACCGGGTGGCCTGAGCCCCGAACCGCTCGGGGTGCGGACGGTCGAAGGACAAAAACATCAGCGGCGCCCGGGGGACTCGGGACGCCGCGTCCGGTCCACTCATGCAGTCGAGGGCCTCAACAGAGGAGGAGAAGCCATGAAAAGCGAAGTAGACACCAGCCCGGATGTCACGGCGCAGGAGGCGCACCAAACCAAGCCCAAGTCGCCGAGCCGGCGCAAGTTTCTGGCGGCCGGGGCGCTCGGCGTCACCGGCGCCGCGGGCCTGAGCTTCCCCGCGGTATCCCGAGCCCAGACGACGACCCTCAAGATGCAAGGATCGTGGGGCGCCAAGGACGTCTTCAACGAGATGGCCGAGCAGTACATCCAGCGCGTCAACGAGATGGCCGGCGGGCGTCTGAAGATCGACTGGCTGGTATCGGGCGCCGTGGTCAAGGCCTTCCAGGTCCAGGACGCGGTGCACAAGGGCGTGCTCGACGCCGCGCATACCGTGACGGCCTACTGGTACGGCAAGAACAAGGCCGCCTCGCTGTTCGGCACCGGCCCGGTGTTCGGCCAGGACGCGCACCAGACCCTCGCCTGGATCCACAACGGGGGCGGCAAGGAGCTCTACAGGGAGCTGCTGGAGGACGTCCTCGGTCTGAACGTCGTCGGCTTCTTCGCCATGCCCATGCCCACGCAGCCGCTGGGCTGGTTCAAGAATCGCATCGAGAGCGCGGACGACCTCAGGGGACTCAAATACCGCACGGTGGGTCTCGCCACCGACATCATGCAGAACATGGGTCTCAGGGTCACACAGCTCCCCGGTGGCGAGATCGTTCCCGCCCTCGAGCGCGGTGTGATCGAGGCGTTCGAGTTCAACAATCCGACTTCCGACCGTCGCTTCGGCGCCCAGGACGTCTCCAAGGTCTACATGATGGGCAGCTATCACCAGGCGGCGGAGTTCTTCGAGATCATCTTCAACAAGCAGAAGTTCGAAGCTCTGCCCAAGGAGCACCAGGCGATTCTCGAGTATGCGGCGGAGGCGTCGAGCACGGCCAACTACTCGTTTGCCATGGATCAGTACTCGAAGGATCTCCAGGGGCTCATCAACGAGGACGGCGTGAACGTCTACCGGACGCCGCAGTCGGTCATGGACGCGCAGCTCGTAGCCTGGGACGAGGTGATGGAAGATCTGATGAAGGATTCCTTCTTCAGGAAGACCGTCGAGTCCCAGAGGGAGTTCGCCCATCGCTCGGCGTACTACATGCTCAACAACCAGGCGGATTACAAGATCGCCTACGAGCACTACTTCCCGGGTGAGCTGACGTTCTAAAACAACAACGACGTCTTTAAGACGTGAAGCTCCGTGTGTGAGTAGGATGGGGCGGCGCGGGCACGCGCCGCCCCATCGCAGTCGCGTGCGCCCGTCAATCGAACGGGTCCGGGGCCGTAGCCATGTACCAGTTTCTGTACTTCGTGAACAGCCTGAGCACCTGGGTGGGCAAGGCCTTCGCCTGGTGCATCCTCGTGCTGACCCTGGGCACGAGCTACGAGGTGTTCGTGCGCTACGTGCTGGGGGAACCGACCGGCTGGGCGTTCGACTTGAGCTACATCATGTACGGCGCCCTGTTCATGATGGGCGGAGCCTACACCCTCTGTCGCGACGCCCACGTGCGCGGCGATGTGCTTTTCCGGCTCTGGCCGCCCAAGACGCAGGCGTGGATCGAGCTCGTGCTGTACTTCGTCTTCTTCTTCCCCGGCATGCTGGCCATGGTCTACGCGGGCATCGACTACGCCACGGAGTCCTGGAGCTACATGCCCTACGGGCCCGACGGGCGCCGCGGTGAGGTCAGCATCTTCAGCCCCATCGGGGTGCCCGTCTCGCCGCTCAAGACCATCCTGCCCCTGGCCGCGTTCTTCCTGATCCTTCAGGGCATCGCGGAGGTCGTGCGCTGCATCATCTGCATCCGGACCGGGGCATGGCCGCAGCGCATGCACGACATCGAGGAGCTGGAGACGGTGCTGCTGCGCGAGCGCGAGCGGGCCCTCGAGCACGATTTGCATCTCGATGAGTTGCCGAGGCCGGCCGTCGAGGACGAGCAGCGCAAAGGAGGGGAACGATGACCGATCCTCAGGTCGCGCTGCTCATGCTGGGGCTGCTGCTCGTGTTCATCATGCTCGGTTTCCCCATCGCGTTCACCCTCATCGCCATGGGGATCATCTTCGGATTCTACGCCTACTACAACCCCAACGTCGCCTGGTACGACAACAACATCTTCGACCTCATGGTCAACCAGACCTACTCGGTCATGTCGAGCGACGTCCTCGTGGCGGTGCCGTTGTTCCTGTTCATGGGCTACATCGTGGAGCGGGCCAACATTGTCGACCGGCTGTTCTTCAGCTTGAACATCGCCGCCCGGCGCATGCCGGCGCCCATGGCGGTGGCGGCGCTCGCGACCTGCGCCCTGTTCGCCACCGCCGTGGGGATCATCGGTGCCGTGGTCACGCTCATGGGCCTGCTCGCGTTCCCCGCCCTGCTCAAGGCCGGCTACGACACCAAGTTCGCGGCCGGGGTCATCTGCGCCGGCGGCTGTCTCGGGATCCTGATCCCCCCGAGCATCATGCTCATCGTGTACGCGGCGACGGCCGGGGTGTCCATCGTGCAAGCATATGCGGCCGCCATGTTCCCGGGGCTCATGCTGGCGGGTCTGTACATGCTGTTCGTCATGGGCCGCGCTCTGCTCAACCCCAAGCTCGCGCCGAAACCGGCCAGGGAGGACATCCCGACCATTCAGCTCGTGTGGATGATGCTGACCTCCTTCGTGCCCCTGGCGGTGCTCATCGCGTCGGTTCTGGGGGCGATCCTGTTCGGTCTGGCGACGCCGACCGAGGCGGCGGCGGTGGGATCGTTCGGCGGCCTGGTGCTCGCTGCGGCCTATCGCGCGCTCACGTGGGACCGGCTGAAGGAGTCCGTTTATCTGACCGTGCGCACATCCGCGATGGTGTGCTGGCTGTTCGTGGGCTCCTGGACCTTCTCCTCGGTGTTCTCGTACCTGGGAGGCGAGGGTCTGATCAAGGAATTCGTGGTCGGGCTCGATCTCTCGCCCGTGACGTTTTTGATCATCGCGCAGATCATCATCTTCCTGCTCGGCTGGCCGCTCGAGTGGAGCGAGATCATCATCATCTTCGTGCCCATATTCCTGCCGCTGCTCGAGCCTTTCGGTATCGACCCGTTGTTCTTCGGGGTGCTGGTCGCGCTGAATCTCCAGACGTCGTTCATGACACCGCCCATGGCCATGGCCGCCTACTATCTCAAGGGGGTGTCGCCGCCGCACGTGCAGCTCATGGACATCTTCAGGGGCTGTTTCCCGTTTCTGGCCATCGTCATCATCGCCATGGTGCTCTTGTACAACTTCCCGGGACTGGCACTCTGGTTGCCGGACTATATCTACTCGGTGCGTTGAGCCGTGACGGAGCTGGCGGGCATGAGCGCACTGCAGGCGGCCGAACTCATCGGCAGCGGTCGCGTGACCTCCGAGGAGCTCGTTCAGGCTTGTCTGGATCGCATCGAGCAGAGCGAGGAGGCGATTCGCGCGTGGGTTCATCTCGATCCGGGCTACGCGCTGGATCAGGCGCGCCGTGCCGACCAGCGACGGAAGGCCGGCGGGCCCCTGGGTCCGCTGCACGGAATTCCGGTGGGCGTCAAGGACATCTTCGACACCGCGGACATGCCGACCGAGGACGGGACGGTCCTGCACGCAGGGCGGCGTCCGCCGGAGGACGCCACGGTGGTGGCGCTGCTGCGCGCCGCCGGCGCGGTCATCATGGGTAAAACCGTCACCACCGAGCTTGCCGTTTACTCGCCGGGCCCGACCCGCAATCCCCGCGATACCGGACGCACCCCCGGCGGATCCTCGAGCGGCTCGGCCGCCGCCGTCGCCGCGAACATGGTGCCCCTCGCCATCGGGAGTCAGACCAACGGCTCGGTCATCCGCCCGGCCGCGTTTTGCGGTGTGTGCGGCTACAAACCGAGCCACGGACTCGTCTCGCGCCATCGCGTTTTGCCGCAATCGCGGCTCCTCGATCACGTGGGTGTTTTCGGGCGCACGGTCGAGGACGTGGCGTTCCTCGCCCAGGAGCTCATCGGCTTCGACGAGAACGATCCGGACACGCGCCCGAGAGCGCGGTTTCGCTTGCTCGAGGCCGCACGGCAGCCGCCGCCGGTCGATCCCAGGCTGGCTTTCGTCAAGACGCCCGTGTGGCATGAGGCGGAAGAGGACACCAAGGAGGCGTTTGCGGAGCTGGTCGAGTTTCTCGGTGACGGCATCGAGGAGCTCCCGTTGCCCGACATCTTCAACGAGGCGATCGGCTGGCAGCGGCTCATCCACGAGGTCGATCTGGCGCGTAGCTTCCGCCGTGAATATCAGGAAGGCGGAGAGCGCCTGAGCGCCGTGCTGCGGGAGATGATCGAGCGGGGACGCGGCGCTCTTGCGGTCGATTACAATGACGCCCTGCACGGGAGGGAGTTCCTTAAGGCGGCGCTGCCGAAGATCTTCGAGCACTATGACGCCATCCTCACCCCGTCCGCCCCGGGGGAAGCGCCGGCCGGGCTCGAGTCCACCGGAAGCCCGGTGTTCTGCACGCTGTGGACCCTGTGCGGCACGCCCGCCATCAGCCTGCCGCTGCTGCAAGGCGGCGACGGGATGCCCATGGGCGTCCAGCTCGTCGGGCCCTGGGGCGACGACGAACGGCTGCTGCGCACCGCACGCTGGCTCGCGGCGCGAGTGGCCGTGGGGGGCGATGACGAGGAATCGTAAGCGGGTGGCTCGATGATATCCGTCATAACTTCTGCGATAGCTTGTGCTCTCATCGTGGCGTTTCTGGGCTACTACGTGATTACGCTGGACGCTGTTCCGCTGTGGATCGTCGTCGTCGCCGTTCTCGGGATGGCGATCGCGGACTTCGTGCTGACGGCGCGAGGCGATAAGGTGCGGGGGGCGCGAGATGGAAGAGGAGAGGGCGGAGGCGAATAGCAAGGGAGTCGAGTGAGTCGAGATGAGCAAGATAGGCTTCATCGGATTGGGTATCATGGGCCGTCCCATGGCCGGTCACCTTCAGGATGCGGGCCACGAGCTGTTCGTGGTCAAGCACCGCAGCTCGCTGCCCGAGGAGCTGTTGGAGGGCGGCGCCGTCGAGTGCGCAAGCTGCAAAGAGGTCGCGGAGCGCTCGGAAGTCGTGATCACCATCGTCCCCGATACGCCGCAGGTTGCGGAAGTGCTGTTCGGAGCGAAGGGTGTGGCCGACGGGCTGAGCGAGGGAGCGCTCGTCATCGACATGAGCTCCATATCGCCCATCGAGACCAAGAGCTTTGCGGCTCGCATCAACGAGCTGGGCTGTGACTATCTCGACGCGCCGGTTTCAGGAGGCGAGGTCGGGGCGAAGAACGGTACGCTCACCATCATGGTGGGAGGTCCCAAGGCGGCCTTCGACAAGGCGAAGCCCTTGTTCGACGTCATGGGCAAGAGCATCACTCTGGTCGGGGAGGAGAACGGCGCAGGGCAGACCTGCAAAGTGGCCAACCAGATCGTGGTCGCGCTCAATATCGAGGCGGTTGCGGAGGCGCTGGTGTTCGCATCCAAGGCGGGCGTGGATCCGGCGCGCGTGCGCGAGGCCCTGATGGGTGGCTTCGCCGGCTCCAAGATCCTCGAGGTCCACGGGGAGAGGATGATCAAGCGAACCTTCGATCCCGGCTTCCGCATCGAGCTGCACCAGAAGGACCTGAATCTGGCCCTGGACGGCGCACGGGCGCTCGGCTTGAGCCTGCCGAACACGGCCACCGCGCAGGAGTTGTTCAACGCCTGCGCGGCGCACGGTCTGAGCGGCAAGGACCATTCCGCGCTGGTGCGCGCCCTGGAAATAATGGCCAGCCACGAAGTGGCCTAGCCCGC
>CAZPFD010000026.1:0-9547 GCA_964585725.1 uncultured Ectothiorhodospiraceae bacterium | reverse complement strand
TCAAGTCGCTCTTGGGAGCTTCTCCAGGATGGGCCGAAGGGCGGGCTTGTTCTCGAGGATTTCCTCTCGCGTCAGCCCCCGCAGCTCGTGGGGAAAGACGAGCCACTTGTCCGTTTCGTGCACGAAGTAGTCGGGGACTCTGTCCGTCTTGTTGTTGTTGGGCTTGAAGTACGCCGTAGCCACACGAATGCGCTGTGGCGTATTCCTGCGGGCCCTGCGGGTCAGGTGATGGATGACCGCCTGCACGCTGAGACCGGTGTCGTAGACGTCGTCCACGATCAGTAGCGCGTCCTCGTGATTCACGTTCTCCACGATGTAGTTCAGGCCGTGCACCCGTATACGGGGGTACCGCTTGTCCATCTCCGCGTAGTACGAAGTCCTGATGGCGATATGATCGCTCTCGATGCCGTGGTAATCGAGGAGCTCCTGCACTGCGATGCCGACTGGTGTCCCGCCGCGCCAGATACCCACGATGAAATTCGGCCTGAAAGAGCTCTGGAGAATCCGAGCGCCGAGCCGGAAGGAATCCTCGAGAAGCTGCTGAGCGCTGATATAGGTCTTCTCGACCACAAGTCACCTCATTTGCCGGCGTGAATCCTTTCGTCAGAGACTCGGGCCGCTGCTCGGTGCAGCGTTGCCTGAGAGGGCCGCGGTCAGGTAGTCGTAGGCCTCGTCCACCGAGTCGGTCCTGAAAAAAAGGTCGAGATCCTCCTTGTCGATGAGCCCGTGCTTCGCGAGTGCGTCGAAGTTGATCACCTCATCCCAGAAAGCGGTCCCGAACAGCACGACCGGCAAGCGTTTCTTCATTTTCAGCGTCTGGATTAGAGTCATGAGCTCGAAGAGCTCATCGAGCGTGCCGAAGCCACCCGGCATGACGACGACTGCTTTTGCAAGATAGGTGAACCAGAACTTCCGCATGAAGAAGTAGTGGAATTCGAAGGAAAGCTGATCGGTCACGTACGCATTCTCGAATTCCGTTTTGGGGATGGAGATTGTGAGCCCGACGTTGAGCGCCTGGGCTTCGTGCGCGCCTCGGTTGGCGGCCTCCATGATGCCGGGGCCGCCGCCGGTGCAGATGATGAACCGCCTATCCTTGTCTTCCAGACTGCTGGACCATTTGCTCAGTCGATGGGCCAGCTCACGGGCGCTCTCGTAGTACGCGGACATCTCGTAGCCGGCCTGCGCTTCCTCGGGGTCGCCGCGGCCCGCGCGCGCAGCCTCGACTTCGGCGGCTGCTTCCTGGCGCGAGCGGATGCGTGAGGAACCGAAGAAGACGATGGTGTCCTTCACATGAAGCTTCTCGAAGCGTGCGGCGGGCTCGAGGTATTCGGCGAGGATGCGCAGCGGCCGTGCATCGCGGCCATCCAGAAACGCCGTGTTCTTGTAGGCCTTGGGGGCCGGGGCGGGCCTCTCGCTCGGGTTCGGTCCACGGGTGTTGTCGAAGGGTCGGCGCATGCAGATCTCCGGTGGTATGCGGTTGGGGATTACTTGGGCAGCTTCCCGAGCACGCCTTGAACATAGTAGTCCATGACCAGCAGATCCTCGTCGGACATCGTCGTACCCGCAGGCACTCGGAGCTTGCCCGACTGGTCATTGATGGGGCCGGTGAAAGGATGGAGCTCACCGGCGATGATTGCACGCTTTCTGGACTCCACCTCCTCGACGACCTGCCGGGGCACGGCCGGATTGAAGGGCGCGAGCCGAACCATGTCTTCGCGCAGGCCACCCCAAAGCGCCTGCGATTTCCAGGTGCCGTTCAACGCCGCCGTGGCGCGCCGGATGTAGTAGTCGGACCAGTTGTGGGTCGATGCCGTGAGCTGCGCATCAGGCCCATACTTCGACATGTCGGAGTGGTAGGCGACGGCGTACACGCCGCGCTCCTGGGCGGTCAGGATGACCGCCGTCGAATCGGTATGATGGGTGAGCACGTCCGCGCCCTGCGCGATCAGGGCCTCTGCCGCCTCGCGCTCACGGCCGGGATCGAACCACGAGTTGACCCAAATGACCTTCACCTGCGCGTCGGGATTGATGCTTCGGATGCCGATGGTGAATGCGTTGATTCCCCGTATGACCTCCGGGATCGGAAAGGCTGCGACGTAGCCCACCGTGTTGGAATCGGTCATCTCGCCCGCCACGATGCCCGTCAGGTAGCGCCCCTCGTAGAAACGTGCGACATAGGTGCTCACGTTGTCGGCGCGCTTGTAACCGGTGGCGTGCTCGAAGTACACGTCGGGGAACTGCCGTGCGACCTTGATCGTCGGATTCATGTATCCGAAGGAGGTGGTGAAGATGAGCTCGTTGCCCGCGGCTGCGAGCTGCCGGATGACGCGCTCGGCTTCTGCGCCCTCGGCGACGTTCTCCACGTATCTGGTGGTCACGCGATCGCCCAGGGCCTCCTCCAGCGCCAGGCGCCCGAGCTCGTGCTGGTACGTCCAGCCTGCATCCCCGACGGGGCTCACGTACACGAAGCCCACGTTGAGCGGCTCGTCCACGGCAAAGCTCGGCCGGCCCGTGCCCGCGGCGAGGCCGAGCAGCAGCAGGGCGCCGAGACTGCCTGCAAGGGATTTGAGATGTTGTTTTTTGCGCATGGTCCTCACTCCGCTGGTCAGGTCGAATCGGGATGAAAGGGCAGGCCCAGAGATGCGGGCTGGTGCAGCCGTATGGTCGTAACGTCACGCGAGATGACGACCAGCACCGCGATGGTGGCGAGATAGGGCAGCATCGAGAGAAACTGGGATGCGACCTCAACGCCGGCGCCTTGTGCATGGAGCTGGATGATCGTGACACCGCCGAAGAGATACGCACCGACCACCGCGCGCGCCGGTCGCCAGGTGGAGAACACCACGAGCGCCAGCGCGATCCAGCCGCGGCCCGCGGTCATCGCCTCCACCCACATGGGGGTATACGCGATGGACAGATACACTCCGCCCAGGCCGGCCATGGCTCCGCCGAAGCACACCGCCATATATCGCAGCCGGATAACCGGGTAGCCCAGGGCGTGCGCAGAGGCGGGCGACTCTCCCACGCTGCGCAGAATGAGGCCGGCGTGCGTACGATACAGGAACCAGGCGACGGCCCCGAACGACGCAAAGGCCAGGTAAACGAGGGGGTCGAGGGAGAACAGCACGGCTCCGACGAACGGAAGGTCGCTGAGCCAGGGGATGCTCGCGGCGGGCACGCCGGCGAGGGCGGCGCCCGTGTAGTCGAGGCCCAGGAAGGCGCTCACGCCCACACCGAAGATGGTCAATGCCAGACCGCTCGCTACCTGATTCGCCATGAAGGTCAGGGTAAGCAGGCCGAAGATGCCGGCCATGCCGGCTCCGGCCACCGCGGCTGTGAGCACGGCCAGCACAAGGCTACCCGTCTCTGCGGCGACAATGAAGCCGGTGATGGCACCTACCAGCATCATCCCCTCGACTCCCAGGTTGAGCACACCCGATTTCTCCGCGACCAGCTCGCCCAGCGCGGCGAAGACGAGCGGCGTGCCGGCGCCGATGGTCGCGATCAGGATGGCGGTGACGGTGTCCATGCCCGTCACGTCGGCGCCTCCGTCGCGGCCAGCTTCTTCGGCCCCGCGGGGGGCATCGGCCTGCGGATACGCAGTCGAAAGTGGATCCACACGTCGGACGCCAGCAGGTAGAACAGAAGCAGGCCCTGGAACACCCCGGTCACCGCCGCGGGCAGCCCGAGCTCGAGCTGCGCCGATTCGCCGCCGAGATAGAGCAGAGCCATCAGCAGGCTTGCGAGCAGGACCCCGACCGGGTGCAGGCGCCCCACGAAGGCCACGATGATAGCGGCAAACCCATAGCCGGGGGACACCGACGGCAGAAGCTGGCCGATGGGTCCGGCTATCTCGCCCACCCCCGCGATGCCTGCTGCCGCGCCGCCCGCCAGCAGCCCGATCCAGACCATGCGGGCACGGCTGAACCCGGCGTACAGCGCGGCGCCGGGCGCGAGCCCGGCCACCTGCATCTGATAGCCCGCGAAGCTCCGGCTGATGAAGGCCCACCCCGCGGCGACCGCGGCCAGCGAGAGCAGGAGTCCTGCATGCAAACGCGTGCCCTCGAGCAGGATTGGCATGGAAGCGGCGTCTCCGAAGATTCGCGATTCGGGGAACCCGTACCCTTCGGGATCCTTCCAGGGTCCGCGTACCAGATAGTCCAGCAAGAGTCCGGCGACATAGGTGAGCATGAGGCTCACGAGGATCTCGTTGGCGTTGAAACGCGTGCGCAGCAGAGCGGGTATCGCCGCCCAGATCATGCCGCCGGCCGCGCCGGCGGCGATCATCGCCGGCAGTACCCACGCGCTCTGGCTGTCGTGGAACCACAGTCCCACCCCGCCGCCGAAGATGGCGCCGAGCACGAGCTGTCCCTCGGCGCCGATATTCCATACGTTGGCCCGAAAGCCGATCGCCAGGCCCATGCCGATGATCATGAGCGGCGCGGCCTTGACGCCGAGCTCACCGAGACCGTATCGATTGTCGATCGGTGCGACGAAGAAGGTGTAGAAAGCATGGAAGGGGTCGAGCCCGAGGGCGGTGAACACGACGAAGCCGGTCACCAAAGTGAGCGCCGCCGCGATGAGCGGCGAGGCGTAGCGCATCACGCGCGAGGGGGTCGGTCGCGGCTCAAGCCTGAGTCGCATCGTGCTTGCTCTCGGCATCCGAGGGTTCGGCCTCGCCGGCGCCGCCCGGGAACAGGCCGCTCATCCACAATCCGATCTCCTCGACATCGGTCTCGGACGCCGGTTTCGGCGGTGACATACGGCCGTTGGCCATCACGGCGATGCGATCGCAGATCTCGAACAGCTCGTCGAGATCCTCGGATACCACCAGCACGGCAACGCCTTCGTTGCGCAGATCGATGAGAGCCTGCCGGATGGACGCCGCCGCGCCCACATCCACGCCCCACGTGGGCTGTGCGGCGATGAGCACCCCGGGTTTGAGGAGGATCTCGCGCCCGACGATGAACTTCTGGAGGTTGCCCCCCGAGAGGCTCTTGGCCTCCGCGTGGGCGCCCGCGCACATTACGCCGAAACGACGGATGCACTGCATGGCGAAGGCCCGTGCCATCGCGCGGCGCACGAACCCGCGGCGAACCATGCCCAGACGATGTGCGGTGAGCAGCGCATTTTCGGTCAGCGTCATGGCCGGTATCGCGCCCCGCCCGAGGCGCTCCTCGGGCACGAAGGCGAGTCCGAGATCCCTGCGCGCAGCGGCTCCCAGCCGCCCTGCGTGTCGTTCGCCGAGATGTATCTCATAGGCTTCGCTGGAGGCCTCTTCACCGCTGATCATTCTCAAGAGCTCGTGCTGCCCGTTGCCCGAGATGCCGGCGATACCCAGTATCTCGCCCGAGCGGACCGTCAGATCGATATCCTCCAGGTCGGTGCCGAACTGATCCTGTGCTTCGCGCGAAAGTCCCGCGATCTTCAATCGCGCCTCGCCCCCACCCGGCGCCGGCGTGTGCGCGCATACCGGGAGGTCGCGCCCGACCATCATGCGCGCCAGGCTGGATGCCGCCTCCTTGCGCGGATCGGCATTGCCGGCAACCCTGCCGTCGCGAAGGATGGTGGCCGTCTCGCACAGCTCGCCGATCTCCCCCAGCTTGTGGCTGATGTAGAGGATGCTGCAACCGTCGCGTGCGAGCGTACGCAGCGTGTCGAACAGCCTGCGCACCGCCTGCGGAGTGAGAACGGATGTGGGCTCGTCCATGATCAGGAGCGAGGGATTCTGGAGCAGAGACCGAACGATCTCGACGCGCTGGCGCTCCCCGGCGGACAACGCGTGAACGAGACGCCGCGGATCGAGCGGCAGGCCGTAACGCTGCGAGACTTCCCGGACGCGCTCGGACAGTGCGCTGAGGTCGCGCTCGCCCTCGACGGCCAGCGCGATGTTCTCGGCGACGGTCAGGGTTTCGAACAGCGAGAAATGCTGAAACACCATGCCGATGCCGAGGCGGCGGGCCTGCGCCGGATTGGGGATGCTCACCGGTTCCCCGTTCCAGAGAATCGTTCCCGAGTCGGCTTTGACCACGCCGTAGATGATCTTCATCAAGGTGCTCTTGCCGGCACCGTTCTCTCCCAGGACAGCGTGGATTTCACCGGGCATGACCCGAAGATCGACCCGATCGTTGGCCACGACGCTCGGGTAGACCTTCGTGATCTCCTTGAGCTCGAGACGCGGTGTCGGGTTCATGACGAGTCAGCAGGGTCCCGGGATGCGCGCGGAAAAGGCCCGCGCTGCCGTCCAAGCGGCGAGCATGTTAGCATGCCGGCGGTCGCTCTGATGACCCGCGAACCCCGGCCCTGGGCAGGGCCGATGAAGGTTGGGGACGGTGCCGAGATTCGCCGCTAATCTGTCCATGCTCTTCAACGAGCTGGAGTTTCTCGCCCGGTTCGAAGCTGTGGCGCGGGCGGGATTCAACGGCGTCGAGTACCTCTTTCCCTACGCCTACGAGAAGGACCGGCTCGCCGAACACCTGCAGCGGTACGGGCTGGCGCAGGTTCTCTTCAATCTGCCTGCCGGCGACTGGGAAGCCGGTGAGCGCGGCATCGCTTGCCACCCGGACCGGGTCGGGGAGTTCCGGGACGGAGTCGGTCGGGCAATCGAGTATGCCGCCGCTCTGGGATGCGGGCAGGTCAATTGTCTCGCCGGGCTCACCCCCCGCGGGCTTGCGCCCGAGGTCGTGCGCGAGACGCTGGTGGCGAATCTGAGGTTTGCGGCCGAGGCTCTGCGCGAGGCCGGGATCCGATTGCTGAGCGAGCCCATCAACACGTACGATGTTCCCGGGTTCTATCTCCGGCATACGCGGCAAGCGATGGAAATCTTCGACGAGGTGGGCTCCGACAATCTGCGGCTTCAGTACGATGTCTATCATATGCAGATCATGGAAGGGAATCTGGCGGCGACCCTCGAACGCCTGCTGGGGCGTATCGGTCACATTCAGATCGCGGACAATCCGGGCCGCCACGAGCCCGGGACGGGCGAGATAAACTACGCCTTTCTGTTCGATTTTCTCGATCGAGCGGGTTACGCGGGCTGGATCGGGTGCGAATACCGGCCTGCCGGCAGCACCGAGACGAGCCTGGCCTGGCTCACGCCGTACAGGGGTTGAGCCCGTCCCTGCCGCTCGCTCGAGCGGGTCCACGAGCAAACCACGAAGGTCACGATGATGAAAGCGGTACGTTTTGCTTCCTTCGGCACGCCCCATCGAGTGGCTGAATGCGTCGAGGTTCCGGAGCCTGCTCCTCCGGCGGAGGGAGAGGTGGTCCTGGAGATGGAGGCCTGTCCGATCAATCCCGTCGACCTGCTCACCATCGCCGGCGAGTACGCGGTCCGACCACCCCTGCCCGCCGTTCCCGGTTCGGAGGGCGTGGGGCGCGTGTTGCACGCGGGACCGGGTGTGCGTGATTTGTCCCCCGGTGATCGTGTCGTGCCCTTGGGTCGGGAGACCTGGGTGCAGCGGCGCGTGGTCAAGGCGCAGGAGGTGATCAAGGTGCCGGGGGACGTGGACATCCTCCAGCTGGCCATGCTCAAGGTCAATCCGGCCACGGCGCAGCTCATGCTCGAGCGTTACACGGAGCTGACATCCGGCGACTGGATCATCCAGGACGCGGCGAACTCCGCAGTCGGACAGTACGTGGTGCGCTTGGCGCGGGCGCGAGGTGTCCGCACCGTCAACATCGTACGGCGTGAAGGATTGGATGAATCGCTCCGTCGTATCGGCGCCGATGTGGTGCTCGTCGATGGCGATGATCTCCCTGAGCGGGTGCGGCAACAGACGGGGGAGGCCGGGATACGCCTCGCGATCGATGCAGTGGCTGGCGACATCTGCATGCGACTCGGCGATTGTCTGGCCGAGGGCGGCGTCGTCGTGAACTACGGTCTCCTCTCGGGAAAGCCGTGCATGCTGCGCCCGGACCAGACCGTCTTTCGCGGGATCACGCTGACCGGTTTCTGGCTGGTCAAAGCACTGGGTAATATGCAGGCGGCGGCGATCAGGGAGCTCTACGACGGCCTCGTGCGTCGGGTAGCCGATGGCACGCTGCACGTGGCGATCGAGGCGACGTATCCCATCGAGGCCATCGCCGACGCGCTCGAGCACGCGGAACGGCCCGGGCGCGGCGGCAAGATCCTGATCACTCCGAACGGAGCTCCCTCCTGAACGGACGGGCCCTGTTTGTCGCTCTGTGGATGCTGCTCCTCGGGGGCTGCCAGGAAGCAGCCGGGCAAGGTGTGCGCTTCGGTCTCGCCGCGAGCCCGGTCACGCTCGATCCACGCTATGCGACGGATGCCGCCTCCACCCGTATCAACCGGCTTCTCTATCGTCGCCTGGTGGACTTCGATGAGCGTTTCCGGCCGGTTCCGGCCCTGGCCCGCTGGGAGCGCCTGGACCCGACCCGCTACCGTTTCGTGCTCCGGAGCTCGGGACGCCGCTTTCACGATGGCGGGTGGCTCACGGCACGTGATGTCAAGGCCACCTACGATTCGATGCTCGACCCCGCCAACGCTTCGCCGCACCGCGGATCGCTGGACACGATAAGGCGCATCCGCGTGCTCGACGACGACACCGTGCTCTTCGAGCTGGAGCGGCCGGATCCGATGTTTCCGGGCCGTCTGGCCCTCGGCATCCTGCCCGAGCAGCTCATCGCGCGCGGACACCCCTTCGGCAGGCGGCCGGTGGGCAGCGGTCCGTTCGCTTTCCTGGACTGGCCGGACGACGGCCGGCTGCGGCTGCGCCGGCGCTCGGACGGTCTCACCGTCGAGTTCCTGCGCGTCAAGGATCCCAGCATGCGGGTGCTCAAGCTCGTCCGGGGCGAGATCGACATGCTTCAGGGCGACCTGCCGCCGGAGCTCGTGAGGTGGCTGGGCGGCGGGGGCGACGTCCGGGTGCAGACGGGGCGAGGCACCACCTTCGCGTATATCGGCTTCAATATGCAGGACCCGGCGACCGGCGATGTCGCCGTGCGCAAGGCTATCGCGCACGCGATCCATCGCGCGCCCATCATTCGTCACATCATGGGGGGCGCCGCGCGGCCGGCCAGCGCATTGCTGCCCCCGGACCACTGGGCGGGCCACCCGGGGCTGCCACTCATCGAGCACGATCCGGAAAGAGCGCGCCGCCTCCTCAAGGGCGCCGGCTACGGGCCGCAGCGCCCGCTGCGCATCGTTTACAAGACTTCGAACGATCCCTTTCGTGTGCGTCTGGCCACTATCATCCAGGACCAACTTGCCGATGTCGGCATCGACGTCGAGCTCAAGAGCTATGATTGGGGCACGTTCTACGGCGACGTCAAGGCAGGTCGCTTTCAGATGTACAGCTTGGCATGGGTGGGGCTGAAGATGCCCGATGTCTTTCGCTACGTCTTTCACAGCGAGTCGGTCCCGCCCCGCGGGGCGAACCGGGGGCGGTACGCCAGCCCGGTCGTGGATCGGCTCATCGAACGCGCGGAGCGCACCCATGATCCCGCGGAGCAGGCGCGTCTCTACCGCGAGATTCAGGAGCATCTGCTGGAGGAATTGCCCTACGTGCCGATGTGGTACGAGGAC
>CAZPFD010000025.1:21773-24893 GCA_964585725.1 uncultured Ectothiorhodospiraceae bacterium | reverse complement strand
GTGCGCAAACGCCGCGCCAGAACCGCTTGGCAGCTTAACTTGGTGTTATGCGGCATATGTATCGCTGACCGATTGAGCTGACAACTCAAAGCAGATGTTGCCTACCAGAAGGATCTGCGGTTCAGCGCTCGAGCGGGACCGATGGTAGAGGATTTGCAGAATGGTACGCAACTCCACCCCCGATGGGGTTAGTCTCATCAGAGAAAATGGCGATGGTGAGTACGGTGTTCGTGGCACTGGCGGCGCTATGCTGGGGGCTATCAGGCGGGTTCGGCGGGATTCTTATGGCCGACGGCTGGGACGCGCTCGTGGTGTCGTTCTACCGGGGCGCGATCGGGCTGTTGTTTGTTCTCGTGTGGCTGGCCTTGCGCCCGCGCGGCAGCGGGTTGGCAAGTCGCCGATTATGGTTCTGGTCGGCGATTGCCGGTCTCGGCGTAGCTGGCAACTTCACTTTCTATTTCGTGAGCATCGCGGAGGGCAGTGTCGCGGTTGCGGCGACGCTGATGTACTGCGCACCGGTGTTCGTCTATCTCGTTTCCTTCGCACTCAAGCTCGAAAGACCCACTCCGCTTAAGTGGGCCGCGATCGCGATGGTAATGGTTGGCGTCGCGCTGCTTACACGTATTTACGAGACTGGGGCGGGCGGCGTCACGCCGATCGGCGCCGGCGCCGGGCTGCTTTCCGGGTTGTCCTATGCGGTATTTATTTTCGGCTTCAAGTATGCCGCACCGCACGGCAGCCCGCAGGCGATTCTCGTGATAGCGTTCGCGGCACTCGTCATGGTACTTATCTGGCTGGGCGATGCCGACCAGACCGTGGCAGTGCTGAGTACGCCGAGTTGGCCACTGTTCGCAGTATTGGGGGTGCTTGGCGCGGGATTGTCGTTCATTCTCTATATCGTCGGCCTGAACCATACCGCGCCGGCCGTGGCCTCGATTGTGGCGATGGTCGAGCCGGTCACCGCGTCGCTATTCGGCGTCGTGGTTTTAAATGAAAGCCTGGTCGGTGTACAGATCTTCGGCATGGGACTGATTTTGGTCACGGTTACTGCGCTGAGCGTATATTCGAGAGCTCGATGCGCACCTTACGACTAAACCACTTGCTGAGTAGCGCTTGGATCTAGAATCCACCTGTTCGATGACTGTTACTGGCAAATGGCGGCTGCCTGCCCTGCCGCCTAACAAGTGGTTGCAGGTGACGTCAGGCCCACTGCGCGTGCCAGCCGCGCCTGAACCACGGCGTTAGGCCTCACCAAAGCGATGACAATGACTGATACGTATGAAGGTGGATGCCTATGCGGAGCAATACGGTATAGCTCGACCGCGGCTCGGGTCAGGTGTGTTATCTGCCATTGTGAGGACTGCCGAAAGCATTCGGGTGCCCCCTGCCTGAGTTTTGTGCACTTTCCGGCTGATGCGTTCACTTGGGTGTCTGGGAAACCAAAGAAGTTTAGGTCGTCTCGATATGCTGAGCGCGGGTTTTGCCAGGAATGCGGAAGTACCCTCTCCATGCATGAGGAAGTCCTTACAGATCGAGTGCAAGTAACCCTGGGAAGTTTGGACAATCCGCAGAGGATAACACCCCAAGATCATGTTTGGACGGACAGTCAGATTTCGTGGTTTGAAGTAAAGGATGACTTGCCTAGGTTTCCACGGAGTAGCAGTGCTGTGGCAAGTAAGGCGGAAGATGAGTGAGAGAGTTGGTAGAGGCCTAACAAGGCGCTGCAGCCGACAGCGTCCCGCTACGGGGCCTCGCTGCGCCTGAGCTTTCTCGTTGGGCCGCATCTGACGGGCAGAGAAGGAGATAACTGTGGAACAGTCTCAGCGCAAAGAGGTCTGGGCCTCTGGCGACCTCTATGAGCCTTATGTCGGGCGTTGGAGCCGGCGGGTGGCCAGGGAGTTTCTGAATTGGCTAGCGGTCCCAGAAAGAAGGGACTGGCTGGACGTGGGGTGTGGAACCGGTGCCCTGATCCAGACCATTATCGAGACTGAAAATCCAAACTCGATAATCGGCATAGATCCTTCGCTTGGCTACACCGAGTACGCGAAGGCGCGAATCGCGAGTCCACGGGCACGCTTCGAAGTCGGGGACGCCCAGTCACTGCCCATTGATACAGCAAGCCTGGACGCCGCCGTTGCGGGCCTTGTCTTGAACTTCGTGCCACAGCCGCCGCGGGCGGTCGCGGAAATGGCTCGCGTTGTGCGACCGGGCTGCATCGTGGCGGCATACGTCTGGGACTACGCCGGCAAAATGGAGCTGATGCGCTACTTCTGGGACACAGCGGTAGCGTTGGATCCTGGCGCAAAAGAGCTCGATGAAGGCCGTCGCTTCCCGATCTGCCAGCCGACACCACTCGCTGAGCTTTTCGCGCAAGCCGGATTAAGCGAAGTCGAAGTACGTCCAATTGACGTCGCCACTGACTTCCGTGATTTCGACGACTATTGGTCCCCGTTTCTCGGGGGCCAAGGGCCGGCGCCTGGCTACGCAATGTCGTTAAGCGAAGAGGGCCGTGCAGCGCTGCGGGAGCGAATTCGGTCCGAACTTCCTATTACGAAGGATGGGTCTATCCACCTCATCGCCCGTGCATGGGCCGCTCGAGGGCGCAAGTAATAGCGGCGGCCCGACCAGGCGCTGCAGCGGACGCTCGCTACGCTCGCGCCGCTGAGCTTTGTCGTTAGGCTTATGGCTATCTTCCTTTCGGTGCATGGCAGCATAGAGTTAAATGACGAGCAGCTGCCGCAGCTCAAAACAATCATTGAGGCCAATGAAGACAACAATCCATATGTAGATTCATGGTTGGTACATGAAAAGGGCGGTTGGTCCAGCTTCGCTTTTTTTGGCCACACAATAAACCAAACAGCACTTGACGCAGTTCGCTCCCAAATTCGCCGAATCGCTACAACGGTAAAATCGGTTGACGGGGAATTTACGGATTTCGTAACGGGATGCTTCAGGGTTACGAAGGTCCGCACTACGAGTGGAAATTCTCAGATGGTCGATTTTCCGAACAAAAACTGGCCTAGCAGTCTATCTGTGCCAGAGATGAGTAGATGGGACGGCTTCCTTTTAGATCGCCAAGGGATCCGCAATGACGGTCGAGATTGTCCGGAGGATAGAAAG
>CAZPFD010000025.1:13203-21673 GCA_964585725.1 uncultured Ectothiorhodospiraceae bacterium | reverse complement strand
TTTAGATCGCCAAGGGATCCGCAATGACGGTCGAGATTGTCCGGAGGATAGAAAGCGCTGATGGCAAACGAAGGGTTGAGATATTTCGCCGTGCAGATGGGACCTATGGCTGGGGGCTCGATGTTCGTACGCGATGGTGAAAGAGAAGCCCCGCGCGGCGCCGGGGCTTCCAGAGGCCGGGTCGGCGAAATCAGAAGCTTGAAATCCCTTCTGTGGCTTCGGGCTTCGAGGCCTTTGCGCCTGTCGGCTCTCTCGCACCCTTCCACTCGAATACCGTCTTGCGGGTGAGCTCCCGGAGCTCCTCCTCATTCGGCTCCTTGGCAGACAGGCGCTTCATGTACGCTTTGACGAATCTGGCGTAAGGCGCTCCGAGCATCATGTCCGGAGGGGAACCATAGAGGGCACTCCATGCATCTTCCAGGCCGTGGAGGAGCTTTTCCAATGCACTGTCCTGACGTCGATCGATCCTATACGCGCGTTTGGCGTTCTCTCGCAGCTCGCGGTACGCATACGATGCGCGCAACTCCAGCTCCTCCAGGCTGGCGAGCAACTCCGATACGTCCGCGCGCGGAGTGCCCCGGAGCTGCGAGCGTGCCCGGGTGAGCGCGTCGCGCACGCCTCTGGTCAAGGTTGCGTCACCGTAGGTGATGGTGCCCCTGAGGGATCTCGCCAGCGCCGCGATCTTGCTCAGCTTGTCCGCGACCCGTATGGCGGCGGTGAACGAAGCGGGGCTCGGCCGCTCCCGCAAGTAGGCGGACGCGATCTCCGAGAAGCATTGCTGGGCATATCGACACCGGCTCACGTCGGGGGCTTCTTCGCCCGCGGCCTCGAGAATCTGCCGTGTATCTGTGGTGGTGAAAGTCGCCATGATGTTGGTTACCGAGTGAACACGCCCCTGGGAGACTCGTACCCATGATCATCGGCACCGACCGGAATTTCTTTCGTAGGAAATGGCATCGCGGGGTCGCCTATACTTTGTTCAATATTTCCGATCCGGCGGCGGCCCGCTGCCATGACCCACGCCGAAGCGCTGTTTCTGGTCACCGGCCTGCTCTACCTCGAGCGGCGGGTCACTTATCGCCGTCTTTCCAAGGAGTTCGGGCTCGATGAGGATCTGATCGCGCACGTGCGCCACGAGCTGACGGTGGGGCAGCGGCTCGCGGTGGACGAAGGCGACGCGGTGCTGGTGTGGCGGGGAGAGGAGGCGCCGGCCAGGACGCGGGTGCGCGAGACGCCGGACGGGCCCGGCGCCGAGGCAGAGCCCCACGCAGGCGCTCGCGAGGCCCGGCCGGACGCCGGCGGCTTCGAGGCCGAGCGCCGCCAGCTCACGGTGATGTTCTGCGATCTGGTCGGCTCCACCGCGCTCTCCACGCGACTCGACCCCGAGGATCTGCGCGAGGTCATCACCGCGTTCCACGACCAGTGCCGCGCCGGCATCCGTCGCTTCGGCGGCTTCATTGCCCGCTACATGGGTGATGGGGTGCTGGTGGAGCTGAGGGCGGCGACGAGCCTGGCGAGACTGTGGCACGCGAACGGAGAAACCGAGCGCGCCGCGGCGCTTCTCTCGCCTCTGTACGAAGGGTTCACGGAAGGCTTCGAAACCCGCGACCTGGCCGAGGCGCAGCGCCTGCTCGCCGCCCTCGGCGCACGCGCGCGGACCGGCTGAGCGGCGTTCGCCGGCTCATGCAGGGGTCGGAGGTACGTGAGAATGCGTCTCGGGTATCTCCGACCCCTTTTTGGAGTGATGGGGATATGGTGATTCATCCAGAACGATGCAGCGCCCGACGAAGGGTGCTCGCGTCGGTGCCTGTGGGATTCCTGCTGATTCTCGGCGCGGGGTGCGTCTCGCACACCGGAACGCCAGGCCCGCCCGATCCCGACGAAACGATGCAGCAGCTCGCATCGGGGAAGGCGAGATTGGAGGCGCGCGTCAAGCGCCTGGCTGCCACGCGAGAGGTGTGCCGGGATACCTTCGTTGTAACCATGACCCCGGATCGAAACGACGTCTGCCGAGTGGACGACTGCTCGCTTCGGGAAGCGGTCATGGCGGCCAACGCGTGTCCGGGGCGCAACGTGATCGAGATCCCGGCAGGCAGGTATCCGCTGACGCTCAGGGGACCGGAGGCGGATGGCGTTATCTCCGGGGCGGAGGACATCTATTACGACCTGGACGTTTTTGAGGAGGTCACCATCATCGGGGCCGGCCCGGACCGAACCGTCATCAACGGAGAGGGCATCGAGGGCTTCGGCATCATCGACGTTCTTCACCCGAGCGGGCGCCCGGCGGTGACGGTGATCACGGGCGTCACACTGGAAGGAGGAACAGGCGCCGGCGGCGGGCTTTCGGTGGGGACTCCGCTGGGGACCGTCGATACCCAGGTGGTCATGGCTAATTCCGTGATCAGAAGCTGTCTGTCACGGGATTTCGGGGGCGGCGCGATCGTCTATCGGAACGCCGAGCTGCAGCTGCTGGACGTGGAATTGAGTCGCAACAGCGCTGCGCGGAGCGGCGGCGCGCTTTACAACTGGTTCGGGACCGTTTCCATCGTGGACAGCCGGATCTTGAACAACAAGTCCGTGTCCGGTGGGGGCATTGCCTCGCAGCATCCGCTGGATACGGATCTGGGAGGGAGCGCGCACCTCGTCATCACGCGCTCTCTCTTTCAGGGAAATGCTTCGGTGCGCAGCGACGGCAGCGGTTTCGGACCCGGCGGCGGCGGGCTCGCAGCGGTCAATCAAGTCGTCCACATTCGCGATACGAAGTTCCTCGACAACACCTCGGATGGAAACGGCGGCGGGATAGGGTTTGGACGGCCGAATCTCGCCAAGCTCACGAATGTCGAGGTCTCGGGGAACCGAGGGCACTGGGGCGGCGGGATTGTCAACGCCGGGTTCATGTCGGTGCGAGGCTCGGTCATCCGCAACAACGTCGCTCAGGGCACGTCGGGCGGCGGACTTCACAGCTCGGGCAGTGTGGATATCGTGGAGACCACCATCGAGGGCAACGAATCCCATGACCAACCGGGTGAACAATTCGTCTTCCAAAGCCGAGGGGGTGGGATCAGTCTGAATGCCTCCGGCTCAATCCGCAAAAGCACCATCAACGACAACCGGGCCGCTTTAGGCGGCGGGCTCTACAACGCCGGATCGTCCGTCCTGCTGAATTCCACGGTGAGCGCCAACCGTGCCGAGGACGGCGGCGGGATCTACAACGCCGGCATAGACTTCGGCGTGAAGAACACCACCATCCTGGGCAACGAAGCCAGCCGTGGAAGAGGGATCTTCACGAGCTCTTCGTATCCCCTGCTGGTGGGGCCGGCTTTCCCTTCCATGACGGTCAATCACACGATCGTGGCCGATCGAGGCGGAGTCGATTTGGGGCCGTCGCTCTGCTTCGACCAGCACTTTGACCGCACGGGCGGGGTGGAGACGGGCCTTTTCTCGGACGGCTTCAATCTTTACGGCAACGATTCCTGTCCCGCTTCGGAGCCCACGGATACGGTCGATCCGGACCCCTTGCTGGGCGCTCTGGCGGCCAACGGCGGGGCGACCCGAACGCATCTGCCCTTCCCGGGAAGCCCGGCCATTAACGCGGGCTCGGCTGCCACGACCGACCTGGTGGACACGCCGGCGTGCCTGAGGACCGACCAGAGGGATGTTCAGCGCCCCAAGCATGGGGGACAGCCCGGTGGTCTTCGCTGTGATATCGGATCGGTGGAGCTCAAGGCCGACAACGAGAGAGAGCCTCCCGGCGTGCTGAATCCGAATCCGCCCGCTCATCCTTAGGACGGACACGGTGCACGTACTTCGCCGTCGTGAGCGAGGGGGCGGAGCTGCCGTAAGACCCGCAACCAGGCCGAGGCGCACTGCTTGCTTACCACCTCGGCGCACGCGCGCGGACCGGCTGAGCGGCTTGGGCACCTTCACGCGCTCGGTCCGCGCACTGGTGAGAAATGCCGGCTAGTCCTTGGCGGTCGGCCCGGCGAGCCGTACCGGGGTCTTCATGATGACCTCGCGGTGCGGGAAGGGGATGTTGATGCCGTTGGCCTTGAACGAGTCCCAAAGCGCCAGCAGCACTTTTCCACGGATGTTGGTGATGCCGTTCTGAGGATCGTTGATCCAGAAGCGCAGCAGGAAGTCGATGGAGGAATCGCCGAACCCCGTCATCCAGCATACGGGCTCTTTCGAGGGCTCTACGCGATCGACGCTCGAAGCCGCTTCGATCGCCAGCGCCGCGACCTGGTGCGGGTCGGAGTCGTAGGAAACGCCGAACGCCACGTCGAGCCGAACCAATTCGTTGGAAAAGGACCAGTTGATCACCTCGCGGGTGATGAAGTCCTCGTTCGGAATCAGATACTCGCGCCCGTCCCGGGTCACTACGGATACGAAGCGGGCGCGCAATTCCCGGATCCAGCCAAAGGTCTCTCCCAGGGAGATCGTGTCCCCGGGCTTTATCGATCGGTCCATCAGGATGATGATCCCGGAGATGAAATTGGACACGACTTTCTGCAGGCCGAAGCCTATGCCAACGCCGACGGCCCCGGAGAAGATGGTGAAGGCAGTGACGTCGATGCCGAGGCCGGACACCGCGAATACCCCCGCCACCACGATCAAGCTGATCTTCAGCAGCTTGCCGATCAGCACGCGCAGCGACGGTGTAAGCTCCTCCGAGCGCTGGATTCGGGTTTCGAGGAAGTTTCCGGCGGCAACGGCCAGCCACAGCGTGACGCTCAGAAGCACGAGCGCTTTCAGGAGCAGGAGCGCCGATATGTGCAGATTGCCTACCGAGAAGCCGATGCCCTCCAGGAACGCCGCAACTTTGTCGGTGATGCCGAGGATGAACACCGCGACGTAGATCCATACGACGATGGCGATCAGGCGTCCGATGAGGCGGCTGCGAATCACGCGCGACAGCACCGAGATCACCAGCCAGGCAAGGGCGAGCGACAGCGCGACGGAGATGATGTAGCTGTGGCTCGGCCAGGTGAGGCTGCGCATGATCGCGAGCGTCACGAACAGGAACGCAACGAAGAGAATGAGGTGCGACCTGCGCAGCAGCGCGGCGATCATCCGCAGCAGCCCCGGGTGCCCCTTGATCGTGCGGACCCGCTGTTCGAGCCTGGGCTCCAGGCGGGAGGAGATGAGGCGCGCCGCCAGGTACAGCGCCGCCACGGTCACGACCTGATAGACGAACCAGGGCTGGCCGAGATATTCGAGCAGCCATCTCCAGAGATCCGCGATTCCCGACTGGAGTTGAGACTGTGGCTCGTTCATCCCAGGTGCGTTTGTTTTTCTGGTGTTTGAAGGACTGGCGGTCCGTAGCCGGCGCCGTCATTATATATTCCTTGCGGCCTCGGCATTCGCGAAAGCCGATACGGTGAGTGCACTACTCGACCTCCGCCAGATAGCGTGTGCTCAGCGCCGCAGCGAGCGCCATCAAGGCGAACACGAGAATGACGAAGTGGGTGGCGAGCACCTCGGCCAGAAATCCGAATGCGCCGCCCGCCAGCATGAGCAGGCCGATGACGGTGTTGCTGAGCGCGACGTAGGATGCACGCGTATCCGCCGTGGCCATGTCGACCAGGTAGGTCTTGCGGCCGAGGCGCACGCCGCTGTGCGCGATGCCGATCACCATGAAGAACAGTGCATAGGGATAGGGCGTGTTCATGCCCGGTGCATCCAGGGCGACCAGTACGAACACGAGCAACCCCAGCGCGCCCGCCACCTGGCCGGCCATCTTCAGAACGAACCGGCTGGAGCGGTCCGAGAGCCGCCCCCAGAACGGCGAGCTCAGGGTGCTCGCGAGCCCGCTCGCGATGACGAGGAGCCCGAGGCCGCTCAGCTCCCCCGCCGTGCGCTCGGAGGCGAGCACCGCGTAGAAGGGAACCGATAGCGCCGTGCTCAGGAACAGCGCCCGTGTGGCGATGAACCGCCGCAGCTGGCTGTCGGTGGCCAGCAGCCGCACGCTCGAGAGGGCGGTGTCGAGAGCGTTGCCTCCCCCTTCGGTGGCGCCGCGCTGCTCGTTGAGCGAGGCGAAGAGGGCTGCGCCGAGGAGCCACAGAGCGCCCGCCACCAGCAGCATGGCGGCGATCACGCTTTCGCCCTGGGTCTGCGCGCCGGTGCGCCCGATCCACAATCCGGCGACGACGGTGACCACTCCGGCGGCGGTGGCGGCGTAGCCGCTCAGGGTTCCGCGCCGCGTCTTGGCGATGGTCTTGCCCAGCACGTCCTTCGCGGCCACCGAGCAGACCCCGCGCGCCAGGCTGAACAAGATAAGCAGCGCGATGATGGTCCAGCCCGCTGCCGCCCCCTCGAGCGTCAGGGCGGCCGCAGCCATGCCCAGAACGGTCAGGCCCTGGACGGTGCTCCCTGCGACCCAGAACCACTTGCGCACCGGTGCGCGCCGCAGGTACCCGGCCACCACGAGCTGGGGAACGAGTGCGCCGGACTCGCGAATGGGCACCAGCAGTGCGACCATGAAGGCGGGAGCGGCGAGGCTGCTCAGGAGCCAGGCCAGCACCAAGCGCGCGCTCGCGATCTCGTCGCCGATCTTGGTCGCGGTCAGCGATGACAGGTAAGTGAAGAAGTTCCCCGGGAGGACGGCGCACGCCTCGTCGGGGATGTCCTTGCATACCCGGGCGTCCTCGTCCCCGGTCAGCGCATCGTACAGATTGGTGACCAGCGCGCCGCTCTCGACCGCATGCCTGCTCATCCTGAGACCGCCCTCCTCTTGATATCTTTTGTCTTTCTGCCGTACTGCCGCCGCGATTCGACGATGCCGCCGCCCCGCTCGTCCGCGACGCCGAGGCACCTCGAGGCAGTGCCGGCACGACGTTGCGTTCCGAGTCGTGCAACTTCTGGCGCTTGCGAGCCTTTGTTATTATCCGTCCGGAACTTGGTACGGATCCACGATGCCCTATGGCGATCTCTTTCCGCATCTCGACGCTCGCGTTGCTCACTGTGCTCGTGCTCTTGGGCGTGCACACGCCGGTCTACGCGTGCGTGGCGCGCGAGCCCACCCCGCAGACCAGCCTCGGACCTCACGACTTCTCTACGGCGCCCGCGGAGACCAGGCTGTGGCGGGAAGGCGACGGGGGCGAGCCGCTGTTGCTGCGCGCCCGCGTGCTGGACACCTGCGGCGAGCCCGTCGCCGGGGCGCGCGTGCACCTGCTGCACGCGAACCACGACGGCTATCACGAGCACGGTCGCTGGCGGGCCATCCTGAGCTCGGACGAGCGGGGGGAGTTCGAGGTGCTCACGGTCTACCCCGGATACGCGGGCGGCCTGCCCCGGCACATCCATTTCATCATCGCGCACCCCGAGCACCAGCGGCTCGTCACCCGGCTGTTCTTCAAGAACGACCCTAGCGCCCATCACAGCGTGGATGATCTCGCCATCGTGCTCGAGGAGGTCCGGCGCGACGACAAGAAAGCCTGGGTCGGCGGCTACGAGTTCGTGCTGGCGCCGAGATAGATCGAAGCGATCGCTCGGCGCCCGATAGTTCCAAGATTGCGGGGGCTGAAGGTGCCCGCGCGCACATCATGCGCGCATACGTCGCCTGGGTCTGAGGCGCGGGCTTTAGCGGCGTACAGCCGTAGTCGTTTTGGTCAGTTGCCTGGCTAATTGCTGCCAGGCGCTGGCGCCCACCATGGCGGTGAACTCCTCCTGGGCTTTGCGCCAGTAGGGTACGGCGGCCAGCAAGACCTTCTCGCCGCGGGGGGTGAGCTGCACCGATTTCCCCCGCCCGCCGCCGTCCTGCACCTTGAGCAAGCCGTCGCGCTCGAGCGGGCGGATGGTCCGCGACAGCGTGGAGGGCGAGAGCACCAGCTCCCGCGCGAGTCGGGCCAGGCTCACTTCCGGTGCCGCCGCCAGGGCCACGAGCACCACGACCTGGGTCGAGCGCAGGCCGGTCGGTTGCAGGATATCGTCGTAGAGCTGGGTCACCGCCCGCGACGCCTTGCGCAGATTGAAGCTCCCGCAGTCGCGCAGCACCTTGCGGCACAGCTCGGGGCTGAGGCCATCGTCTTGCCGGTGCGTGCGGTGGGGCGCCTGATCGCGCGTCTTTGCGGCGCTTTTCACGGTATCGGTGTCTTTTTTGGGGCTCGTTGACGTGATTATACATTGCATATACACTCTTGTCCGCCCACCAAAGTAAACGAAACACATCACCGGAGGAGCCGGTCATGAAAAAATACCTTCTTGGTATCATCGCGAGCGCGCTGTTCGTCGGGTTCAGCTCCGTATACGCGGCGCATTGCCCTCTCGACGTCAAGGCCATCGACAACGCCCTGCCGAAGGCGAGCCTCACCGCGCAGCAGAGGGCAGATGTGCAGAGCTTGCGCGACGAGGGAGAGGCGCTGCACAAAGCCGGAAAGCACGGGGAGTCGGTGAACAAGCTCAGCGAGGCCATGCGCATCATCCTCAACAGCATGTAGAGCGTTCGGCGCGACGTCTCTGCACGTCCGGTAAT
>CAZPFD010000025.1:0-13103 GCA_964585725.1 uncultured Ectothiorhodospiraceae bacterium | reverse complement strand
TCCGACCCCTTTTGGCTGTTTGTTGCGCAGGCGATCTCCGCGCCTCTTCTGAAATCCCATGGCCGGTGGTAGGCTGAGCGCTGGCTGGGAGTGCCGCGGAGCGTCGCCGGTCGAGCAGACCGGATAACCGCCTCACCAAGAACCGACCTACCTCCGTTTGCCCGGGGACACAAGGCAACGCTTCTCCTTGACGAATGCGGCGCAATGCGCCGCGCCTTCCACGTAGAGAGGAGAAGAACCATGTCAGGCTCGGATATCGTCATTCTCGTGCGCGAGAGTCTGGACGCCCGTCGCAGAACGGCCCTCGATCGCAGCTTGCGCCGCTGCCCGGGGGTGATGTCGGTGGTGATACCGCCCGAGCCCTCGGCGATGCTCCACGGTCATCTGGTCGTCGTGCACCACGACCCCAACGAGATCCAGCCGGCCAATGTGCTCGCCCGTGTGAGATCCGCGGGGGTCGCGGCGACCTTGGTCGAGCTCTAGCCGTCCGGCAATCGCCACGACGACCGGGGCCCGGCGCTTCAGGCAGCGGCGCCCCGCGGCTGCATCTCTGCGCGCCGGTACCGAATGCCCGTCTTGACCTACATCCCCGCCGCCCACACGCGGCCCAGACGCTTTGGAGCTAGTATCTTCCGCATGCCCCAATGCTCAGGAGCAACCCTACGCGTGTGGACGTCACCTGCCGCGAAAGCCCGGCCATCCTGTAGGCCGATGTCGCCAGCGACAGCCGTCTCGGTGTGGAGGTTACAATCAACCTTACAAACTCCTTATGCGTTATTAGAGGGATGTTCGGCGAGCGCCTGCTCGAGGGCTTTCGAGGCCGTGTGCAGCCCAAGACCTAGCCCCTTATCCCTTACGCGCTCTAGCTCCTGCAAGGTGGCCTCGTCTCGGTGACCGCCTCGCCAGGCGGCTAGGGCGCGGCCGCGGGCCACGAAAAAATCGCTCCATGGCAGCGGCTCTGCGCGCGTGTAAGCCTCGAGGGCGGCGGCGTAGCGTTCGACCCCTTCCCAGTCGGCATGCTCCAAGCAAAGGTCGATCGCATCGCGATAGAACACCAGGTAATTATGGCTCACTGCACCGGCGCGCAGCAGACGGTCACCTTCTTCGAGTGCCCACCGGCGGCGTTCGGAACTGTCCGTCGCGAGTGCGAGGCTTGCGAGAACACGGGGACCGGTGAAGGCGATGCCGGTTTGCCGGGACAGCTCGTAGGCCTCTTCCAGCAGTTCGACCGCCCTGGAATCGTCGCCCTCGGACAGACATATCCTCGCCAGAATGTTCAGATTTTCGGGCTCGAAGCGTCGGGCACCGAAGCGACGAACGAGCGCCTGCGCCTCCTCTATGTGTTTCCTGGCCCGGCGCAGCTCGTTCATCTCGAACAACATTCGGTAAACGAGGAGCTGGGAAACAAGCTCCGCACGGGGATGCCCATAACGCTTTGCGATGTCCAGGGCAGCGCGGGCGCTAGCAAGCACCTTGCTGCTCGGCTCGAAATAGTACTCGGCGGCTCCGAGCATCACGGCGTTGGCAGCCTCGATGCTTCCGAAGCCATGCTCGCGAGACACCTCCACGCAGCGCGTGAAATACCGATGCGCGGTGATCATCCGGCCGCGCGCGTACTCCGCATCCCCCAGCCCGCCGAAAGCGCGCGCTTCAGCTTCGGGTGATTCTGCGCGCTGGGCGTAACGCAGAGCCAGCTCGTGCTGCTCGCGGCATGCTTCGATGTTGCCTAACGGGAAGTACAGGTTCCCCCGCAGATGATGCAGCGCCGAGCGTTCTTCCAGCAGGCCGCAGGCTTCCGCCGCACGCTCCGCCTGCTCGAGAGCCTCAAGGGCCTCCTCATAGCGATCCAGGATACGCAAGCCGGCGGCTACGCCCATCCAGCCTCGGCAGCGCATGGTGTCGTCCGGTGCCAGGTCAAGGACTCTGCGGTACGCCTCGATGGACATGTCGATGGAGCCGCGTGCGTGCAGAAGCTCCCCGGCTTTCAGCCAGTAGCGGACCGCCTGCGCTGGCAAGCCCCCTTCTGTGTAGTGGTGGGCAACCAGTGCCGGTTCCGTCTTTGCGATATGCGGAAAATGTCCCTCCAGGGCGTCGGCAATCTCCTGATGGTGCTGCTGGCGCTTGCTCTTCAGCAGCGACGCATACGCGGCATCGCGCACGAGCGCGTGCTTGAACTCGTACTTGATTTCGGGCGCGATGCTACGACGGTAGACGAGCTCGGACTCAACCAAACGCGACAGCGCTTCGCTTAGTGTCTCTTCGGGCAGGGGCGAGACGGCGCGTAGGAGCTCGAAACTGAAGCTCCGTCCAATCGTGGCGCCAAGCTGGGCGATTTCCTTGACGTCCCCCAGCCGGTCGAGACGCGCCATGAGTGAGTCCTGAAGGGAGGCGGGGATGTTCATCACCGAGGACGGCTGCTTCGGGGTTTGCGCGTCACGTGCCTGCGCGCGCATCTGTGACTCAAGCACGGCTTTGGTGAGCTCCTCGACAAACAAGGGCACACCGTCGGTCCGTGCGACAATGTGCTCGGCGAGATCGCCCGGGAGCGCTTCATCGTCGCGGACCATCTGCGATACGAGCGCCACGGTCTGACGCCGTGTCAGTCGGTTGAGACTGATGGTGGTCACATGGCCTCCATGGGCCGGCCACGGAAGGGAGAACTCCGGGCGGAATGTGATGATGAGCAGTAGTGCCATTGAGGAAGCCCGCTCTGTCACGAGGCCCAAGAGCTCGAGTGTCGAGGCGTCGGCCCAGTGAGCGTCCTCGACGGCCATGAGCAGCGGCGCACGCGAGGCCATGGCCCCGAGCACCGCGATGATGGCTTCCAGAGACCGCCCTCTCGCCTCCTCCGGACTCAACGCCAGCGGCGGATAGCGCCCTTGCCCCGGGAGTGAAAGCAAAGACGCAAGCACCGGCGCATGTTCGTTCACCGGCAACCCCAAATCACTCAGCACCTGGTCCAGCTTCTCCAATCTGTGCTCCACCCCTTCGTCTTTCTCGAAGCGTAATGCGCGCTCCATCTGATCGATGGCCGGGTACAAGGCGCTGTTCTGGTGATAGGGGGAGCAATAGTAGAGTACGCGATTGCGGGCCTCCCCGCGTATCCGGTCCTGAAAGGCGCGCACGACGCGTGACTTCCCGATCCCCGCCTCCCCCGAAAGCAGAACCACCTGCCCGTCGCCTTCCTTGGCGTGCTCCCAGCGCTCGCGCAGCAGCGCGACCTCCTGCTCACGCCCGACCAGCGGCGTGAGCCCGCGCGCGGCGGTAGCCTCAAACCGGGTGCGCAGCTCGCTCTCCGAGCGGGGGCGGTAAGCGTTCACCGGTTGCGGTATGCCTTTGAGTTGCCGCGAGCCGAGTTCTTCGCAAACGAACAACCCCTCCACCAACCGCTTTGTGCTCTCGCCGATGACGACCGTCCCCGGCTCGGCAAGGGCCTGCAGACGTGCGGCGACATTGGGGGTCTCGCCTACGATGGCCATCGTGTCGCGACGCTTCCCGCTGCCGATGTCACCGACCACCACCAGCCCCGTGTTGATCCCGATGCGCACGGAGAGCGTGACGTCCGAGCGCGACAAGTCTGTATCTAACGCTTCGATATCGGAGATTATCGCAAGCCCCGCCCGCACCGCGCGCTGCGGATCATCCTCGTGCGCCCGCGGATAACCGAAGTAGACTAGCAGTCCGTCCCCGACGTAGCGTGCTATGTAGCCTTCATAGCGAGCGAGCGTCGCGGCGCAGGTCGCCTGGTAGCGCTGCAGCAGCTCACGCATGTCCTCCGGATCGAGGCGAGCGGAGAGCTCGGTCGAGCCAACCAGATCGCAGAACATCACGGTGAGCTGACGCCGCTCGGCCTCGGCGGATGATAAAGAGGGTGGAGCAGAGTCAGTTTCTTGCGCTACCTCGGCGTGCAGTTGGCCCCTGAGGTTAGCCGCCGCCTTCAGAATACTCATGCGATGGCCGACGGCGCGGATGCCGATTTCCTTCAAAGTTTCGTGGTCCAGGTCCGGAAGATGCTCCAGCCCAATCGCGTTCTCCTCAAAAGACTCAGCATACTGGCCCAGACCAAGCTGCTCTAACCACTTCGCTACGCCGGAGGACATGGGACAAGTTGAGCGTTGATCTACTAGTAGTTTAACTAGCGTCGTTTGTTCAGCGCACCCCGCACAAGGAATATTCGAGTATTGATGCGGCGCTCCCGCCTTTGGGTCAGAAACCACCGCCCCAACGAGCACCCTCGCTCATATTGCGCTGCATCATACGGCAATCGGACCTGAAAGCGGAGCTTCCGTTAGACTGGAATATGCGACTCGCCTTCTGCGAACATGTGCCACGGCCACTCTCTCGTAAGACATCCAGCTCCTGTACCGCGTGCCTACAGTGTGTGTACATGCAAGCTGAGCCGTCACCGTCGGAAAACATCCGGTGCGGGGGCGTCTATCTCCGCGAAATCCTTCGCCTACTCACGTTATACGGTTCCAAGACCAGCGCTGAGAATTTCATGAGGCCGAAACTATGACTCAAGTTCCTGAGAATCAAGACACGCAGGCCGCGTGGGACAAGATTGCGCGAGGATATGACAGGACCAACACGCCCACCCAGATGCGGTTGGCGAACGAGGGCCTTCGCCGTGTCGGGCTCCGTGCGGGAATGCAATTTCTGGATGTGGCGGCTGGTAGCGGTGCCCTCAGCATTCCGGCAGCCCGTCTCGGCGCACAAGTACTGGCGACCGATCTTTCTCCCTTTATGCTTGAGCTACTCGGAGCGCGCGCGCGTAAGGAGGGGCTAAGCATCGAGACTCGCGTCATGGATGGCCACGCGCTGCAGATTGATAGCAATAGCTTCGACATTGCCGGATCGCAGTTCGGCGTCATGCTGTTTCCCGACATGCCGAAGGCCATCCGCGAGATGGCGCGCGTCGTAAAGCCGGGTGGGCGCGTGCTGGTCCACGCGTATGGCGACCCGCACAAGATCGAATTCCTGGGCTTTCTCATCAGCGCCGTTCAGAGCGTCCGCCCGGACTTTAATGGCCCTCCCATGGATCCTCCTCCGCTCGAGTTCCAGCTGGCGGATCCGGACAGGCTGCACAGTGAACTCTCCACTATCGGACTGAAGGACGTGAATGTCGAGACCGTCACCGAGACCACGGAGCACAAGAACGGAAAGGACCTTTGGGATTGGTTGGTGTGGAGCAACCCGCTCGTGGAAGGGGTGCTCGGGCGTATGCTGAACCTGACGAACGACGAGAGAGGCGTAGTCCAAGAGGCGCTGGACAAGATGGTCCGCGACCGCGCCGGTGACAGCGACGCCGCGAAGCTGACCAATCCGGTCAACATCGGCATCGGAACGAAGTGACGGCACCGTGTTCCGACCGGCTGTTGTGCGCCTGCTGGAGAATTTGCCATTGCGAGAATCACAGTCAGGATTGGAACGCTGGACCAAGATCCTTACCGTCGCGGGTGCGGTTGCAGGTGGACTCCGGGCCTTGTACACCTACATCGATACAAAAAAAGCGGGAACTCCAGCCATACACTGACACTAAGGAGAAGGAGTTCTATACATCGTTCTGGAACAGGAAAATGGGCTTGGTTCAGTTCACGGAGATGCCGTCCTGGCGGAGTTCCCGAGCGTGCGCATATAAAGGCTCATGGCGTGGTAGACTGAGCCGTGACCTGGTTCGATAGGTGTTACGGCATAGCGACGAGCTTGCTCGCGTGATCAGGCTGCGAATCGTAGAAGCTCCAGGGTCCAAGCTCTATGGTGCCCTCAAGAGCGCAATGCGCTCGGGGGAGCTGCGCACGTTCTCTCTTCAAAAGCGAGGCCGGAAGGTCGTTCACCAGCGTTACCCCGGCTGGATGAACTGGTCCCATAAGGGAGACGTCATCACCTGCGAGGTGCTGAGCCCGCGCAAGCCCGGTACCGAGTGGCAGTTCTTGAGCGCCTTTGTCGGGCGCCTCGCGGACCGGTTTTCCGATAGCATCGAAAGCATCAGCATCGAGTTCCCCGGACCGGCCTCGTCGCGCAGAAGGGGCCCTGGGCGGAAGAAGGCCCCCTGATCAGCCCTTCCCGCTGCCCGCCTGAAAAAGACCTTCTCTCCGCCGTCCCGGCGAGACCCCTTTGCGTACCTAGCCCCGTCCTGAGCAGCCCCTCCCCTCTCTCTCGGCCACCTCCGCGGCAAGGGTTAGTGCCTTTCCGAAACAATTGAAACAAACGGGTGCGCACGCCCGACGCCAGTCCGAAACAGTCGCCTGCCAGACTCTTCTCCAGCGTACCGGCGATCGGGCCGGAAACCGCGGCGAGAGGAACAAGCCGAATGAAACGCCTACACCTGCTGGCGCTGGCGGCGCTTGTGGTGGCCTACGGGCTGGGACCGATGGCCACCCAGATACTGACCCCCGCGGTGCCGTTCGTGCACCGCGACTTCGGCATCTCCATGGCGGCGGCGCAGACGCTCATCAGCCTGTCGTTCGCCACCATCGCCGTGATGACGTTGATCTACGGGCCGCTCGCGGATCGCTTCGGGCGGCGCCCGGTGCTCCTGGCCGGCACCGGGCTTTTCTGCATAGGGAGCGTGGTCGCGGGGCTCGCGCCCACGCCGGAGGTGCTGATCGCCGGCCGCCTGGTGCAGGCGGCGGGGAGCTCGGCGGGGCTCACCCTGACGCGCACCATCATCCACGACGTGTACGGGCGCGAGCGCAGCGGCCAGGTCATCGCCTACCTCACCATGGCCATGATCTTCGTGCCCATGCTCTCCCCGGGCGTGGGCGGGGTGCTCCTCGATCACGTCGGCTGGCGCGCGATCTTCGCGGTGTGCGTGCTCTTCGGCGTGGTGGCGTTGTCGCTGCTCGCCGCGTACTTGCCGGAGACGTGCTGCGAGCGCCGCGCGGATCTCGGGCTCGTTCAGAGCGCTCATGCCTTCAAGACGCTGCTGGGGGATCCGGCGTATATGGGCCCGGTGATCTTCTTCGGCTGCATCATGGCCGCCTTCTTCGCCACCCAGGCCGCCATTCCGTATCTGATGGTGGAAGTGCTCGCGCGCCCGGCCACCGAGTACGGCGTCTGGTTCGCGGTCGCGTGCGTGTTCTACGTCGCCGGGAACTACGTGAGCGGACGCTATGGGCACCGCGTGGCGCGCGGCAAGCTGATCCTCTTCTCGGCAGCCGTTTGCCTGTCGACGGCCGCGGCGGGGCTGGGCGCCGCCAGCGTGCTCGAGTGGAACACCGCGCTTCTGTTCGTGCCCACCATCGTGCTGAGCTTCTTCGGGGCGCTGGCCATGGCGCCGGTGCAGGCGGAAGCGGTGGCGGCGCAGCCGCAGCATGCGGGCTCGGCGTCGGGGCTCATGAGCGGGATGCAGATGCTGATCGGGGCCGCGGTGGTGCAGCTCATCGGGTTCAGCCACGACGGCACGCCGTATCCGATGTTCCTCGTGCTGATCGTCTGCACAGGGACCGCGCTGTGGGCGATGGCCCGCAGGTACGCGGTGAGAGCGCGGGTGGCGGCGGCGCCCGCCTGAGCCGCGCTGACCGCGGGCGCCGTGATTTCGGCAGAGAGGGGCCATGGAAAGCCGGCTCTCGGAAGATGCTTGACGCACGTCAAATCGGGCTCGTGCGCGGGGTGGCAATTTTGCAGAGGTGCCAAGCGCGGGAGGAGCGACACCATGCGACGTATGGATCTGCCCGATGTCGGCGCGCCGGACCCGGAGCTGCGAACCTCGCCCATCGTCGAGCACAGCGCAGGCGAGGAGCTGGAGCCCGTCGACCCCGGCGTCCAGCCCGACGAGCCCGTCGAGTCCGGCGTCTGCTACTTCAACGGCGAGGCGTATCCGGTGGGACAGTACGTGTGCGCGGGCGACGAGCTTTTGCGCTGCGAGCGGGGCGGCGTCTGGGTCCGCAAGGGCTCGTGCTACGAATGAGGGTCGTGGCGGAAGTCACGCGAGCAGCACCTCCACCCCGGCGCGCTCGAGCGCCTGCGCCAGCGCCGGGGGCGGCGGGGCGTCGGTGACCAGGCGCGCGACCTGGGCGAGCTCGCACACGCGCACCTGGGAGCTGCGTCCGAGCTTGCTGTGATCGGCCAGGACCGTGACCGCCCGCGCGTGGTGCACCATGGCCGTGGCCACCATGGCCTCGTCCAGGTTGAAATCCATGAAGCCGCCTTCGGCGTCCACGGTGCCGATGGTGAGCACGGCGTGATCGGCGCGCAGGCGCTGGATCTGCTGCACGGTCTCGGCGCCGATGGTCTCCGCCACCTCGCCGTAGTAGTCGCCGCCCAGCACGTGCACCCGGATCTCCCCAGGCCCCGCCCACAAGCGGGCGGCGACCTCCATGGAGTTGGTGAACACGGTGAGCCCGGAGAGGCGCGCCAGGGCGCTCGCGAAGGCGGCGGTGGTGGTGCCCGCGTCGATGAACAGGCTGTCGCCGGACTTGAACAGCGCCGCCGCGCGCGCGCCGATGCGCTGCTTCTCGCTGCGGTGCTGGAGGGCGCGGCGGTTGAAGGCCTCCTCGGCGCCGGTCTGCACCGGCACCGCGCCGCCGTGCACCCGGCGCAGCAGCCGCTGCGCGTCCAGGGCGGCGAGATCGCGGCGGATGGTCTCCTTGGAGGCGCCGAGCTCGGCGGCGAGCTGATTGACGGTGAGCTGATCCGCGCGGGCGAGGTGCGCCAGGATGGTGCGCCGGCGTTGCTCCGAGATCATGACCGAAAGCCCCCGGTTCGGGCAATTTCGGTCAATATACCAAGGCAATTGTTGACTGAACAGGCATAAGCGCCTACCGTGGATTCGATTCCGCCCGCAGAGGCGGACCGGGAGGCACGGTGGAGGCGTTTGGCAAGACCTACGACGTCGCCGTCATCGGTGCCGGGGTAGTGGGCTGCGCGGTGGCCCGCGCGCTGACCCTGGGGGGGCTGCGCGTGCTGGTGCTCGAGCGCGGGCGCGACATTCTCTGCGGGGCGAGCAAGGGCAACAGCGCCATCCTGCACACGGGCTTCGACGCGCCCGCGGGGAGCCTGGAGCTGGCGTGCATGCGCGCCGGCCGCGACGCCTATCTGCGCGTGCGCGAGTCGCTCAATCTGCCCCTGCTCGAGACCGGCGCCCATCTCGTCGCCTGGAACGAGGAGGAGGCGGCGCGCCTGCCGGCGCTCCTCGAGCGCGCCCATGCCAACGGGGTGCGCGACGTGCGCCCGCTGGATGGCGGCGAGCTGCGGCGCCTCGAGCCCGGGCTCGCGGCGCACGCGGCGGCGGCGCTGCACATCCCCGGCGAGCACGTCATCGACCCGTGGTCCGCGCCCCTCGCCTACCTGCGCCACGCGCTTGCCAACGGCGCCGCGGTGGTGCGCGGTTGCGAAGTGCAAGGCGGTGAGATCCGCGACGGCCTCTGGCATCTGGAGACGGCGCACGGTGCGGTGCGCGCCGAGGTAGTGGTCAACTGCGCCGGGCTCTTCGGCGATCGGGTGGAGGCGCTGGCGCGCCCGAGCCCGTTCCACATCCGCCCGCGCAAGGGGCAGTTCGTGGTCTTCGACAAGTCCGCCCGCCGCGAGCTGCGCAGCATCATCCTGCCGGTGCCCAGCGAGACCACCAAGGGCGTGCTGCTGGCGCCCACCGTGTTCGGCAACGTGCTGGCCGGGCCCACCGCCGAGGACCAGGACGATCGCGAGGACACCGCCGTCGACGGCGCCACCCTGGCCGATCTCATCGCGCGCGCCGGCGCGCTGGTGCCGGGCCTGGCCGCGCATCCGGTGACCGCCGCCTACGCCGGGCTGCGCCCCGCCACCGAGCACAAGGACTACCGGATCGAGGCGTTCCCCGAGCGCCAGTGGATCACCGTCGGCGGCATCCGTTCCACCGGCCTCACCGCGGCCCTCGGCATCGCCGGGCGCGTGGCGGAGCTCTACGCCGAGCGCTTCCGCCCGTTGCTCCCCATCGCCGACCCGGTGGCGGTGCGCGTGCCCAACCTCGCCGAGCACCGCCCGCGGCCCTACCAGCTCGGGGGCTCGGGGGAGATCGTGTGTCACTGCGAGCGGGTCACCCGCGGCGAGATCGAGGCGGCGGTTCACGGGCCGCTGGCGGCGCGCGATCTCGGCGGGCTCAAGCGGCGCACCCGCGCCATGCTCGGGTGCTGCCAGGGCTTCTATTGCGCGTGGCGGGTGGCGGCGCTGACCCGCGAGCACGTGCACTGGCCGCTGCCCGATGCGGCGCCGGCCACGCCGCCGTGGGAGAACGATGCGGCGTGAGCACGCACGACGCCATCATCGTGGGCGGCGGCCCGGCCGGGCTGTCCGCAGCCCATGCCCTGCGCAGCGCCGGGATCGCGGACATCGTGGTGCTCGAGCGCGAGAGCGAGGCCGGCGGCGTGCCCCGCCACTGCCACCACCCGGGCTTCGGCTTCAGCCAGTATTACTGGCCCTACCTGGGTCCTGCCTACGCGCGGCGGCTGCGCCGCGCGGCGGTGCAGACGCCGATCCGTACCGGCGCCGGCGTGGTCGCCATCGAGCCCGGGGGTGCGGTCACCGTGGCCACCCCCGAGGGGCTCGAGCGCCTGCAGGGGCGCACCGTGCTGCTCGCCACCGGCGTGCGCGAGACTCCGCGCGCGGCGCGGCTGGTCTCCGGCGAGCGCCCCTGGGGTGTGCTCACCACCGGTGCGCTGCAGCAGTTTCTGCATCTGGCGGGGGCGCGCCCGTGCCGGCGCGCGGTGATCGTGGGCAGCGAGTGGGTGTCGTTCTCCGCGCTCCTGACCCTGCGCCGCGCGGGCATCCAGAGCGCCGCGCTGATCGAGGAGGGCGCGCGCATCACCGCGCCGCGTCCGGGGGAGTGGGTGAGCCGCTGGATGTTCGGCACGCCGGTGTTCACCCGCACACGGGTGCTGCGCGTGCTCGGACGCGAGGTGGTGGAGGCCGTCGAGCTCGAGCGCGACGGCGCGCGCTGGACCCTGGCGTGCGACGCGGTGGTCTTCACCGGGCGCTTCGTCCCCGAGGCGGCGCTGGTGCGCGAGAGCCATCTGGAGTTCGACCCCGGCACCGGCGGGCCGGTCATCGATCAGCACTGGCGCTGCTCGGATCCGGCGTACTTCGCGGCCGGCAACGTGGTGCGTCCGGTGGAGACCTCGGGCGTGGTGGGGCGCGAGGGCGCGGCGGCCGGACACGCCATGGCGGCGGCCCTGCGCGGCGCGCTGTGCGCGCCCGAGCGGCGCGTGCCCCTGCGCGTGCACGGGCCGCTGCGCTACGTCTACCCGCAGTGCATCGCGCTGCCCGGCGAGCCGCCCGACGGGCTCATGCCGCGGGCGCGCGCGAGCCGCGCGGTCGCCGGCACCTTGCGTTTGGTGTGCAACGACACCGAGGTGTGGCGGCGGCGGGTCGCAGCGCTGCCCGAGCGCCGCATCCGGCTTCCCGGGCACCGCATTCGCACCGCTGGGCTGGAGAGCGCGGCGGTGTGCCTGGAGGAGGCCGCGCCCGAGCGCCGGGTATCGGAGAAAGGAGGGGAGTTGCACCGCCCCGAGGCCCGGTCGGGTTCGCCGTACGCGCGGCGACCACCTGACCGCGAGGGGAGCGGAGTGGTAGAGTCGATCGACGCGAGAGGAGGACCACACACATGAGTAACCGACAAGAAAAGAGCAACAAGGGGCCCGCCCGGCAAGGCGCTCAGGTCTCGCGCCGAAGCTTCCTGCGCGCGGGCGTGGCTGGGGCGGCGACCGCGCTCACGGTCAAGAGCATGGGTCCGTTCATCCGCAACGCCGAGGCCGCGACCCTCAACCTGCGCTGGCTCGGCTGGGAGCACTACAACGTCAAGAGCCTGACCGCGGCCTTCGAGAAGGAGCACAAGGTCAAGGTGAGCGCCGGGTTCTTCGACGGCAACTCGGAGGCCTGGAACAAGCTGCGCGCCGGCGGCACCCAGGACTTCGACCTGGTGATGGCGGACGGCTTCTGGCCCCGGCTCTACATGAAGCAGGGGCTGACCCAGCCCACGGACTACTCCAAGCTCGCCAACCTCAAGAACGTGTTCCCCGATTTCCTGCCGCCCAATTACAACCTGCTGCGCGAGGAGGACGGCGAGCGCATGGTGGCGGCGCCCAACTGCTGGGGCGGCTACGGTATCACCATCAACACCAAGAAGGTGGCGCCCGAGGATCAGGACACGCTGCGCGTGCTCTTCGACGAGAAGTACAAGGGGCATCTGTCCACCAGCGCGCGCTTCGAGGAGAACATCGCCCTCGCCGGCATTCTGGCTGCGCGCGATCTCGGCACCATGGACGGCCCGCGCCCGGACGGCAAGCCGTTCAACCCCTACGTGCTCACCGACGAGGAGCTGGCGCGCTGCAAGGAGCTGCTGATCAAGCAGAAGGGGCTGCTGGTCACGCGCTGGCCCGACGAGGACACCCTCGAGCGGCTGCTGCGCGCGCAGGTGGTGTGGGCGTCGCCGGAGTGGTCGGGCATCTACCGGCGCATCCACTTCGATCACCTCGACGGCAAGAGCGATCTGGAGATGACGCATCTGCTGCGGCCCAAGGAGGGCGGCCTCGGCTGGGTGGACACCTGGGCGGTCACATCCGGGGTGCGCGACAGCGAGAAGCTGGAGGTGGCGCACAAGTGGATCGACTTCCGTCTCTCGCGCGAGAACATGAAGACGGTGGCCTTGGAGATCGGCTGGGCGCCCACGGTGGACGTGCGCGACATGCTGCCGGAGCGCTACGTGGAGACCCTGTTCCTGAACAACACCCAGGCCATCCGGGGTCTCTACCAGTTCGACGCCCCCTCCTCGCCCGAGAAGTGGGAGCGGATCTGGTCGGAGGTGGAGGCGGCCTGAGCGCGCCGCCCGGCTCGCCGAAAGCCGGGGTCGGAGTCGACCGCCGCGCTTGCGCCGGGGGGAGGCGCGCGCCCTCGACTCCGACCCCGCTTCCCGGCAGCGGTGGGTGGGCCCGGGGATGCGGCCCGGCGCTGCGCGGCGCAGGCGGGGTCGTCCGCTCAACGGAGCTCTCGACGTCATGAGCGATTGGGTCCTCAGGCTCGAAGGCGTGCACAAACACTTCGGGCCCATCCAGGCGGTCAAGGACGTGACCCTCGCGGTGGGGCAGCGCGAGTTCTTCGCGCTGCTCGGACCCTCGGGGTCGGGTAAGACCACC
>CAZPFD010000024.1:0-25146 GCA_964585725.1 uncultured Ectothiorhodospiraceae bacterium | reverse complement strand
CGCGGGGCGCGCACGCCGTCGAGCTGCGCTATCATCACGGCCGCTCCGCACCGACCCCACGGTGCCGGCGCGTATCGGTGCCATCGATGTCACGCCGTTCGCTTCAACCCGCCGGCCGGCCCGCATGCAGAGCCCGCCGTGCGCGACAGCCCCGACGTGCACTGCTGGTCGCCTTGGGCTGGCTGTGCGCGGCCCTCGCCGCTTGCGATGCGGGAGAGCGTGCGCCCGCCCCGGAGGTTCTGAGCGTATGGTCCCACGCCGGGCGCCAGTCCGAGCGCGAGGTGCTGGCGGATCAGCTTGCGCGCTTTCAGGCCGCTCATCCCGGGCTGGAGGTGCGCCACACGGTGATTCCCGAAGGTTCGTACAACGGGCAGGTCCAGGCGGCGGCGCTGGCCGGGGATCTGCCGGATCTGCTCGAGTTCGACGGACCGCTGGTCTACAACTACGCTTGGCAAGGCAAGCTGCTGCGCCTGGAGACACGGCTGCCCGCCGGCCTGTGCGCCGCGCTGCTTCCCTCGATCATCGCCCAGGGCACGTACCGGGGCGCGCTCTACTCGGTCGCGGTCTTCGACTCCGGCCTCGGCCTCTATGCGCGTCGCAGCCGCCTGGAGGCCATCGGCGCCCGCATTCCGGCGGCCCCGGAGGGCGCCTGGCGAGTGAGCGAGTTCGAGCGCATCCTGCACGAGCTGGCTCGAGACGACGCCGACGGCGCCGTGCTGGACCTCAAGCTGAACTACACCGGCGAATGGTTCACCTACGGATTCTCACCACCCATCCAATCCGCAGGCGGGGATCTCATCGACCGCAACGATTACCGCTCCGCGCAAGGGGCGCTCAACGGCCCCGAGGCCGCGGCCGCGATGCGCCACATCCAATCCTGGATCCGCGGAGGCTACGTGGATCCGAATCTGGACGACGCCGCCTTCACGCGCGGGCGGGTGGCGCTGTCCTGGGTGGGACACTGGGAGCACGCGCGCTACCGCGCGGCGGCGGGCGATGATCTGGTCGTGGTGCCGCTGCCGGACTTCGGTCGGGGCACGCGCACCGGCCAGGGCTCATGGAACTGGGGCGTTCCAGCGAGCAGCCGCAACCCCGAGGCGGCCCTGCGCTTTCTCGCCTTCATCCTCCAGCCCGAGGAGGTCCTGCGCATGGCGCGCGCCAACGGCGCCGTCCCCGGCACACGCCGGGCGCTCGCGCACTCGCAGCTGTACGGGGCGGACGGCCCCTTGCGCTTGTTCGCGACCCAGCTCGTCGAAGGCTACGCCGTGCCGCGCCCGCGTACACCGGCCTATCCGGTCATCAGCTCCGCGTTCGAGGATGCGTTTCTCGCCGTTCGCAACGGCGCCGAGGTGCAGGCGGCTCTGGACGACGCCGTCGCAGTCATCGACCGCGACATCCGGGACAACCACGGCTACCCGGCCCCCGAAAGCTCACCGCAAGAAGAGCACAGAAAAGGGGACGGACCTATCTGTGTAGATGATTTCCACGAATCTGATGAAAAATAGATCCGTCCCCTTTCTCGCGCGCCGCGGGCCGACCGACGACACCCCGGCGGCCCTCCTGTTCGCGGCCCCGGCGGCGGCGGGACTGCTGCTTTTCATCGTGCTCCCCTTCGCGCTCGCCGTCGGCATGTCCTTCACGAACCTGCGGCTGGGCTCGCCGCTGCCGCTCGAGTTCGTGGGGCTCCGGCAGTATGCGCGGATACTCTCCGACGAGGCGGTCGTGCGCGGGCTGCTCAACAACCTGCTGTTCGCGGCCGTGGTGGTTCCCGTGCAGACGGGGCTCGCACTGGCGCTTGCGCTACTGCTCGATACAAGGCTGCGGGGCATCGTCGTGTTTCGCACCCTGTTCTTTCTCCCGGTCGTATTCCCCCTCTCGCTGGTGGCGGTCGTGTGGGTCCTCATCTACGCCCCGGGCCCCGACGGGCTGCTCAACTCGACCCTGCGCACCGTCACGTTCGGCGCCTGGGAGCCGGTCGATTTCCTGCACCATCCCGCCTACGCGCTTCCCGCGGTCATGCTCACGTCCATCTGGCAGGGCGTGGGGTTTCAGATGATCGTGCTGCTCGCCGGGTTGCAGCAGGTTCCGGGGGTGTTGCACGACGCGGCGGCCGTGGACGGCGCCGGCGCCTGGCGCCGGTTCCTGCATGTCACCCTGCCGCAGCTGCGCAACCCGCTCATCTTCGTGGTCGTGGTGACCACCATCCTCTCCTTCCGAGTGTTCGACCAGGTGCGCATCATGACCCAGGGCGGACCCAACGACGCGTCCACCACGGTCATCTTCGAAGCGGTCCGCGCATCCTTTGATCGAGCGCAGGTCGCGCGGGGCGCCGCCATCACCGTCACGTTCTTCCTCATCGTGCTCGGTATCACCCTGCTGCAACGGCGCTTCCTGCGCCAGGAGACTCGCTGATGCGGCGCCGGCGCGCTCTGCGCGGCGCGCTGCGATATGGTCTGCTGGTCGCGCTGGCCGCAGTCTTCGCCGCGCCCGTGCTGTTCATGGTGGCGGGCAGCCTCAAGCCCGATGGCCAGGTTCTGGCGCAGGCGGGAACGTGGCGCGCCTTCGTACCCGCCGCGGGGGATCTGCAGAACTACCGGGACGTGTTCGCGCGCGTGCCCTTCGAGCGCTACCTCGTCAACTCGCTCATCATCAACAGCGCGCTCCTGGTTCTCGGGTTGGCGGTCAACTCCCTCGCGGGCTATGCTCTGGCCCGCCTTCGTTGGCCGGGACGCAGGGCCGCATTGGCCGTGGTGCTCGCGGTGCTGGTCATCCCGTTCGAGGCCATTGCGGTGCCTCTGTTCTACCAGCTCAGCGCGGTGGGCTGGCGCGACGACTACGCGGTGCAGATCATTCCTTTCGTCGCCTACCCCTTGTCCATCTACCTCTTCTATTCCTTTTTCCTCGGGCTGCCGCGCGAGCTCGAGGAGGCGGCGCGCGTGGACGGGGCCGGTGCGCTGCGCATCTTCCTCACCGTCGTGGTGCCCAACGCGAAGCCCGCGTTCGCCAGCGTCGCCATCGTCACGTTCCTTTTCTTCTGGGGCCTGTACCTTTGGCCGCTGCTCATGACCACGGGCGAAGAGGCTCGCCCGCTGCCGCTCGCCATCGCGACTTTCTACACGTTGCCGCCGTTGCAATGGGGCGACATCATGGCCTTCGGGGTGATGATGGTGGCGCCGGTGCTCGTCGTATTCCTCGCGTTCCAGCGCTGGTTCGTGCGCGGGGTGGCGGCCGCAGGCATCAAGGGATAACCGCGCAAAGCGCCGCCCTGCCGGGACGGCAACCCCCCGCGTGGGCGACTGGCGGAGCGCCGCACGCGCAGCCTCGGACCCCCGGGGGGTTGCCGTCCCGGCAGGGCGGCGGCTTGTAATTGCGATCTACAATGGCGTCCCGCCCCGAGGATCCGCCATGGCCGCGGTCGAGCTGCGTGGCATCGACAAGGTCTTTTCGGACGGCACCCATGCCGTCAGGGACTTCTCGTTATCGGTCGCCGATGGCGAGTTCGTCGCGCTGCTGGGGCCCTCGGGATGCGGCAAGTCCACGCTCCTGCGCCTGCTCGCAGGTCTCGAGGAGGCGAGCGCGGGAGAGATCCTGATCGGCGATCGAGTGGTCAACGACCTGGAGCCGCTCGAGCGCGACGTGGCCATGGTGTTCCAGAACTACGCGCTCTACCCGCACATGACGGTGCGCGGCAATCTGGAATTCCCGCTGCGCATGCGCAAGCGCCCGCGCGCGGAGATCGCGCGCCGCGTGCAGCGGACGGCCCGCATGCTGGGGCTGGGCGAGCTGCTCGGACGCAAGCCGCAGCAGCTCTCCGGCGGACAGGCGCAACGCGTCGCCATGGGCCGCGCCCTGGTGCGCGAGCCGGCGGTGTTCCTCATGGACGAGCCCCTGTCCAACCTCGATGCCAGGCTGCGCGTGGAGATCCGCCGCGAGATCGCCGCGGTGCACCAGCGCACCCGCACCACCACGCTCTACGTCACTCACGATCAGGTGGAGGCGATGACCCTGGGAGGGCGCGTGGCGGTGCTGCGCGCGGGCGAGCTGCAACAAGCGGCGCCGCCCCAGGCCCTGTACGAGCGGCCGGCAAACATCTTCGTGGCCGCGTTCGTGGGGCGGCCCCCGATGAACATCTTCGAGGCCGAGCTGCGCGCGCAGGGCGCCACGGCGGGCCTGGTCTTCGGAGAACGCACGCTGCCCGTGCCGGCGGCGGCGATGCCTCCCGAGAACTCAAACCCGCGGCTCGCGGGGGTGCGCCCCGAGGCCTTCGCGTGGCCGGAGGACCATCCCGAGCATGCGCGCGTCCCGATCAGAGCGGAGGCGGTGGAGGCGCTGGGGCACGAGCAGATCGTGTACTTCGAGGCGCCGGTGCCGGCCATCGATGCCGATCGTGCGCCCGAGATCGTACGCGCCTCGGGGCAGGCGGCGCTGCTCGCGGCCCGCCTCTCCACCCGGCGCTCGATCCGGCCGGGGGAAACCGCCTCTCTCGCGGTGGACGCAGCCGCGCTGTACTGGTTCGACGGCGGCGGACGGGCGCTGGGACATCGCGGCGACCCGGCCTGACCCGCGCACGGAGGCATGCGAAGCCGCGGTAGCCTGCGCGCGGGCGTCCGCAACGTGACAGCTGAGCTTCATGGAAAGTCAGGGTGCGGCATGAATCGACCGACGAAGACTGCGAAAACCAGAACCGTCAATCTTGCCCTCCAGGGTGGCGGCGCGCACGGTGCCTTCACCTGGGGCGTCCTGGACCGCCTGCTCGAGGAGGAGTCCCTCGCCATCGAGGGCATCAGCGGCACCAGCGCAGGCGCCATGAACGCCGCCGTGCTCGCAGACGGCTACGAGAAAGGCGGGCGTCCCCGGGCTCGAGAAGCGCTCCGGCGCTTCTGGCGCTCGATGAGTCTGCACGGTGCGTTCAACCCCTACAACTCCGGGCCGCTCGGCCCCTGGCTGCCGCGCTCGCCGTTCACCATCTGGCTCGACGTGTTCGCCCGGTGGCTGTCGCCCTACCAGCTCAACCCGTTCAACATCAATCCGCTGCGCGGCGTGCTCGAGGAGATGATCGATTTCGACTGCCTGCATCGCTGCCGGGCGATCAAGCTCTTCGTCTCGGCGACCAACGTCCGCACCAACCGCATGCGCATCTTCCGCAGCCCCGAGCTCTCCGTGGACACCCTGCTGGCCTCGGCATGCTTGCCGCAGATTCATCATGCCGTCGAGATCGACGGCGAGCACTACTGGGACGGAGGCTTCATGGGCAACCCCGTCCTCGAGCCCCTCGTCGGCCAGTGCGATTCACCGGACATCTTGATCGTGCAGATCAACCCGATCCATCGCGACCACGTCCCGCGCACGGCCGAGGAGATCAACGATCGGGTCAACGAGATCAGCTTCAATTCAAACCTGATGCGCGAGATCCGCGCCATCGCCACCGCGGCGCGCCTGCTGCAGGAGGGCCACATCCAGGATCCGCGCTACGAGCGCGTCTACTTTCACCTCATCGCCGATGAGGAAATGCTCGGGCGGCTCGGCGTGCGCTCGAAGTTCGACACGAGCTGGAACTTTCTGTCGCGTCTGCACGATGCAGGGCGGCAACGCGCCGAGGAGTGGCTGGCGCGGCATCTCGACGCCGTGGGTGAGCGCTCCACGCTCGATCTCGGGGCGTGGGAGCCCGGCCACCTCCCGACTCCCCGTGCGGCCGCCGACCACGACGCGGGGTAGCAAGCAGGGCGGGATGCAGCGCAGCGCACTCCCGCCGGCAAGGCTGTCTGCCACCATCGCGGCTGGACGAAAACCGTGGCGAGAGAACGGCGACGATCCCGCTCAGCGCTGCAGCGCCCGTTCGAGGAAATCCAGGCGATCCTGGCCCCAGAACAGCTCGTCGCGGTAGATGTAGCTCGGCGAGCCGAACACCCCGCGAGCGATGGCATCCTGGGTCTCGTGCTCCCAGCGTTCGTCCATCTCGTCGCCGGCGGCGCGCTCGAGCAGCCGGGCCCCGTCCAGATCCTGCTCACGGGCGATGCCCGCGAGGGTCTCGCGGTCGGCGATGTCGCGCTCTTGCGCCCACACCGCGCGCAGGATCGCGCCGGCGAGCCGCAGCGCGTCTCTACCCTCCTCGCGCACCGCCAGCACCAGTCCCGCGGCCAGGCGCTCGTCGGCCGGAAAGTGCGCCGGCTCCGGATTGAGCGACAGGCCCAGGTAGTCGCGCCAGCGTGCGAGCTCCACCAACCGGTACGCCCGGCGCTCGGGCGCGCGCTTGGGCAGCGGGAGGCCGCCGGTGGCGGCGAACACCTTGGGCAGGTTGACGGGGTGGATGACGATGGGGGCCGCGTGTCGAGCCGCCATCGCCACGAGGCGATCGTGTCCCAGATAGGCGAAAGGCGACTGGAGCGACAGGTAGTACTCGATACTCTCCGCCATGGCTGCACCTCCTCCGTGGCACTCATGGTAACGACCCCCGCCCCGCTTGCCCAGATCCGCGCGGGCGGCGCCGGTGTGGCAGAATAGGCGCGGGTGCGACGCGGGATGCGCCATCCGGAGACGGTCGCGACCGGCTCTCCGCGTCGGCCGCAAGTCGTTTCAGCGCGACGAGGCTCGATGAATCTCTCCTATCGATCTCCGAAGACCGAAGTTCGGGACAGCCTCATCCACGGCAAGGGCCTCTTTGCGAAAGCGGCCTTGACCAAGGGCGAGATCGTGGCCGTCAAGGGAGGCTATATCGTGGACAGGACGCAATGGACGGAGCTCGAGCAAGAGCTCGGTCCGGCGGAGATCCAGATCACGGAGGATCTGTTCATCGCGCCCGTGGACCGACGGCACAGGGAGGGCGCGATGCTGTACACGAACCATTCGTGTGATCCCAACCTCGCCGTTCAGGGACAGATCGTGTTCGTCGCGATGAGGGACATTGCGCCCGGCGAAGAGCTGACGCACGACTGGGCGACGACGGACGACACGGACTACGAGATCGAGTGCAACTGCGGTTCACGCCATTGCCGAGGCACCATCACCGGCAGGGACTGGATGAAGCGGGAGCTGCAGCGCAAGTACCGCGGCTGGTTCTGCTGGTTCATTCAGAGACAGATCGACGAGTCCCGTCCCGCCGGCCCGCGGAGCTGACCGGTCAGAAGGTGTCGGCCCACCGCAGCCCCAGATTCAGCACCTTCTGGATGAGAGCCTCGTAGCCGATGCCGGCCGCTTTGGCTGCCGACGCGAGCTCCTCGTCGCGCGAGATGTCCGGGTTCGCGTTCGCCTCGATGAAATACAGCCGATCGTCGGGCGTGAGCCGGTAATCGATGCGCGCATAGCCGCTGAGATTGAGCGCTCGATAAATGCGCCGGGTCGTGGTGTCGAGCTGTCTCATCACCTCATCCGGGATCCTGCGGGCCTTGCCGATGCGGATCTTGTACTTGTCCTGGTAGGAAAGATCCCATTTCACCCGAAAGGTCGCGATGCGGGGCGCGTCCACCGGCAGCGTGTCCAGGAACAGCTCCCATGCCGGCAGAATCTGCAAGCGCTGATTTCCCACGACGCCCACATACAGCTCCCGCCCGTCGACGTACTGCTCGGCTATGGCGGCCGTATGAAAGCTCTCGTGCACGAACCGTACGCGCTCTGCGAGCTGATCGTCGTTGTATACGACCGACGCTTGCGCGATCCCGAAGGAGGCTTCCTCGGTGTCGGCCTTGACGATCAGCGGGTACTCGAGACGCTTGGGCCGCTGCAGGCGCCGCCCGCGCGGAAAGGTCGCGAAACGCGGTGTGCGTATCCTGTGATAGTGAAGGATCTTCTTCGACAGTGCCTTGTCCGATGCGATCACCAGGCCGCGCGGATTGCACCCGGTGTACGGAATACCGAGGAGTTGCAGGTAGCTGACGATGTGCTGATCGTAGATGGTCAGGCCTCGGAACTGATCGATCAGATTGAAGACGATTGAGGGCTTCCACTCCTCGAGTGCACGGCGCAGCGATCCCACCTCGTCGGAGAGGCCGAGCTGCCTGGCTTCGTGGCCGAGCTCCTCCACGGCGGCGAGAACGTCGTAAGCCGCCTTTATCTGCTCGAACTGCTTCTCGTTGAGAGCGACCGGGTCGTCGGGAGCCATCTGAGCTTCCGGCACCACCACCAGCACTCGGAGCTTTCTCATAGAGGGTGCCACTCCCGGCGTCTGAGACACTGAAGGGCATGAACAGTCAGCAGGATCGCGAACTCGAGCTTCAACCGCTGCCTGGAGCCGACCGCGCGAAGCTTGAGCTCCCGGCAGCTGCCAATCATCTCCTTCAATACCTGGTCCACCGTGAACTGGTACTCGCCCGTCCAGCGCGACACCATCTCCCGAAGCTCACGGCGGTGTTTCCTCAAGAAGGCCGCCGCTGTCTCGCCGCTGCGCGTCTTGTCCGATGACTCGAACAGCCGCTGCAAATCGCGATCGTAGGTGCGCGGATATCCTACGTAATAGCGCTCGCGCTTCGCTTCGTAGTAGCTTCGGAGCGTACGGCGCAGCTTCGAGAGGCGGTGCGGTGTTGCACGACTGCGAACGACGCGCCGTGCTCCCCTCAGCTCCCGCATGAGCTCGTCCACGTACTCGAGCTTCTTCAGAGCGGGCCATCGGGCGTAGTGCCTGCGCCAGTTGGAGCGCGGCTTCAGCCACACCGCAAACGTCTCCGCAAAGTCTTCGTCCGGGTGGCTCTGGGCGTACCAGGCGTCGAGATGAAGGACGTAATGCCGGCTCGCAGGGTTGGGCCGGTAGTGGTCCGGATAAGGCTCCGAGGAGCGGCCGAAGACGGCCTGCCAGCGCCGGCGCCTGTGAAGCCCATACGCCACCTGGAGGGTGTGGCCCGCCTCGTGGCGCAGCAGCTGCATGCACTCGCGCCGGGATCCGCCCTCCACCTCGTACATCTGACGGCGCTCCAGGGCCATGAGGCGGGGATGTGCCAGGTAGAAGGGTATGGCGATCCCGGGGACATCGACGGGCGAGAACCACTCGTCCGATAGCCAGCAGTGGGGTTTGTGCTCGATGCCCCGCGCGTCGAGCTCTTCATGCAACCGCTCCACGCACTGTTCCAGCCAGGTACCCTCGATGCGCACGTCGAGATCGGACAGCCGCAGGTCGAGCAGCCGCTCGAAAGGAAGTCTCTCCCATCCGCGTCGTGTCATGTCGTTTGCCTCGCATCGCGCCTCGCGCCGAACGACCGATGGCCGACGCCCCAAGCCCCGAGGCGGGGTCACGCTTACATTGCCCCGTGCTCGTGATACAGTGACGCGCGGCGCCTCGGGTCCTCTCCGCGCTGCGGATATTGCCCAACAAGGCACGGGTACCACAAGCCGGCTTGCCCCGGGCCGGGACGGCCCGCGGCACGGTGGATGCGACGCGCCGCGCTCCGCCAACCACCTTTTTGAAATGGCTGGCCGCCCTGCTCGGTGGGCCGGGGTTCGGGGATCATCAGGATGCTCAAGATTCGCGAGTACACCCACCAGGACCTTCAGGCGTTGCGGCGACAGGTCGCCGAGCTGCACGAGGCGATGTGCGCGCTCGACCCCTCATTGCCGCCCGCGGACGAAATCATCGACGCTTACTTCGAGCATCTTCTGCAAACGTCGAAGAGCACCGGCGGCACCTTCTACGTGGCCGAGTCGGGGGGCGAGATGGTCGGATACCTCTGCCTGTTCGGCCTTATGTCGCCCTCGGATCCGGACGAGCCGCCCGAGCCCTACTCGTTTGTGGCGGATCTGTACGTCCGCCCGGAATTCCAGGGGCGGGGAATCGGGAAGTCGCTCATGGAGATCGCCGAGGAGCACGCGCGCGCCCTCGGTGCCTCCAACATCGACCTGAAGATCCTGGGCTCGAACGAGCGCGCGCTCGCCTTCTACCGGTCACTCGGCTACGAAGCCCGGATTCTGGAGCTGAGGAAGCCGATTCCAGCCCCCGAGCAGCCCGAGCCGCGGTGACGATCGGCCCTTACGGCATCCGCAAGCCGAGCCGGGAAGCGGCGTCCCGATGGCCGACGACAGGGTCGCGGGCACAGCGGCCGCTGGCACGGCAGAAAGCCCTTTCGCGTCTTTAGTTTCCCTCGGAAATGCCGAATTGTGACGCATGATCGGCGCCGAAGGTCGCGTCTCGCCGGACACGCCCGGCGCACTGGAGGGCCTCCAGGAACGAGCCGGCGATTGGTTGCCGCAGGCGAACGCACTGGTTGATGCGCTTCTCGCCGCGGACCGGGAGACAGCGAACTGGCTTCTGCGCGGGGCCCTCACAGCCGGAGTCCCCTACACGACCACCTGCGTGCACCTCGTGGAGAGCGCGATGTACCGCGTCGGAGAACTCTGGGAGGCGGGCCGCTGCACCGTGGCTCAAGAACAGGTGGCCACCGCGGTTTGCCAGACCGTGATCGCACGCGCACTGATGGACTGCGAAGCCCGGGAGCCCAACGGCAGGCGTATGCTGTTCGCCTGCGTACCCGGCAACCAGCATGGCCTCGGCGCACGCATCGTGGCCGATGCATTCGAGCTCGACGGCTACGAAGTGGAGTTCACCGGTGCGGATACACCCATCGACGCGCTGGTGCACGCGTTGAATTCAACCAAGCCCGATCTCGTGGGCCTGTCCGTGGCGCTGCCCGAGCAGCGTGCCGCGGCTCGGCGCTGCATCGCAGCCATCCGGGAGGCCTGCGGGAAGCGGGCACCCTCCGTTGCCGTCGGCGGCTACGGGCTGCGCGAGTCGCGGCGCCCCGCCGAATCCGTCGGGGCCGATCTCTATTTCCGCGACGTCGAGCAAGCGGTCAGGACGCTGGCGTGAACGACCCGGCGCACGAGCGGGAAATGCACACCCCCTGTCTCCCGAGCTACCTCGAGGGACTGAGCGGTGTGGCCGTCGCCATTCTGGATTACGGCGGTGCGGTGCTGGAAGCCAACCGGGGATTCATGCGCCTGCTCGATCAGATCGCCGAAGAAACGCAACCGCCCCGCCCCCGCCCGGGAGGTGCTGGCGCACTCTTCGTGCGGCCGCGGTTCGCAGATCTGTCGCGCGCGCTGGCGGACGAGGGCGGGTGCGTCTTTCGCGGACCGGTCACCCTGGGATCCGCGCACGGGACCCCCCGGTCCCTCAGTGCCACGGTCTATCGCCACGCGGACGGGCTCCTCTTCGTCGGCGAGTACGACGTCCCCGGGCTGGAGCGGGTCGCATCGATGGCCCTCGGATTGAACCAGGAGCTCGCCGACATCCAGCGCGAGCTCGCACGCCGCAACCGTGAGCTCAAGCGCACACAGGCCGAGCTCGAAAAGCTCTCGCGCACGGACTCCATGACCGGTCTGCCCAACCGCCGTCATCTCGACGAGCGGCTGACCGAGGAGATTTACCGGCTGCGGCGCTACGGTTCGTCACTCTGCGTCTCGCTCGTGGACGTCGACCACTTCAAGGCGATCAACGACCACTTCGGACATCGGACCGGCGACGCCGTGCTGCGCACCGTCGCCCGGCTCCTCGCACAGAGCGTCCGTCGCTCGGACTTCGTCGCGCGCTGGGGCGGGGAGGAATTTGCGTTGCTGCTGCCGGAGACCCGTCTCGCGGGCGCGTGCACCATGCTCGAGCGGCTGCGACAAGCGTTGAGCGATCACGTCGTGCCGCCGCTCACGGCCCCTCTCACGGCGAGCTTCGGCGTGAGCGAAGTGCAGGCGGAAGAAGACGGTCAGTCGGCTCTTTGCCGGGCCGACCGCGCCCTCTACCGCGCCAAGCGCGAGGGACGCAATCGCATCGCGGTCGCACGCTGAGAAGCTTCCATACCGGAACCACGCTGCGCTACGTCGAAACCCCCGCCGACTCAGGGCCGGAGGGGGCGCAGGCGGCAGGCGTGGAGCGCGCGGTAGGGCTCCTCGCAGGCCCTGGCAAGGGGCGCCAGGCCCGGCGGGATGTCCACGGTCTCGGGGCGGTAGGGCGCGAATCCCGTGGAGCGCTCCACCGCCTGGTACCAGTGCGCCGCCCAGACGCCGTCGGTGGCGCGGCGGCCCGGCGGCCAGGCCAGCATCTCCTCGCGAAACGCCACGCCGAGCCGCTGGCACAGCAGACCCAGAGTCCCGCGCGGATCGCGCAGCACGTCCGCGGCGTCGATGACCGGCGGCACCCGACCGGTGAGATTCGATACGTACTCGAAGATCTCCAGCTGCTGCGGCATGCCCACATCCTCGACACGCACCGCCGTCTCCCGCTTCCTGGCATACGACGCCAGCACGGCGCGGGGGTCGCGGATGAGGAAACAGTTCTCCACCTCCCGCATCCACTCGCGCCCCACTTCCGGCAGCAGATGGTGCGTCATGTGCTTCTGATACCAGATGGGGCTGCCGTCGGGAACGGGGCCCGTCAGCCACGCCACCACCGCGCGCCAGTCGGTGGGCTGCGAGGCGATCACGGCCTCGCGCATCGGGTGAGGGGCGCCCGAGGCCTCGAGGTAATAGGCGTAGAGGGGCTCGTCGGTCACGTAGCAGTCCGGGCGGTTCTCGAAGGAGCGCATCATCGCGGTGGAGATGTTGCGCGGCCCCGACCACATGGCGATGCGCAACGGCGCGCTGCTCATACCTCTACGACTTTGGGCGGGCATTCGCGCTCCACCAGATCGCGATAGAGCCCCTGCACGCGCTGGGTCACCGGCCCCCGCCCGCCGTTGCCGATGATTCGGCCGTCCACCGCCGTAGCCGGAACGACCCCCGCGAAGGTCCCCGTCACGAACGCCTCCTCCGCGCCGTACACCTCGGTAAGGGTGAAATCCCGTTCGCGCGCGGCGATGCCCGCCTCCACCGCAACCCTCAGCACATTGGCGCGGGTGACGCCTTTCAGGCAATAACGCCCGGTGGAGGTCCACAGCTCACCGCGGCGCACGATGAAGAAATTCGTGGAGTTGCAGGTGGATACGAAGCCGTGCGGATCCAGCATCAACGCTTCATCCGCGCCGGCGTGCCGGGCCTGGATGCAAGCGGTAATGCAGTTCAGCTTGCTGAGCGAATTCCATTGCGGATCCTGCACGTCGGGTGCTCCCCGGCGAACGTGCACGGTGAACAGCGTGAGCCCGCCATCCAGCACGCCGGGATCCGGGCTCTTCCACTCGGGAATGATGACCACGGTGGCGCCGCCTACGTTGGCGGCCGGGCTTTGATAAGGCGTGCGTTTGAGGCCGCGGGTGACCACGAGCCGTATGTGTACGCCCGAGCTCATGGCGTTGGCATCGCACACGCCATAGAGGGCTTCCGTCAGCTTGCGCCGACTCATTCCGATATCGAGCGCGATGGCCTTGGCGCCCTCGTAGAGACGATCCAGGTGTGCGTCGAGAAAGGCAATCCGGCCGTTGTGCAGCCGCAATCCCTCCCACACGCCGTCACCGAGCAGAAAGCCCGAGTCGAATACCGAGATACGCGCTTCGGCGCGCGGGACGACATCGCCGTTGATGTAGATCCTGACGGTCTCGTTTCGGGGATCCTCGGTGTGCGCGTGGCTGCCGCCTTGCATGTATCTCGCCCCTTATCTGTCCTCCTGCCCGACCCGCCGATCGAGCTCCCCGTCGCACATGCGGCGCCCTCGAAGACTAGTGCCGCGTGCTCGGCCCGATGGCGTGCGTGCAGGGTCAGCAGGCCGCTGATCCGCATCAACGTGGCCGACGTGATCGCCGTTTTCGGTGCCGGACCGTCGGCCGCGCCCTCACGCCCTGCGGGGCCGGCGCCGGTTGAGCAGCGCCCTATGCGCCCGCTCGAACTCGTCGCACTTCTCGAAGAACTGCTGCGTGCTCTTGGGCATGGGCACCCGCGCCCCCGCGAGGTAGGTCAGCAGATCCTTGCCGTCGCGAATGATGCGCGCGCCTTCCGCGGCCTGGTAGACCTGTGCCTGCGAAGCATTCGGCGCCAGCCTGGGTTGGAAGGCGAGCAATTCCTCGCCGGCGGCGACGAAACGGGGCCAGATCTCGAAGATGTCGGGATCACTGCGCATGGTCTCGCTCTCCAGCTTCGCGGCCTCGCCGAACTCCCGGATCCGCTCGCTCAGCCCCGCAAACACAGGATCGTCGCGAAACAGCTCTTGCAGACGTTTCGCGATGCGGTCGATGTCACGCATCGTCTGCGCGATCTTCACGTAGCGGCTCTGGTAGAACTCGCGAATCGGCATGGCGAAGGCCTTCAGCGGCTCCCCCCACAACTCGTCAATGCCTTCGTGCCCGCTGTAGTGCTTGACCACCTTGCCCAGCTGCAACGCCTCCTGGAAATACTCCTCGCACTGCTTCATGAGCTCGTTGTCGGGCTTCAGCCGGACACCCTTCTCCTCGAGCTCGACGATGGCGGTGAAGATGTCCGTCGCGCGGTTGAATAGCGCGCCGGCAAGCATGGCGCCCTTGACGCGCTTCGTCGCAGGGTCGTGAGCGGCCTCGTGCGCCCGCCGCGCGATATCGAGGCGCTCGCCGGGCGTGTTGATTCCGGGTTCGGTGTGATGAAACAGCCGCCGGGTCAGGCTGTCGATGAGTTTCTTCTTTGCGGTGAGGGTGTTCTCGGGCGGGGCGTAGTAGCGGATCCAGTATCCATCGTAGAAGATGCACATCCGGCCGTTGATGGTCCGGACGGTGCCGTTAGGGATGCTCTGCGCTACGCCCATCTCCACAGCCCGCGACTCGATGCGCCCGAAGAATATCAGTATAGCCCGCCGCACCGCGGGCGGTCCCGCGGGCCGGGCACAGCCCCGCCGGTGCCTGCGCGGGGGGACGGGCCCTCGCCCGCCGCCCGAGCACACCGGGCCGCATTCACTCTGCCGCCAGGCGTGGGCTGAAAGCGCCGCGGCGTCTGAAAGACGACGGCTTCCGCCTGAGGGCGCCCGCGATCGCCCGCGTGCGTTCCCGTTAGACGGAGGATCCGCTCATGTCCGCCGCCTCCGGTCCGACGGCTCACGCCGCCTCGATCATGCGCCGCTCCCCACACTCGTACTCGAGCACCACAGCGTCCTGCAACGTGCGCTCCACGAGACCCTCGTAGTCAGGTAGCAGATGTCGCTCCTCGTCGTTCAGGGTCTCGTGCCGCGACCGGGTCTTGGGATGCCGGCCGATGATGGAGCAGCAGTCCTTGTACGGCTCCACCGAGATGTCGAAGGTGCCGATCCGGCGGGCGACGTCGACGATCTCCTGCTTGTCATAGGTGATCAGCGGTCGCAGCACGGGCAGATCCACCGCGCGCGAGAAGCTCGCCAGATTCTCCATCGTCTGCGAGGCCACCTGCCCGAGGTTGTCGCCCGTGACCAGGGCTTGGGCCCCGATGCGCTCCGCGAGCACCTGAGCCGTGCGGGCCATGAAGCGCCGGAACAGAACCAGCTCGTATTGAGTGCGCCCGCCGAGCAGAGCGAGCTCGAAGTGGGTGTAAGGGACCAGATAGAGGCGCGTGCGCAGGGTGGTACAGCTCAGATGCTCTGCCAGGCGGCTGATCTTGTAATTCACCGCGTGCCGGTGCTGCATGAGGCTCGCCGCGAAGTGAATGCAGTCGACCCAGCACCCGCGCTTGGCGGCCAGGAACGCCGCCACGGGCGAGTCCAGCCCGCCCGACACCAGCGTGAGCACGCGCCCCGCCGTGCCTACCGGCAGCCCGCCCAGCCCGCTGTGCCTGTCCACGTACAGATAGATGCGCTCAGGCTGGACGTCCACGTGGAAGGTCTTGTCCGGATGGCTCAGATTCACGCGCCGCCAAGGCGTATCCTGAATGACGGCCTGCCCGAGCCGCCGCTCGAGCTCCTGCGAGTTGAGCGGAAAGCGCTTGTCCGCGCGGTTCACGCGAACGGCGAAGGTCGAATCCGCGGCGTGGTGCTCGCGGGCCAGCGCGGCGACGGCGTTGGCGAGGGGGGGCACGGCGGCCTCCTCGGCAGCGCTCGGGTTGGGGACGGAGGCGGCGGCCGCAAACCACACGATGCCGCTCACTCCGCCCAATGCCGCCAGCACCGCGTCGAGCTTGCCCCCGTCCGAAGCGGGAATCTCGATGCGCAGGCCGTCGTGCACCCATCGCACCGGCCAGTCGACGCCCAGGCTGGCCAGGCGCAGCGCCACGTTGCGGCGAAGCTGACGCTCGAATTGCGGACGGTTCCTGCCCTTGAGCGCGATCTCGCCGTAGTGGATGAGAATCGTGTCCGGCCGCATCAGCTTGCTGGTCGTGGCTCCGAGGAGGGCGCGGATCGGGTAAATTTTTTATTTTAGCCGTTTGCCCCGACGCGTGGGCCGGCGCCGCGCCCCGGGCGCGGTGCGGTGGGCCCCTCGGGCCCCGGGCGGAGGCCCGGTCGGGGCGTGTCCCCCCTGCATGGCCTGTGCGCTTCCCGCCGAGGAGAGACCGGGAGATGGACAAGCAGACCCGCATGAACCTGTGGTACGCGGCCGTGGCGGTGACCGTGCTGTTTGCGGTCCAGACCTGGTGGGCCGCGAGCCGGCAGGTCGTCGAGCTCGATTACAGCCGCTTCGTGGAGGCGCTCGAGCAGGGCCAGGTCGAGCGAATCTCCGTGTCCAAGGACTACATCATGGGCACGCTCAGGGAGCCGCTGGAGGAAGGCGGCGCCACACGCTTTCGCACGACGCGCGTGGATCTCGACTTCGCCAAGGAGCTCGAAAAGTACGACGTGCAGTTCGACGGCCGCGTGCAGAGTGATTTCCTCGCCAATCTGCTCTCCTGGCTGATTCCCATCGCGCTCCTCATCGGCTTCTGGTACTTCATGTTCCGCAGGGTCGCCGAGCGCCAAGGCGGCCTCATGAACGTGGGCAAGAGCAAGGCGAAGATCTACGTCGAGAAGGATACCAAGACGACCTTCGACGACGTCGCAGGCGTGGATGAAGCCAAGCACGAGCTACAGGAAACCGTCTCTTTCCTGAGCGCCCCCGAAAGGTACGGCCGTCTCGGCGCACGCCAGCCCAAGGGGATTCTGCTCGTGGGGCCGCCCGGCACGGGCAAGACATTGCTGGCCCGCGCGGTGGCCGGTGAGGCCGGGGTGCCCTTTTTCTCCATCAGCGGCTCCGAGTTCGTGGAGATGTTCGTGGGGGTTGGCGCGGCGCGGGTGCGCGATCTCTTCGAGCAAGCCCGCAAGCAGGCGCCCTGCATCATCTTCATCGACGAGCTGGATGCGCTCGGGCGCAAGCGCGGCGGGACCAGCCACATGGGCGGTGGTCACGACGAGAAGGAGCAGACCCTGAATCAGCTCCTCGCCGAGATGGACGGCTTCGACCCGCGCGAGGGCGTCGTCATCCTGGCTGCGACCAACCAGCCCCAGGTGCTGGATGCGGCGCTGCTGCGCGCGGGGCGCTTCGACCGCCAGGTGCTCGTGGACCGACCGGACAGGAAAGGGCGGCTGGAGATCCTCGGGGTGCACGCGAAGAAGATCAAGCTCGCGGAGGGCGTCGACCTCGAGCAGATCGCAGCGCTGACGGCCGGCTTCTCCGGCGCGGATCTCGCCAATCTGGTCAACGAGGCGGCCATCGTGGCCACGCGCCGTGACGCCGATGCAGTGGAGCTCGACGATTTCACCGCCGCCATCGAGCGCATCGTGGCCGGGCTCGAGAAGAAAAACCGGCTGCTGAACGAGCTCGAGCGCCGGACCGTCGCCCATCACGAGATGGGCCATGCCATGCTCGCTTCCCTGCTGCCCGGAGTGGACCCTGTGCACAAGGTCTCCATCATCCCGCGCGGCATCGGCGCTCTCGGCTATACCATGCAGCGACCCACCGAGGACCGCTATCTCATGACCGCGGAAGAGCTCGCCAACAAGATGACCGTGCTCTTCGGCGGGCGCGCCGCCGAGCATCTCATCTTCGAGCGCGTCACCACCGGCGCCTCCGACGACATCCAGAAAGCCACCGAGATCGCCCGCAGCATGGTGACGCAGTACGGGATGGACGAAAGCCTCGGTCAGATGACCTACGAGCCGCCGCAATCCGGGTTTCTGGACGGGATGCCCTTGCAGCAGCGCAGCTACGGCGACGACACCGCACGCGAGATCGACTGCGCCGTGCGCAAGGCGCTGGACGACGCGTTTCAGCGCGCGTTGAAGATCCTCAGGGTGAATCGCCCCGTGCTGGAGCGCGCGGCCCAGAAGCTGCTGGAGGAGGAGACGCTCGACCAGGCGCAGCTCCAGGAGCTGCTGGCGGAGGCGCGCCTGCCCAGGGACATGGCGAGCGCCCGCAGCCACTGACCAGGCGAGCAGGAGTCCAGCGCAGCGCCGCTCAGCACTGCTCGCCGCATTCGTCCGCGCGCTCCCGGCTGCCGGCGGCGCGCAGCCGCTGCGCCCAGAGCTCCGCTCTCTGCGGGTCGACGCTCCGTCCGTAGCGACCCTCGCGATAGGTCCTCTCCATGAACCTCATCGCAGCCGCATGGCCGTGCATCGCCGCGCGCCGGAGCCACTCGAAGGCCTTCTGCTCGTCCGCCTCCACCCCGCGGCCCTCTTCGTAGTAGACCCAGAGCTCGAACATGGCCGTGACGTCGCCGAGGTCGGCCGCCTTGCGGGCCGCAGCGAAAGCATCCGGGAACTGCTTCAGGTTGAGGTACAGGATCTCGGCGAGCTGATGGGCTTGCAGGTAATCGGGCTTGAGTCGGATGGCCGCCTCGACCGGGGGCACGGCCTCCGGATACTCCCGCAGGAAGGCCAGCGTCGCCGCCAGATCGTACTGAGCCCGGGCATCATCGGGCCTCACCCGGGCGATCTCCTCGTACACGGTGATGGACTTGCGGTAATGACCCGCCTCCACCAGCTCGCGAGCCAACTGGCGCATGGCCTCCAGACCGGCGGAGGCCGTCGCTGATGCATGCTCGTCCTGCCCGGGAGTCTGCGCCGCGGCCGGAACCGCGCCGAGCGTCACGCCGAGGACGAGGAGATGGTTGACGAAGCGACCGGCGGCGCCGGATTCCATCGCGACCTCCCGGTTCGTTGAGGTGATCCGAGCAACGCAAAGTCCGCCATGCGATCGTTGCCGCCGGCGCCGGGCCGCGCCATCGGCCGCCGCGCTCGCATCCGTCATTCCCTGCCCACGCGAGCGCTGCGGCGTTCGAGCAGGATGACGTCTCGCCACCGGCCGGCGTGCCGGCCGTAGCTCATCCGCCCGAGCCTCTCGCGGCGCCCGACCACACGAAACCCTTGACGCTCCAGGAGGCGCAGGCTCGCAGTATTCTCCGGAAACACGCCCGCCTGCAACGACCAGATCCCTTCCTCCTCGGCGGCGGTCGCCACCGCGCCGAGCAGCGCCCGGCCGACGCCGCGCCCCCGGTACCCGCTTGTCACGTAGATGCTGATCTCCGCGACGCCCGCGTAAACGCACCGCCCGGAGACCGGGCTGATCGCGACCCACCCGCAAACGCGCTCACCGTCCCTCGCCACCAGGCTGCACCGCGGAACGTGGTTTGCGCACCAATCGTCCCACGTCTTCGGGGGCGCGGCCTCGAAAGTGGCGTCGCCGGTGTCGATACCCTCCCGGTAGATGGCGCATACCGCCGGCCAATCCCCGGCGGACATCGGTTCGATGCGAAGCTCCATCATCCGGCCCATGATGGCACAGGCCGGACACCGCCGCACCCGGCGGCGCCGGAGGCGACTTCTTGCTGCAAACGCAACCCGATCACCCATGCGTTTCCGCCTGCCGGGGCGGCGAGCCCTCGGAAACGGCCCCGGGTATGTGCCGGGCTTAACTCAGGCGAAGAACAGCAGGTAAACCAAGAGCGCTGCCAGGGTGGCGAACGACGCGAACTGCTGCTCCGAAGGATGCAGGCGATGCATCGTCGGGCGTGCCACTCCGAAGTCGCGGGGGTCCAGCTGCCCCACCGCGGCCAGGTTCAGCACGCGGCGGCAATAGTCGCGTACCCATTGCGGCACCCGCTGGCGCAGCAGGTAGTCGGCGAACGTCTCATTCAACAGCCGCTCGCCGAGATCCCTCTCGTATCGCCAGCGGTACGCATGGCGAAAGATCTCGGGCTCCCGGACCCCGAGGACGACCGCGGCCTCGGCGACGTGGCGAACGTCGAGCGGTGCATGGTCGTGGAAGCGCCTGACCTGTGGCTGCATCGGTGACTGCCCCCACCGCGCAGTGCCGCCTGAACGCGCTGCGCTCCGCCGGTCATTCTCGGCAAGCCCCCGCCGCCCCGCAACCCCCGGCCTTCAGGCGCGTCGCTCCAGGAGGCCGTCGTAGATGGCCGTGGTCTCGCGGGAGGGCGTCACGTGCAGCACGGCTGCGAGCGTCTTGCGGCAACGATTGTAGACCTCGATCGCCTCCGCCACGCGCCCGAGGTGTTGATAGCACACCATGAGGTGCCGGTACAGCCCCTCCGCCACCGCGTCCACCTCGAGCCCGCGCTGGTAGTACTCCACCGCCTTGTCCCAACGACCGCGCTCCTGCCAGTAACGACCCACCTCTCCGAGCGAGCGCAGCAGGCGGCTGCGCAGCCTCTCGCGGCAGCTCGCGTAGGTCGCGTGATCGTCGCTCGCCAGGAATGGACCGCGGTAGATCCGCATCACGCGCTCCGCGTGGGCGGTGACCGCGTCCTCGGTGGCGCACTCCCCCGGGCCTCGCAGGAGCTCGTCGATCTCGTCCAGAGCCTGCTCGAGAGACCACACGTCCAGCCAGCAGTGCCGCGGGCTCAGGCTCAGACAGCCGTCGCGCAGAACCAGCACCTCGTCCACTCCGAGCAGCTTGCGAAGCCGGTGCAGCGTGGTCGTGAAGGAGCGATGCGCGTAGTCGCTGTCGATGCGCGGCCACAAGATGTCGGCGAGCCGGTCGACGCTCACCTCCCGCCCACCGTAGGCAACCAGTGTCTTCAGCAGCTCGATGGGCCGGCCCTGGCTCTTGCGCGGCAAGCTCCGCGGCTCGTCGTCGCAGTGCACCGCGAACTGCCCCAGGGTGAAGATCCTGAAGCGCCAGGGCCACGTATCGGCGTGCCGCGCTGCGTCCGGCGGCACGATGTTGCGCTTGCGTATCAGATCCTTCACATAGTCCGCTTCGATACCCGCCTCCAGGGCGTACGCGCACAGCCGGCCCATCGCCTCCGGCTGCCACCACAAGAAGTGCGTGTACCCGTACTCGCGCCCCAATCCCATGGCGTAGCGCAGGGAGTTCAGGCCGGAGCGCTTGCGCCCGTGGTCGAGGGCGATCTGTGCGTAGGCAATCAGACTCATGAACTCGAGCCAGCGGTTCTTGATCTCGCGGGCGATGCTGTGCACCTGCTGCAAGTGCGTCGCGCCTTTGCGATCGTCGCCGCACTGGAAGAGGACCTGAGCCAGACCGAGCCGGGCCAGGATCTCGAAGAACGGCACACCGACTTCTGTCGCAAACCTGAGCGCCCTCTTCTGGTGCTGGTAGGCGTGCACCAGATCCCTTCGCAGCATGGCGTGCCAGGCCGAGTAATAATGCAGCAGGCACCAATCGAGTCGGCGGGTGCGTTCGCGGTGCTCCTCCAGCTCCGCCAGCAAGCGCGCGGCCGTATCGAGGTCGCCTCCGCCGAGAGCCCCGGCCACGCCGTTGGCAAGAAGCTGGCTGCTCCAGATGTGCACACCGCTCGTGCGCGCGATCTCGAGCCCGTCGTAGACCGCCTCCAGACACGGACCGTGCGAGCCGATGAGCATGTAATACATGGACTCCACGTTGCGCAACGTGATCAGCGCCAGCGGCGACACCTCGGGCGAGCGCCCGAGCGCACGCATGCGCTCGATCACCTCGAAGGCGCCCGCGAACCGTCCGGTCCACATGAAGGAGATGGCCACGAAGAGCTCGACCTGCATGCGCAGGCTGGGATCGGAGATCGACCGCGAGACGGTGATCGCCCGCTCCACCCAGTACTCGATGTCCGGATGATGGGGCTGGCGCAGCACCATGGACATGAACAGGCTCGAGGTCACTCGAGCTTCGACGTTGCCGGATACGTGCTCCGGGTAGCGCTTCACCAGCTCGGTGAGGCGCGGTATCCAGCGGTCGAGCAGTGCCAGGTCGTCGAGCTCGTAGAGGATCGCATCCATCACGCCCGAGCAGGCGAGAAGCAGGCCCTTGGGGTCCTCGGGCGCAGCCGCATCGAACAGATCGAACGCCTGCTCGTAGAATCGCCGGCTCTCGCGCGGCGTATAGGCGAAGCGGCACGCCCCCATCCAGTAGAGCATCCACGGATCGCCTTGCAGCATGTCCGCCGGGAGACTCTCCAGCCACTGCGCCAGGGTCTCGCCGCGCCCGTTGTCGAGCATCGCCACGGCGTACGCGCGGATGAGGCGGTTGAGCGCCTCCCAGTCCTCGAGCTCGAGCAGCACCGCAACCGCATCCTCCACCTGCCCGTTGACCTCGAGCAGACTCGCCGCCCTGCGCAGAAGCTCGGTGTAGGTCGCCCCGCTCAAGGTCTCTCGCGCGCGGCTCAAGAGAAACTCCCGCAGGAGCGGATGGTATTGATAGACAGGCTCGGGCTTGGCGCCCCGCGCCGTGACGAAGTCGTAGCTTTGCGTGAGATTGGTCAGGATCTCGGCCGTCTTCGGATGGCCGGACAGCTCCCGCGCCATCGACGCCGTCATCTGAGGCAAGGCGGCCGTGCGCAGTGCGAAGTCCTGAACCTTTCTGTTCACTTGCTGGAAGATCTCGCCGGCCAGGTAGTCGAAGACCACCTGAGGCGTGGACGCCTCCGGCAGCGCTTTCTCCCAGCCCTCGATGCGCGCGTGCTCGAGCATCAACACGAGCCCCGCAGCCCAGCCTTCGGTCTTGAGATACAGGCGGGACAACGCCTCCTCGGAGAGCTCGTAACCGCGCATGCGCACCAGGGCATCCGACTCTTCCCGGCTCAGGCGCAGCTCGTTCCAGCCGAGCACGTCCATCGTTCGGTTGGCGCGAAAGCGCGCCATCGAAGACGGAGGATCAGTGCGACTGATGATGATGGCGCAACCGCCATCCGGGATTTCGGCGAGCCCGTCGCGGATGACATCGTGGAAGCCCGATTGCGGGGGCACCTCCTGATATCCGTCGAAGACGACGGCGAACGGTCCGCTCATGCGGCCGAAGAGCTCACGAAAATAGCGGCGCGCGAAAGTGGACAGCTCGCCGACGTATTCGGGTGACCAGCGCGGCAGCGGGCGGTGGCCGGGCTCCTGATCCTCGCGAACGACCTGGCTCATGTAGTAGAAGAAGGTGGCGATGTCGGCGTCGCCCTGATCCACCTGATACCACAGGCAATCGATATCGCGCGCGTCCAGGTAGCTCGAGACGAGCGTCGTCTTGCCCGACCCGGCCGGGCCCATCACCCATACCACGGAACTCGATCGTCTCTGGTCCAGCACGGCGAACAGCCGCTTTCGCGGCAGAACCCCGGACTGGCTGGGACGCGTGATCTTGGCGAGGCTCGGGGCATGTCGGTTCATGACCCCCTCCCAGAGCACCGCGATTCGGTGCTTCGTGATGCTGATTCTAGCAGCCCCGAGGCGCGGGGCTGCGGTGCACTGTAAGCATGCACCGATGCTGCCGGCGGGAGGGTCACAAAGCGCTTACAGATCGCTTACCGCCGGTCCGGGGACGGCCGGCGCCTCATCCAAATGGAGGAACTCGCGTCCCGGGACGCTATGGAGGCGCGCCGGGAAGCGGTCGCCTCAGCGCGCTCGGCCCGGGGGCGAGTCGAGCATTCCGGGGCCGCGTCCGGTCATTTCGATTCGCGGGCCTCCTTCTGGACCTGTTCGATGCTGGTGTGGCGCACGTCGCGCCCTTTGACGAAGTAGATGACGTACTCGCAGATGTTGCAGGCGCGGTCGCCGATGCGTTCCAAGGCGCGTGCAGCCCACATGACCTCGAGGGAGCGCGGTATCGATCGCGGATCCTCCATCATGAAGGTGATGAGCTGGCGGATGATGGCCTCGTACTCCTTGTCGGCCTGGCGATCCTTGCCCACCACGCGCGCCGCCAGCTCGACGTCGGTGCGCGCGAAGGCGTCCAACGCCTCGTGCAGCATCTCCCGCACGTCGTTGCCCAGGTGGCGGATCTCGGGGAAGGCCGCGTGGTTCGGGGACCAGCCCTCGCGGCCGGCAAGCTGCACCGCCATGCGCCCGATGCGCTCGGCCTCGTCCCCCATGCGCTCCAGGTCGGTGATGGTCTTGATGATGGAGACCAGCAGTCGGAGGTCGCTAGCCGCGGGCTGGCGCCGGGCGAGGATGCGGCTGCACTCTTCGTCGATGGCGACCTCGAGCGCGTTGATCTTGTAGTCGCTGCTCACCACCTTCTCGCCCCGCTCGCTGTCGCCCTCCACCAAGGCTGCGACAGCGTCCGCGAGCTGCTCCTCGACCAGCCCGCCCATGCTGAGGACCTTGTTTCGGACATTCTCCAGCTCGGCGTTGAACTGCCGGGAGATGTGGTGCGTGAAACGCATCTCTTCCATCTTCAAAAACCTCGGGTTCGATCAACCGGCGACGTCGCGCGCACGGTTGCAGGTTTCGTATTGACTCTGATGGTTCGTCACCGGTCATCAGTCATCTGTCATTCATACCAGTAACCGGAAGCCAATGACAAAAGACCAATGACAAATGACTGATGACTAGCCGTAGCGTCCCGTGATGTAGTCCTCGGTCTGTTTCTTGCGCGGATTGGTGAAGATCGTGTTGGTGTCCCCGAACTCGATGAGCTGCCCGAGATGCATCAGCGCCGTGTAGTCGGAGACCCGCGCCGCCTGCTGCATATTGTGGGTGACGATCAGGACGGTGACATCTTTCTTCAGCTCCCAGATCAGCTCCTCGATATTGGCGGTGGCGATGGGGTCGAGAGCCGAGGTGGGCTCGTCGAGCAGGAGCAGCTCCGGCTCCGGGGCCAGCGCGCGTGCGATGCACAGCCTCTGCTGCTGCCCGCCCGAGAGGCCGACCGCCGAGCGCTCCAACCGATCCTTCACCTCATCCCACAAGAAGGCGCGGCGTAAAGCCTGCTCGACGGCGTCGTCGATGATGGAGCGCCGGCGTACCCCGCGCACGCGCAAGCCGTAGGCCACGTTCTCGTAGATGGGTTTCGGGAACGGATTGGGCTTCTGGAACACCATGCCGACGCGCATGCGCACCTCGATGGGGTCGATGTCCTTGCTGAGGATGTCGATGCCGTCCGGGTTCTGAATGATCTGCCCTTCGTAGCGCGTGTCCGGATACAGGTCGTGCATGCGGTTGAAGCAGCGCAGAAAGGTCGTCTTTCCGCAGCC
>CAZPFD010000023.1:18603-25701 GCA_964585725.1 uncultured Ectothiorhodospiraceae bacterium | reverse complement strand
GGCGGAGCGGGACGTGGTGCCCATCCTCCTCGATGGGCTCAAGCGGCTGGAGTACCGCGGCTACGATTCCGCAGGGGTGGCCGTCATCAACGGCAAGGCCTTCGCGCGCGTGCGCACCTCGGGGAAGGTGGCGCAGCTCGCGGAGCTGATCGAGCGAGAGCCTCCCCAAGGCTTCATCGGTATCGCGCATACCCGCTGGGCCACCCACGGCGAGCCCACCACCGAGAACGCTCATCCGCACGTCGTCGGCGAAAGCATCGCCGTCGTGCACAACGGCATCATCGAGAACTATCTCGAGCTCCGCGAGCGGCTCAGGACCGAAGGCTACGATTTCAGCTCCGACACCGACACCGAGGTCATCGCGAACCTCGTGCTCAGCCACGTGGACTCGGGCTGTGATCTCTTCGAGGCGGTACGTCGCGCGGTGGGCGAGCTGGAGGGCGCGTACGCCGTCGGTGTCGTCCACGCGGGCGCCCCCGACCGTCTGGTCGGCGCCCGGGTCGGCCCGCCGCTCGTCGTGGGGGTGGGCGCCGGGGAATACTTCCTCGCGTCGGATATTGCCGCGCTCATCCCCGTCACCCAGGAGTTCGTCATCCTGGAGCAGGGGGATGTCGTCGAGCTCACCCGCGAGGGCGTGCGCATCGTGGATGCGGAGGGCCGACCCCAGGAGCGAAAGACCGTCGTCAGCCAGCTCACCGCGGACGCCGTCGAGCGCGGCGAGTACCGCCACTACATGCAGAAGGAGATCTTCGAGCAGCCGTACGCTATCGCCAACACGCTCCAGGATCGGCTCGGCAAGGACCGGGTGCTCGAGAGCGCGTTCGGCGAGGGCGCGTCGGAGATCCTGGATCGGGTCCGCGCCGTGCAGATCATCGCCTGCGGGACGAGCTATCACGCAGGCATGGTGGCCCGGAACTGGTTCGAGGGGTTGGCGGGCATACCGTGCCACGTAGAGGTGGCCAGCGAGTTCCGCTATCGACATCCCGTGCTGCCCCCCGACAGCCTGATCGTCGCCATCTCGCAGTCGGGCGAGACGGCGGATACCCTCGCGGCCCTGCGCTACGCCAAGGAGCTCGGATACGCGGCCAGCCTCGGGATCGTCAATGCGCCGGAGAGCACCCTGGTCAGGGAGTGCGACCTGGTGCTGATGACCCGTGCCGGCCCCGAGATCGGGGTGGCTTCCACCAAGGCGTTTACCACGCAGCTCGTGGCGCTGCTGATGCTCGTCTGCGTGCTCGGCCGTCGCAGCACGCTCGCGGGCGAGCTCGAAGCGCGCATCGTCCACCAGCTTCGCACGTTGCCGCAGACCTGCGAGCGCGTGCTGGCTCTGGATGCGGGTATCGAGCGGCTGTCCGCGCGTTTCGCGGACAAGGCGCACGCCTTGTTTCTGGGGCGCGGCGTGCAGTATCCCGTCGCCATGGAGGGTGCGCTCAAGCTCAAGGAGATCTCCTACATCCATGCCGAAGCCTATCCCGCGGGCGAGCTCAAGCACGGCCCGCTGGCGCTGGTCGACGCCGGCATGCCCGTCGTGGTCGTGGCGCCCAATGACGCACTGCTCGAGAAGCTCAAGTCGAATCTGGAGGAGGTGCGCGCGCGCGGCGGGGAGCTTTACGTATTCGCGGATGCCAAGGCGGGCGTGAAGCCGAGCCCGAGCGTGCACGTGATGGAGGTGCCCGCGAGCGGTGAGAACGTGACTCCGATCATCTACACCATCCCGCTCCAGCTCCTCGCTTATCACGTCGCCGTGCTCAAGGGGACGGATGTCGATCAGCCGCGCAATCTGGCCAAGTCGGTCACGGTGGAGTAGCGGCGTACCGCGGAAGAATCGGTGCGCGAAGGGAGGTGTCATGCTGACGCTCTACGGAGCCTCGGGGTCGGGGAACTGCTACAAGGTGGAGCTGCTTCGTTTTCTCGGGGGACCGGACGAGCGGCGAGAAGAGCTCGCCGCCAAGCAGCCGCACGGCTATGCGGCGCTCGACGTAATGGAGGCGCATCTCGCGCATCATGATTTCATGGCCGCCGGCGCCTACACCATTGCAGACATCGGCCTCTATGCATATACGCACGTCGCCCACGAGGGCGGCTTCGAGCTCGATGGCTATCCGGCGATAGGGGCGTGGGTGGAGCGGGTGCGCGAGCAGCCCGGGCACGTGCCGATGCGCGCCGCCTGAGCCGGTGGCGGCTGGCACTCCATCGGCTCGAACGACAACCGGCCCCGCGCGCTGGCGGGCCCCACGAACGCGGGAAGCAAACGCGAACCGGGCCGGTCTTTGAATCTCCCGCATCATGGATGAAGCCATCTGGATCGGCGCCGCCTTCGTCCTGGGCCTGGCGGTGCGCCCCCTGGGTCTCCCGCCGCTGGTGGGCTATCTGGGTGCGGGCTTCGCGCTCAACGCCTTCGGTTTCTCGGGCGGGCCGCTGCTGGCGCACGTGGCGCACGTGGGCGTGCTGCTGCTGCTCTTCAGCGTCGGGCTCAAGGTCCGTCTTCAGAACGTGGTGCGCCCCGAGGTCTGGGCGAGCGCGCTCGCGCACCTGGCTCTCAGCGGCGCCCTCCTCGGGGCCGCCGTCCACGCCCTGTTCGGCCTGGGCTGGCAGACGGCGCTCGTCGTCGGGCTCGCGCTGGGTTTCTCCAGCACCGTTGTCGCCGCCAAGGTCCTCGAGGAGAAGCGCGAGCTGCGCGCTTTTCACGGACGCGTGGCCGTGGGCATTCTCATCGTCCAGGACATCGTCGCCGTGGCGCTGCTGAGCGTGGTGAGCGCCCACCCGCCGTCGCCGCTGCTGCTGGCGCTGCTCGCCCTGCCGCTGTTGAGGCCGGTGTTGCATCGCCTGCTCGATGTGAGCGGGCACGGAGAGCTGGTCGTTCTGTACGGACTGCTGTTGGCGCTGGCGGTCGGCGGGTTGGGGTTCGAGTACCTGGGCCTGAGCCCGGAGCTCGGCGCCCTGGTGCTCGGGGCGCTGCTCGCGGATCACCCGCGCGCCGGCGAGCTCGCCAACGGGCTGTGGAGCCTGAAGGAGGTGTTCCTGGTCGGGTTTTTCCTCCAGATCGGCATGGCGGGGATCCCGAGCTTGGAGACGCTCGCGCTGGCGGGGCTGCTCACGTTGCTGCTTCCCGCGAAGGCGGCGCTGTTCTTCCTGCTGCTCGTGCGCCTGCGGCTGCGGGCCCGCAGCGCCTTTCTCGCGGGGCTGGGGCTCGCGACCTACAGCGAGTTCGGGCTGGTGGTCACGCAGCTTCTGTGGGAGAAGCAGTGGCTCGGGTCCGAGTGGTTGGTGCTCTTCGCGGTGACCGCGGCGCTCTCCTTCGTTGTCGCCACCCCGGTGAACCGGCTCGCGCACGCGCTCTATGGGCGCTGGGAGGCCCGCCTGCGCGCCTTCGAGACCCGCGAGCGGCACCCCGACGACGAGCCCATCGCGGTGGGAAGCGCCCAGATCCTCATCATGGGCATGGGGCGCGTGGGCACGGGTGCCTACGACTTTCTCACCGAACGCAGGGTCCGCGTGATCGGGATGGACTCCGATCCGGGCAAGGTTCAGGCGCACGTGCGCGCGCGCCGCCGGGTGCTGTACGCCGATGCGGAGGATCCCGGCTTCTGGCAGCGTCTGGGCGTCGGCGGGCTGCGCGCGGTGCTGCTGACCATGCCCGATCTGGAAGCCAAGAAGATCGCCGCCACGCAGCTGCGCCGGCGCGGCTACCCGGGGCTCATCACCGCCACCAACATGTACCCGGAAGAGGTGGAGACCATTCTGGCGGCCGGCGCCGATGCCACCTTCAACTATTTCAAGGAAGCCGGGGTCGGCTTTGCGGAGCACGCCTGGGAGGCGCTGCAGGCGAGAGGGAGCACGTGAGCGGCGCGCCGGCCGCGGGTTGCGCCTGCCCGGACCGCAGCGTACCTTCGATGCGGCGAAAAACACGGGGTCGTCGGGGAAGAGGATGGCTCAGAAGCAAACGCGCAGTGAGATGTCCAAGGGATCGAGACGCCGGCGGCCGCTGGTCGAGGCCTTCAACTTCCCGGCCGGGCGCGTGCTGCTCAGCAAGTACAAGATCCTCTCCTTGCTCGGAGCAGGATGGGAGGGAGAGGTCTATCTGATTCAGGAGCTGTTCACCGGAATCGAGCGCACTGCGAAGTTCTTTTTTCCCCACCGCAACGTCCGAGATCGTGCGGCCAAGTTCTATGCCCAGAAGCTGCACAAGCTGCGTCACTGTCCCCTGGTCATCCAGTACCACACGCAGGAGACGATCCGCCATCGCGGCCTGGCGGTGACGTTCCTGGTTTCGGACTACGTGGAGGGGGAGCTGCTGAGCGACTTCCTGAAGCGGCAGCCGGGCGGGCGCCTGAGTCCGTTTCAGGCACTGCATCTGCTGCATTCGCTGGCGGAGGGCCTCGAGTACATTCACGAGGTGGGGGAGTATCACGGCGATCTGCACTCCGAGAACATCATCGTGAGGCGCTATGGTCTCGGCTTCGAGTTGCAGCTTCTGGACATGTTCTACTGGCAAGACACCAAGCGCGCGAACATACAGCAAGACGTGGTCGACCTGATACGGCTGTTCTATGAGGCCCTCGGCGGACGCCGGTACTACGCGCGGCAGCCACCCGAGGTGAAGGCGATTTGCTGCGGCCTGAAGCAAAGCCTGATCCTGACGAAATTCCGCACTGCCGGTCAGCTGCGCAGATACCTGGAAACGATGGCGTGGGCATGAGCGCACACTTCCCTGGCCTGCACCCCGGCGGGGTGCTAATCTTGGCTCTGTCTGAGGGTTCAGCAAGGGCGGGCTTCGAGCCGCTCCCTTCCCGGCGATGAGAACGATACTCGTACCACTGCACGACGAAGAGGTCGCACGCAGCGCCCTGGACAGCGCCTATCTGGTAGCGCAGCGCTTCGGGAGCTACATCGAGGGGCTGTTCGTGCAGCCGCTGCCCCAGATCGTGGCCGGCGAGGGCATCACCGTGCCCGGCGCTTACGTCATGCAGCCGGTGGAGGAGGGACGTGAGCTCGCCGCGCGGGTGCGGAGCCTCTTCGAGCGCTTCATGGGCGAGCGCAACGTGCCTCTCGGCGACGTCGACGCAAAGAGCGAGGGGCCATCGGCAGGATGGCGCGAGATGGAGGGGCTGGAGAGCCAGATCGTGGCCGAGTACGGCCGCCTGTTCGACCTGATCGTCATCGGGCGGCCCGATCGGCAGCTCCCGCCGGACTGGAGCGCCATGTGCGAGGGTGCGCTCTTCGAGAGCGGCCGCCCGGTGTTGGTGGCGCCCGTGGCGTCGCCTCAGGCGCTCGCACGCCGAATCGTGGTGGCCTGGAACGGGAGCACCGAGACGGCCCGCACCATCGCGCTGGGGATGCCGTTCCTGTATGCCGCGGAGTACGTGGAGGTGCTGACCGTGGAAGGTGGAACCGTGGCAGGCCCCGGCGGCGAAGATGTGGCGAGACACCTGGTGCGTAACGGCGTCAAAGCGCAGGCTCGCACCGTGCAGCCGGACGGCAAGTCCGTGGGCGAGGCCATACTGGTCCAGGCGGGGTCGGCGGGCGCGGATCTGCTTCTGAAAGGGGCGTACACTCAGAGCCGTCTACGCCAGATGATCTTCGGCGGCGCCACGCGCCACATCCTCAATCACGCCACGCTCCCGGTTCTGCTGGCGCACTGAATCCGCGCGCGGACCGGGGTACGGTCGCGCAACGCCGGAAAAGCAAAACCCCCGAGACGGAGGAGGACATGAGCGTAACCGCTGCGGAGCGTACTCACCGGGCGGCGAGGTTCGAGGAGGACGAGCGCTACGAGGCCAAGAAGCGGCGCTTGATCCGCACCCTGCAGTCCTCAGATGGGGGCGAGGTGCGCCTGCGGAAGAACACGTCGAACCTGTTTCGTGACCGCGCGCCTGCCGGCGGGCGCCGGCTCGATGTTGCGGATTTCAATCATGTGATCCGCGTGGATCCCGACGCGGGGTGGGTCGAGGTCGAAGGCATGACCCCCTATGCCGACCTCGTGGACGCCACGCTGGCCCACGGCGTCATGCCCGCCGTCGTCCCCGAGCTGAAATCCATCACTATCGGGGGCGCGGTCTCGGGAGTGGGCATCGAATCGTCCTCTTTCAAGTACGGTCTGGTGCACGAGACCATCCTCGAGATGGAGGTTCTGCTCGGCGACGGAAGCGTGGTGGCTTGTGCGCCCGACAGCGAGCATCGCGATCTCTTCTTCGGCCTGCCGAACTCCTACGGTACGCTCGGTTACGCCCTCAAGCTCAGGGCCAAGACCGTTCCCGTCCGTCCTTACGTGGAGCTCAGGCACTTGCGCTACGACGATGCGGGGGAATTCTTCCGCGCGCTCGAAGAGTGGTGCGATCGGGACGCGGACTTCGTGGACGGCACGGTCTTCGGGGCCGACGAGCTCTATCTCAATATCGGCCGCTTCGTCGATGCCGCGCCCTATACGAGTGACTACACGTTCACCGACATATACTACCGCTCGATCCGCGAGCGCGAGCTCGATTATCTGACCGTGCACGACTACATATGGCGTTGGGACACGGATTGGTTCTGGTGCTCCAAGAACCTCTACGCGCAGAATCCGCTGGTGAGACGGCTCATCGGGAGGCAGCGCCTCGGCTCGGTGACGTACACCAAGGTGATGCGCTGGAACAGCAAGTGGGGATTGACCCGGGGCTTGAACCGCATACTGGGATGGCACACCGAGTCCGTGATCCAGGATGTGGACGTGCCGATATCCAATGCCGCGGCATTCCTCGAGTTCTTCCACCGCGAGATCGGCATCCTGCCCGTCTGGATCTGCCCCGCGCGCGCCTACGACAAGGACGCGGTCTTCGACCTGTTTCCGATGGACCCGCGCACGACCTACATCAACTTCGGATTCTGGGACGTGGTCAAGGACCGCATGCCGCGTCCGCCCGGCTACTACAACCGCAAGGTGGAGCGCAAGGTCGCGGAGCTGGGCGGGATCAAGTCGCTGTACTCCGACGCATACTATACGCGCGACGAGTTCTGGAGCCATTACGACGGCGCCGCCTACGGGCGGCTCAAGTCGCGCTACGATCCGCAGGGCAACCTGAAGGACCTTTACCGCAAGTGCGTCCTGCGCGAATGACG
>CAZPFD010000023.1:0-18503 GCA_964585725.1 uncultured Ectothiorhodospiraceae bacterium | reverse complement strand
CGCGATACGATCCAGTCGACCGCCGCGACCACGTCGTCCACCACCACGGCGCCAGGCTGCTCGATGCGCCCTTCGTCCCCGGCCCGGTACTTGCCGGTGCGCACCAGGATTCCCCGTAGGCCTGCGCGCAACGCTCCGTCGACATCGGCCAGCGCATCGTCGCCGATCATGACCGCCTCTCCCGCCGTGCACCCGATGCTCGCGACGGCGGCGGCGAAGAATTGCGGTGCGGGTTTGCCCAGGACCGTCGCCCGCGTGTCCGCTGCGTACTCGAGAGCGGCCACGAACGGTCCGACGTCCAGGCTCAGACCCTCGTCCTCCCGAAAGTAGCGGTTGTCGCCCATGCTGAGCAGCGGCGCGCCGTCCACCAGCACGCGGAAGGCGCGGTTGAGGTTGTCGTAGGTGAAGCGCTCGCCCGCATCTCCGAGCAACACGGCATTGGCATTCCCGTGCGGAAGATCCGAGAACTCTTCCTCGAGCGCCTGATGAATGAGGAGATACGGCCGGAGATCGTGCTCGCGCAGATAGCGCCGCGCCGCGTGCGGCGCGGTGAACAGATCCTCGGCGCTGATGGGGAGCCCCAGGCGGGCCAGGTCATCCACGATGCGCCGCGCCGGGCGCCGGCTGACATTGGTTACGAAGCGCACCGGCACTTCCCGCCGGCGCAGGGTCTCCAGCGCCTCTTTCGCGCCGGGGACGGCGTGATCGCCCACGTACAGCACTCCGCTGAGATCGAAGAGCACGCCGCGGATGGTGTCGTTCATGAAGGCGTTCCCCCTCTGTGGGCGGGCCCGCCAGGGGCCTTCACGGACTCAGCGCGTCGGCGGCAACGGCGGGGCCCGCCACCGGAGCCGGTGCGGCGGAAGGGGCCAGCGGTATGCACACGCGCGCCGTGACCGGCAAATGATCCGAGGCGACGCGCGCCAGCGCCGTGTCGTGTCGGGCGAGATCGGCGATGATCTCCCTCGGGCTCGCCCACACGCGGTCCAGGGCGAACAGCGGGCGCCGCGCCGGGTAGGTGCGGGGCGCCGGGCTCTGGCCCAGTCGCGCGTGCAGGCGTCCCAGAGTGCGGCTTCCCGGCACCCACTCATTGATGTCGCCGAGCAGCAAGAGCCGTCGGTCCGTGTGCTGCTCGAGAACGCCGAGCAGCCGTGCGACCTGCTCGCGGCGCTCGCGGTGCCGCAGCCCGAGGTGCGTGGAGATGATGCGCAGAGGCTCGCCGCCGGCGTCCAGATCCACGTCCAGTGCGCCGCGCGGCTCGAATCCGCGTACGCTCAGGTCCAGGCGCCGCACCGCGAGCACCGGCAGCCGGGTCAGGAGCGCGTTGCCGTAGTGGGAATCGGGGCGCAGCACGGTCGGTCCCGCCACCGCCACGAAACCGGTGACTTGCGCGAGGTAGTTGAGCTGGTGTGCGTCGGCATCCATGCCCATCCGCGACTCCACCTCCTGGAGGGCGACGATATCGGCGTCGAGCTCCCGAATGACGTCCGCGATTCGCTCCGGGCTGCGCACGCCGTCCGCGCCCATGCAACGGTGAATGTTGTAGGAGGCGACCCTGAGCCGATACCGGGTCAGCCAAGCGGTTTGCTCGTTCACGGAAGCGCTTCCTCCGCCAGGTGAGCGCAAATGTAGAACATTCCGGCATCCGGTTGCCTGCACGCCGCTAGCTCGATTGTGCGACCTGTCTGCGTTTGCCGAGCCAACGGTTCACGGCGAGGCCCCCGAGGGCGATGATGCCAGCGACGACGACGAAGATCACGATGGTGTCGGGCCCGGGCCGGGTCACTACGCTCTCCAGGCGATCGGCGAACAACGTGAAGGCGCCGACGCCCGGGATCATGCCGATCGTGGTGCCGAGCACGAAGTCCCGAAAGCCGATGTGGCTCGCGCCCGCGACCATGTTCACCACCGTGAAAGGCGCAACGGGGATGAGCCGCAGGACGGCAACGGTCGTGACGCCGCGGTGTGCCAAGCGCCGGCTGAGGCGATTGATGCGCGGGCCCGCGAGCTGGCGAACGGTGTGGCGCCCGAGCGCGCGGCCGATGCCGTAGCTGACCACGCCGCTCATGACGCTGCCCAGCATGGAGTACAGGAAACCCGGCACAGGACCGAAGTCGAGGGCGGTGGCGACGATGAGAAGCGTCACCGGCATCACCACCAGTCCGCCGGCGACGAAAGCCAGCATGGCCACCGCCGGACCCAGGGGGCTGTCGCGCAGCCCGCTCACCCAAGCGGAGATCAGCCCGACGTCGAGCCACTCGCCGAGCGGTGTCCAGCGCCATGCCGCCGCGAGCCCGAGAAGCACGATCAGCGTCGCCGCCCCGCTCAGCACGCGGCGGCGGGTCGGAGCGCGTTCCTCCTCGTGGACCAGGCGCTCGGCCAGCACCTCGGGGTCCAGCGGTCTTTCGGGGTCGATGATGGCGCTGTCGGGCACCTCGCGATCGACCGCCGCCGGAACCGACCCCTCGAGCACCTCCAGCGTGCGCGCGCCCCCGCGCAGGGCTTCGACCGCGGCGATCAGCGATCCGTGCGCGCGCAACGCCTCGGACACGGCGGCGGGCGCGGTCCCGAGGTGCTCGGCGATGAGCTGGTCGCGCACCCGCTCGATGGCCTGTGCGGTCCTCTCGTCGCGGGCCTCGACCGCCAGATCGCACTCGGTGTCCAGGCCCATGGAGCGATTGCTCATGTTCGACGAGCCCACCCGCACCAGGCGGTCGTCCACGATGAGCACCTTGGCGTGGACGCTGAGGCATTGATTCTCGGGCAGCCCCGGGATGCGCGGCCAGAACACGCGCAGGCGCCCGTGCCGGTCGGCAGCGCGCAGGCGCTCGAGCAGGCGCGCACGCAGCACGTCCATGGTCTTCTGCTCCAGCCAGCCGCCGGTCTTGAGCGGCAGCACCAGAACGGCCTCGGGCCCCTCCGCCGCCTCCAGCCGCGCAGCCAGCGCAGTGCCGATGGCGTTGGAGGTAAGGTATTGGTTCTCGATATAGATGCTCCGCTGCGCGGCCGCGATGGCGTCCAGGTGCAGCCGCTCCACCTCCCGGGCCTCCGCCGCGTCCCCATAGGCCGGCTCGGTGCGGGCGATGCCCACGTCGACGTCGCGCAGGTCGGGCGCCACCCGGTCGGGCCACGGATCCGCGTCGACCGCGGGCGGCGGCTGCAGGGTCTCTCCGGTGGCCCGGTACCACCGTTCGCGCGCGCGGTCCGCAACGGCGCCCGCTGCGGCCGCGTCGACCACCATCTGAACGTCGTGGAAAGGCGGATACGGTTTGCCTTCCGGATCCACCCGCCGCGGCTCGCGTGCGGCATGCTCGCGGGTGTCCCACCGCCACTTCCCGAGATCGAAGCCGCCGACGAAGGCCACCGCGTCGTCGATGACGACGATCTTCTCGTGCTGTGACGCCCCCGGGGGATGGCGGTCGTTCATGTGGAAGTGCAGTCGGCGGTGGGTGCGCCAGCGCAGCTTGAAGAGGGGCACGATGTCGCGCTCGAGCGCGTAGATGAGCGCGAAGTCCCACACCAGCACGTGGGCGTGCAGCCCCTGCCGGCGGGCGACGAGGGTATTCAGAAGCTCGCCGAGGGTCTCGGGGAGCCGGTCGTCGCCCACCCGGGGCAGGCGCAACCGGCTGTCGATGTCCCAGCCGACGATCAGGATCGAGTGCCGCGCCGCGCGCAGCGCCGAGCGCAGCGCGGAGTAGTACGCTTCTCCGTCTATCAGGAAAGCGACGCGCGTCGCCGGCTCGATGCGCCAGCAGTTGCGGCCCGCCTCGAGGATTGGTTTCATCGGCGAGTCCACTGCCGCCGCCTCCGTCGCCGTGCCTGCATCCTACTCGGCCTCGCGTGCGGCGGGGTCCTGGCGGTAGAAGCGCGAGAGCTGGGCGTACACCCGGGCGTAAGCTTCGCGCAGATCCCCCGGATGCACGAAGAATGCTTCACTCGCCACCGCGAAGAACTCGCCCGAGTCCTCTGCCGCATAGTCGTCGATGGGCGTGGGCACGCCGGCAGCCACGCGCCTGGTCATGTCATCGAACGCGGCCTCGAAGGCGCTGGTCCAGGTGGGGCGATCCATGTCCGCGTGCAACGGGGGCATGCCGTTGACCGACCCGTTCAACAGATCCAGCTTGTGTGCGAACTCGTGGATGACCACGTTGCCCCAACCTTCGCCACGGCCTGCTTCGTCCACCTCCTCCCACGACAGGAGCACCGGGCCGTGCTCCCAGGACTCACCGCTCAGCGCCTCGCGCACCTCGTGCACGACCCCCGCCTCGTCCATGTACTCGTGGCGCGCGACGAAGTCGCCCGCGTAAACGATCACCGTGTGCCAGCCGTCGTACCAGTCCATGCCGAGATTCAGGATGGGCACGCTGGCCTGCGCCGCGACGCTGTATCGCATGGATTCGGTGAGCGTCAGCTCTCCTGCTCCGCAGATCTCCTTGCGGCGCAGAAACAGACCCGCGAGAGCGCGCAGCCGCGCCTGCTCCTCGGGCCCGTAACGACGCAGCAGGGAAAGCCGGGCACAGGCCGCCCAGGCGTTCTCGGGGATGGCCTCCTGCTTCGCGCGACCCCAGGGCCACCAGCGCTTCATGCTCACCCCGTGGGCCTTATCGCCCGGCGCCCCGTGCTTCGCCGCTCACCCTGCGCAGGCGCTCGCCATCCCGCAAGACGACAGCGGTGCAACACCGATCAGGACGCTGCCGGCCCGGCCGGGGAGTGGCTCCGCCGGAAAGCCAGATACAGCCCCCACGCGAGCAGCGCGCAGAACGCGACCAGGGTCCAGGCAGGGATGCTGAGTCCGAGGAACGTCCACTGTACCTCGGCGCACTCCCCCGACCCCTTGAGGACCAGCTCCAGGGTGCGCCCGAGAGGGTATCTCTCCAGCATGTACTCGAGGCCCGGTCCGCAGGCCGGCACCTGGTCCGCCGGCAGGTTCTGGAGCCATACGTGGCGTCCCGCGACGGCCGCGCCGAGGCCTGCGAGCACGGTGATGAGGCCGCCGTAGATGCGCCGGCCCCAGGCCCGGGGATCGTGCAGGGCGCCGAGCAGCATCACCCCTCCGAGAGCGAACACGAAGACGCGCTGGAAGATGCACAGCGGACACGGCTCGAGCCCCACGACGTGCTGGAAATACAACGCAATGCCGATCAGCGCCGCGCACGCGACGAAGCCGTAAACGAACAGCATGCGTTGCGAGAACATGGGCTCGCTTCACCCGCCCGAGAGCGTGCGGAACACGGATTCGGCCGCGGCCAGAGTCTGCTCGATCTCGGCGTCCCCGTGCGCGGCCGACACGAATCCGGCCTCGAACGCGGAAGGCGCCAGATACACCCCGTGCTCCAGCATACCGTGGAAGAAGCGCTTGAAGCGCTCGATGTCGCAGCTCGTCACCTGACGGAAGCTCGTCACCACGGGGTCCTCCGTGAAGAACAGGCCGAACATGCCTCCGACGCAGTTCGCGCTCATGGGAATATCGGCCGCCCGCGCACGCTCCACGAGGCCCCCGACCAGAGCCTCGGTCGTGCTCGTCAAGCGCTCGTGGAACCCGGGCTCGGCCACCAGATCGAGGGTGGCCAGCCCCGCGGCCATCGCCACCGGATTGCCCGACAGGGTACCGGCCTGGTAGACGGGCCCGCTGGGCGCGAGGTGGTCCATGATGTCCCCGCGCCCGCCCACGGCGCCCACCGGCAGGCCGCCGCCGATGATCTTGCCGAGGGTGGTGAGATCCGGCCGCACGCCGTAGAGCGCCTGGGCTCCGCCCAGGGCCACGCGGAAGCCGGTCATGACTTCGTCGAAGACGAGCACGCTGGCGTGCTCGTCGCACAGCGCGCGCAGGCCTTCGAGAAAGCCGGGCTCGGGCGGCACGCAGTTCATGTTGCCCGCCACCGGCTCGACGATCACCGCGGCGATGTCGGCGCCGAACTCCTCGAAGGCGGCACGGACGGGTTCCAGCTCGTTGAACGCGACCGTCAGGGTCTGTGCGGCGAGCGCCGCCGGCACCCCGGGCGAGGTGGGCACGCCGAGGGTGAGGGCGCCGGAGCCCGCTTTCACCAGCAGAGAGTCGACGTGCCCGTGATAGCAGCCCTCGAACTTCACCACCTTGTCGCGTCCGGTGTATCCGCGCGCCAGCCGGATGGCGGTCATCGTGGCCTCGGTGCCGGAGTTCACCAGGCGGACCTTCTCCACGGAAGGCACCAGCTCGCGAATGCGCTTGGCCATGGCCGTCTCGAGCGTGGTGGGCGCACCGAACCCCAGGCCCCGCGCCGCCGTCTCCTGCACCGCGCGGATCACCTTCGGATGCGCGTGGCCGGCGATCATCGGTCCCCAGGCCCCGACGTAGTCGATGTAGCGCCGCTCGTCCTCGTCGAACAACCACGGGCCCTCGGCGCGCTTGATGAAGACCGGGTTTCCACCGACCGCCCGGAAGGCGCGCACGGGCGAGTTGACTCCTCCGGGAATGTGGATCTGTGCCTCTTCGTAGAGTGCCTGCGTGTGGGTCATAGGGTCTCTACCTCGGAGTCGCGAAATGCATGCGACGACTGATCGTCCTGCGGCGTTGGCGCCGCTCGCGTCAGGGAAACAGCTCCGCGTAGCGGCGCGCCGCCGCTTCCGGCTCCGGCTGGCCGAACAGGCCGTGTATGACGGCGAGCACGTCGGCCCCCGCCGCCAGCAGTGCGCCGCCATTCTCCGGCGTGATGCCACCGATGGCAACGACGGGGATCCGCATGCGCGGGCGGGCCTCATGCAGCAGCTCGATGCTCGCCGGGACCGCCTGCGGCTTGGTTTGCGACGGGAAAAAACGCCCGAACGCGACGTAGGTCGCACCGGCGGCCTGCGCCTCCAAGGCGCGCTCCAGCGAGTCGTTGCAGGATACGCCGATGATGGCTTCGGGCCCGAGCGCCGCCCGCGCCTGCACGAGCGTGGCGTCCTCGCGCCCCACGTGCACGCCGTCCGCCTCCACGGCGGCCGCGAGCGCGACGTCGTCGTTCACGACGAAGGGCACGCCCGAGTCGGCGCACAACGCGCGCAGGCGCCGGGCGTCGTCGCGGCGCCGGCGCGCGCTCGCGCCCTTGTCGCGGTACTGCACCGCGGCGGCGCCGCCGCGGATCGCGGCGGCGACCGCATCCGCGAGCGCATCGCCCGCGAGCAGCCGGCTGTCCGTCACGGCGTACAGGCCTCGGCGCGGAAACGGTATCATGCGGGGCCTTTCCGCCCGGATGTTGGCGCCGCCCGGGCTCGCGGTGTAGAGTCGCCAGCCCGGAACCGATGCCCGCCCGCGCGCTGCGGGGCGTACGGGCGGGGATGCAGCCGCTGCATGCCGGGTATCGTGCGCATGCCGGAATGATAAAGAAACGAGGGCTCGGGGGGACAAACCTATGCGATCCTACATGTGCGTCATCTGCGGCTTCGTCTATCACGAGGCGGAGGGCCTGCCCGACGAGGGCATCCCGCCCGGGACCCGCTGGGAGGACCTGCCGCCCAACTGGGTGTGCCCGGACTGCGGCGCGCGCAAGGAGGACTTCGAGCTCATGGAATGAGATTCGGCTCCGAGGCGCCTTGTCCGCCTGCCTGCGACGCCATAATATTCGGGGGAGCCGAAAGGAGCGTTCACATGAGCACCGAAGCCACATCCGTCTATCGCGACACCATCGGGGAGCAGGACATGCGCATCACGCCGCTCGCCCGCGAGCAGCTGACCAGGCTGTTCGCCGAGGTGGACGACGACGACATCGAGGCCATCCGAATATTCGTGGGCGGGGGCGGCTGCTCGGGGATGAGCTACGGCATGACCTTCACCGACCGCAAGACCCCCTATGACAAGGTCCTGCGCGAGGAGGGGTTCGAGATCTACGTCGATGCGGTGGCCCTCAACTACCTGCGCGGCGTCGAGATCGATTACGTGAGCCGACCCACCGGCGCGAGCTTCGTCTTCAACAACGTGTTCGCTGCGGTAGGCGGCACCGGCACGTGCGGCGCGTGCGGCGCCGCGGTGGGCGCCGGCGGAGGCTGCGCCTGAGTGTGTCCACGCGCGCGGGCGGGCGCCCCGAGCGCCCGCGCGTGCTCCTCATCGCCCCCCACAACAGCTACCGCATTCCCGCATACTGCCGGGCCGCGGCGCGCCTGGAAGCCGATATCGCCGTGGCGGCGGGCGGCGGCGCCCACGCGCTCCTGCCCCAAGGCGTGGACGGGCTGCGCGTCGATCTGACGGAGCCGGCGAGTGCCCTCGATCGATTGACGGCGGCGGGACGCGCGCGTCCTTTCGCCGGCGTGGTGGCGACCGACGATGCCACGGTCGAGCTGGCGAGCCGGGTGGCGCGAGAGCTCTCGTTGCCCCACAACCCCCCGCAGGCGGCCCGCGTGGCGCGGCGCAAGGATCTGGCGCGCGCCGCACTGGCGGCGGCGGGTGCGCCGGTCCCGGGATTCGTGCGTCTGGATCTGGCGGGGGATCTCCGGGCTCAGGCGCAGGCGGTGTCCTACCCGTGCGTGGTCAAACCCCTGGCGCTGGCCGGCAGCCGCGGGGTCATCCGCGCCGACGGCGCCGACGAGCTGGTGGCGGCCTGCCGGCGGGTGGGTGCAATCCTGGCCGGCGTGCACGACGCGGACGAGCGCCGCTACGTGCTGGCGGAGGACTTCATGCCCGGAATGGAGGTCGCCCTGGAGGGCATGCTCTCGGCGGGGCGCCTGGAGGTGGTGGCCCTGTTCGACAAGCCGGACCCCCTCGACGGGCCCTGCTTCGAGGAGACCTACTACGTGACCCCCTCGCGGCTGGGCGCCCCGGTGCAGGCGCAGGTCGAGCAGCGCGTGCAGGAGGCGTGCGCGGCCTACGGATTGTGCGAGGGGCCGGTGCACGCGGAGCTGCGGGTGAGGGGTGGCGACGCGCGCATCCTGGAGGTGGCGGCGCGCACCATCGGTGGGGATTGCGCCCGGCTGCTCGAGTTCGGTGCCGGGCAGAGCCTCGAGGAGCTGGTGCTCGCGCACGCACTGGGCCGCCCGCTTCGGTTGCAGCCCGGCGCGGGCGCCGCCGGCGTGCTGATGCTGCCCACCCCGAAGCGCGGAACCCTGCGCCGGGTCGAGGGCGTCATGCGGGCGAGCCGCGTGCGCTACGTCGACGACGTGGTCATCGCCATTCGCGAGGGGTACGAGCTGGTGCCGCTGCCGGAGGGGTCGAGCTATCTCGGCTTCATCTTCGCGCACGGACCGACGCCCGAGGCCGTGGAAGCGGCGCTGCGCGCGGCGCACGCGTGCCTGAACGTGGTCGTCGCCCCGGTGTGGAAGCTCGAGCCCGCGTAGGAAAGGTTCTTCGCGGATTTCCGGGATATCGGTTGTTTTCCTCGGCGCCGCTGGGTCCCGGGGCACGCACCTCTGCGTTGCAAGCCCCGAAATCGCCCACGAACCTCGTACGTACGCGGGGCCACGCTGTGCTCTCTCGACCCATCGCGGCCTCGGTTGAGCGACCGGGGTTTCCCATCGCGTACGGGCGCGACTCGCGGCCCCGCCCTGCGGGGCTTGCGACTTCGCGGCGCACACCCCGGGACCCATTTCCCGATTGCGCGCGTCGGGGCGGGTTCCCGGAAATCCGCGAAGAACCGTTCTACTTTTTGGCGCCCGGGGGCCGGAATCCTGCCGGCAGCCCGCCGTACTCGCCCTCGCCGAAGAAGAACCCGAGCATGTGCTTCTCGATGATCTCGATGCTCGCGGGATCGGCGGTGTTCAGGCCGCTTTCGTTGATGATCATCTGCAAGCGCTCGAGCCATTGCTGCCACCCCTCCTTGGAGACGTTCTGGTAGATGCGCTCGCCCAGCTCGCCCGGGTGCGGCGGCTCGTCGAGACCCTCGGCGTCCTTCTTCAAGACCACGCAGTGAACGATTCCGGCCATTGGTACCTCCGGCGCCCCATGTCGCGGGCCGCTGGCGCATGCAGCGTCTCGCGCTTGCGGTTCGCAGTCAGAACGGTCTGACCACGGCCAGTATCACGACGGCAACGAGTATCAGTGCCGGGAGCTCGTTGAACCATCGGTAGAAGACATGTCCGTGGCGGTTGCGCTCGCGACGAAAATCGACCATGAGCTTGCGGCAGTAGACGTGATACGCGATCAACAGGACGACGAGAAAGAGCTTCGCGTGCAGCCAACCGCTCTGCGACAACGCCGTCCACGCGGGCCCGAGCAGGAGCCACAGTCCGAACGCCACCGTCCCCCCCGCACCGATGCTCATTATAAAGAACAGCTTTCGCTCCATGACCTGGAACCGGTCTCGCCCGGTGCGATCCTCGGCCATGGCGTGATAGACGAAAAGCCGCGGCAGGTACAGCAGCCCCGCGAACCAGGTGACCATGAATATGATGTGGAATGCCTTCACCCAAAGCATCGGCGTGGACCCACTGGGATACTGTATGAAAAGACAGATTCGACCGGCGGTTTCCGGCGCGCCGGTAGATGATAAGCAGCGTCTAATCTACTCCCGTGCAGCAGGGGCGCCGGTTGACAGGGGGTAGGGGACTCGATAGGCTTTTGCGCCATCGCATCATAATAACAACTGTGACCACCATCTCCTTAGAGCGGCTCCGGCCGCTTTTTTATTCGGCGTCTCTCTTCCCCTCGCAGCCTCCTTCTCGCTATCTTTATCCCCATCTTTGCTGCTGACTCACAGAGTATGGGGACATGATACGTGTCGGTGTCGTCGGCGCCACGGGCTACTCGGGCGTCGAGCTGTTGCGGTTGCTGAGCTTTCATCCTCAAGTCTCCCTCACCGTCATCACGTCGCGCAAGGCGGCGGGGCAAGCGGTGGGGGAGTACTTCCCGAATCTGCGCGGTGTGTGTCCGCTGGTGTTTTCGCTTCCCGATGAGGCGGCGCTCACGGATTGCGACCTCGTCTTCTTCGCTACGCCCAACGGCACTGCCATGGGCATGGTGTCGCCTCTTCTCGAGGGCGGCACCCGCGTCATCGATCTGTCGGCCGATTTCCGACTGACCGATCCCGACGAATGGCGCCGCTGGTACGGCATGGAGCACGCCCGGCCCGAGCTCCTGGAGCAGGCCGTGTACGGGCTGCCCGAGCTCAACCGTGCCGCGATCCGCGATGCACGACTGGTCGCCAACCCCGGCTGCTATGCGACGGCGGTTCAGCTGGGCTTCCTGCCCCTGCTCCAGGAGCGGCTGATCTCTTCAGAAGATCTCGTCGCGGACGCTAAATCAGGGGTGAGCGGCGCCGGCCGCAAGGAGCAGCTGGCGACGCAGTTGTGCGAGGCCAGCGAGAACCTGAAGGCCTACGCGGCGAGCGGGCACCGGCACCTCCCGGAGATCCTCCAAGGGCTGCGGGCGGTGAGCGGCGGACCGGTGGGGCTGACCTTCGTGCCGCACCTGATCCCGATGATTCGCGGCATCCATGCCACGCTCTACGGGCGCCTGAAGACGCCGGACGCGGACGTCCAGGCGGTCTTCGAGCGGCGCTACCGGGACGAGCCCTTCGTGGACGTGCTGCCCCCGCGCACCCATCCGGAAACCCGCAGCGTGCGAGGCGGCAATCTGTGCCGGATCGCCTGGCATCGCCCGGGAGACGGGGAAACGATCGTGGTGCTCTCGGTCATCGACAATCTGGGCAAGGGCGCCGCCGGGCAGGCGGTGCAGAACATGAACATCATGTTCGGCTGGGATGAGCGCGCGGGCCTGGAACAGATCGCCTTGCTCCCCTGATGCGCCCGCCGATGATGCAGATGCCGGCGCGGGTCGGGCGGGCGGGATCCCGCTCGTGGGCCGGCCGGGCCCGTTTCGAGGCTCCACGCCGTGCGTAGCGGACACCTGATCGTTCGGCCCCACCGGCCCTTGCGCAGCGTGCTGCTGCTGGCCCTCGCCGTGGGGCTGCTGGGCGCCACCGGCTACCTGGCCTACGAGCAGGGGCGGAGCACGGTGCGCGAGCAGTATATCGACGCGAGCGCCGAGCGCGAGCGGCTGGAGGCGGCGAAACGCAGCCTCCAGGACGCCAATCTTTCGCTGCGCGAGCGTGCCACCGCGCTGGAGCGGACGAGCCAGATCGAACGCAAGGCCTACAGCGACGTGCACGCGCACCTGAAGCAGCTCCAGCAGGAGATCCTGGACCTCAAGGAAGAGCTCGCCTTCTACCGCAGCATCGTCGCTTCGGAGCAGTCGCGGGAGCTGGATATTCAGAGCTTTGAAGTGCGCCGCGACGGGGGCGGCGAGTACCTCTACCGGCTCGTGCTCACGGGGGCGATGAAGAACGACAGCGTGATATCGGGGACCGTCAAGCTCTGGGTTTTCGGCGAGCGTGAGGGTCATCCCGTGAGGTTCTCGCTGGAGGAGCTCAGCGACGTGCAAGGCATCAGCTTTCGATTGAGGCACTTCCAGAAAGTCAAGGGTCGGCTCAAGCTGCCGCGGGACTTCACCCCGCGCCGGGTCTCCGTGCAGGTGACGGCGTCCGGGGGCAAGCCCGCGAAGCTGGAGAAGAGTTTCGAGTGGCCGGCCCGGGTCGGCTAAAGGAGCGCGAGCGCATGTTGAACAACCGCAAGAAGTATCGAGCGAGCAAGCTGGAGTCCCTCGTCGGCCAGCAGACGGAGCTCGTGGGCGACCTGCGTTTCACGGGCGTGCTGCACGTCGACGGCACCATCAAGGGGAACGTCCTGGCGGAGGACGGGTCCGGATCGGTCCTGAGCGTGAGTGAGAACGGCACCATCGAGGGCGATGTGCGGGTTCCCCACGTGGTGCTGGACGGCGTCGTCGTCGGGGACGTCTACGCCAGCGATCATGTGCAGATCGCCTCGCGGGCGCGCGTCACGGGCAACGTCTACTACAACCTCATCGAGATGGCGGTGGGGGCGGAGGTGAACGGGAACCTCGTGCATCGGGGCGAGCGCAGCAGCGAGCCCCTCCGGCTCAGCCACGACAGCGGGTCCGGGGAGCAGAAGCAGGAGACGCAGGAGCGGCGGGAGCCGGGCCTGAAGACCCACGAGGGCGGCCTCAAGATCGCCGAGTGAGGGGCGTGGAAACGCCCCGGGTGCTGTAAAATGATGCACGTGAGGCGGCGGCGACGCCCGCCCCGGAGCGACATCAGCCCGCAGAGCGAATGACCATGGATATACCCGGCGCTATCGAGTTCACCGAACGCGCGGCCGCCAAGGTCGGTGAGATCATGGCGCAGCAAGGGAAAGGCCCCCTGATGCTGCGCGTATACATCCAGGGCGGCGGCTGCTCCGGATTTCAGTACGGGTTCGAGCTCGAGGAGGCCGCCGGCGAGGACGACATGGTGATCGAGAAGGGCGGCGTCAAGCTGCTCATCGACCCCATGAGCTTCCAGTACCTGATGGGCGGGCAGATCGACTTCAAAGAGGACCTCCAGGGGGCGCGCTTCGTGGTGAACAACCCGAACGCGAGCGCCACCTGCGGCTGCGGGCAGTCCTTCGCCGTCTGAGCCGCACCGGCGCGGCTCCGCGCCTGCGGCCGTTCCTTGTCATGATTACCCACGAAGCTGAACCCCGCCCGGCAAGGCTGGAACACGTGCGTCATCACCCAGGTGTCGGCTAAACGTCCCCCGGTTTGCCCGGGTAGATGCCGCCCAGTACCACCTCGTGGCGGGCGCCGGTGACGTCCGGCAGATTCCCGGGGAGCCCCGACAGGGTCCGGTGGGCCAGCCAGGCGAAGGCCGCGGCCTCCACCCAGGCCGGATCGAGGCCGGCGGCAGCGGTGGAGATCACGCGCCGCCCCCGCATCTGCGCCGCGAGACCTTCCATCAGCACCGGATTGTGCGCCCCGCCGCCGCATACCAGCACCTCCCGGGTGGCCGGCGCATGGCGCTCGATAGCCTGCGCCACGCTGAGCTCGGTGAGGGCGCACAGCGTGCGCTGGACGTCGCGGGGCAGCACGGCCGGCACGTGGGCGTCGAGGACCTCGCGAAGCCAGCGCAGATTGAACCGCTCGCGGCCGGTGCTCTTGGGCGGCGCCGTGGCGAAGTAGGGATCGCGCAGCATGGCTGCGAGCAGCCCCTCGTGCGTACGGCCGCCGGCGGCCCAGCGCCCGTCGGCATCCATGGTCGTGTGCAGGTGCTCCGACGCCCAGGCGTCGAGCAGCACGTTGCCCGGGCCCGTATCGAATCCCTTCACCGGCGCTTCGGGGTCGGAGGACAGCACGGTGACGTTGGCAATGCCGCCGATGTTCAGGACCACGCGGTCGCTGCGCGGGTCGTGGAACGCAGCGCGATGAAACGCGGGCGCCAGGGGCGCGCCCTGCCCCCCGGCGGCCATGTCGCGGCGGCGGAAGTCCGCGACCGTGGTGATGCCGGTGCGCTCGGCGATGGCGTTCGGGTCCCCGATCTGAACGCTGGTGGGGGTGGGCCCGGCCGGGCGGTGGCGTACGGTCTGACCGTGACTGCCGATGGCCCGGACCCGCGTCGGGCTCAGCCCCTGGGCGTGCAGCAGCGCCTCCACCGCTCGGGCGAACAAGGCACCCACCAGGGCGTCGAGCTCCGACACCCGATCCAGGTGGTCGCCGTGCCCGCCCGCGACCTCCAGGAGCGCGGCGCGCACGTCCGCGGGGATGGGCTCGCGGTGCGTGGCGACCAGAGTGAAGGCAGCCTCCTCGAAGTCGAGCAGCGCGGCATCGACGGCGTCCATACTGGTGCCGGACATCAGTCCGATATAGAGGGGCATGGGTCAGTCGTCGCTGGTGGCGACGTATGTGCGCGACAGGATGTCCAGGCGGGTGAGGAGCGGCTGCGTGTCGTGCATGAAGTCTTCTCGATACTGGTCGGAGATGGGGTCCGCCTCCGGCAGCCGAACGGTCAGCGGATCGCGGTGTACCCCGCGCACGCGGAACTCGTAGTGAAGGTGCGGGCCGGTGGCGAGGCCGGTGCTGCCCACGTAGCCGATGGTCTGTCCCTGCTCGACGTAGCGGCCCGAACGGATGCCGCGGGCGAAACGGGACAGATGGGCGTACACCGTCGTGTAGGTGCTCCCATGACGCAGGATGACGGCCTTGCCGTAGCCGCCCTTGCGCCCGGCGAACACCACCTTGCCGTCGCCGGTCGCGCGCACGGGAGTGCCCGCGGGCGCCGCATAGTCGACGCCTCGGTGCGCTCGCACGCGATGCAGGACGGGATGCACGCGGCGCAGATTGAAGCGCGAGCTCACGCGCGAGAACTGGACCGGCGTGCGCAGGAAGGCCTTGCGCATGCTCAGTCCCTCGGGCGTGTAGTAATCGGTGCGGCCGCCTGCGTCGGTGTAGCGCACGGCGCGCAGGCTGCGCCCCCGGTTCACGAACTCGGCCGCGAGGATCTCGCCATCCCGAAGCTTCTCGCCGTCCTTGTAGAGGTGCGCGTAGACCAGGGTGAAACGATCGCCGGAACGGATATCCAGGGCGAAATCCACATCCCAGGCGAATATCTCCACCAGCTTCATGATGACGTTGTCGGAGAGGCCGGCTTTCTGTCCCGCCTCGAACAGCGAAGTCTCGATGGTGCCGGAGGCGGAGACGATGCGTTGCTCCAGCGCGGCCTCGATCATCTCCGTTCGGTAAGCGCCGTCGTCGCGCGTCACCTTGAGCGAGCGGGTCTCGTCGAGGTGGTAGATGAGTTGGTTCAGGTTGCCGTCGGCGTCCGCGATCAGCTCGAGACGCTGGCCCGGATGGATGCGGCTCAGCCGCCGGGCCTCGTCCCCGGATGCCATGACGCGATGCAGATCGGCCTGCCGCAGCTCCAGTCGGCGGAAGATGTCGAATAGCGAGTCGCCGCTTCGAATGACGACCTCGTGGCGAGTGCCTGGAACCGGCTCCGCCTCGGGTGCCCCGGCCGCGGCAGGGGTCACGTCCGGATCCCGGCCGGGGCCATCGGCGCCGGTCTCCACCGCCTGCGGCGGGTTGGCGAGCGCTTGCGGGGGGTGTCCAGCAGACGCCGGCGAGGATGGGCCGGGCGCGTCTCCCGGCACACGGACCGCTCGCGGCGGCGGCTGTGCGCCTGTGAGCGCCACCGGCCGCGCCACGGGCTCATCCTGGGATGCGCTTCCTCCCGCGAGGGGCGGCAGGGGCAGCTCACGTACGATGCGCCGGGCGGTTTCCTCCCGGAAGGCGTCGTTCCCCGGCCAGATGGCCGCCAGACCGGTGGCCGGTCGCAGCCACGTCGCGGTTGCGCCGAGGGCGAGCAACCCCGCACCGAGGGCTGCCAGCGTCCAAAGGCGGGGCCGCCCCCGGGGGCGGCCGCGTCCGGCGCCGGCCAGTGCTGGGGCCGAGCGCGGGCGGCAACTCGGGAGATTCTTGTAATCTTTTGTTATGAATGAATTGTAATTCATTGATATTTATGTTTTTGTCGCGGCTACCATACTCCGAAGGTCGAGGCGGGTCAATGCCCTGCACGCTCCCAGGGTGCGCCTGCCTCGCGCGGCCACCCTGTGGTAGGCTGCGCGCTTACCCGCGCGGGGCGTGCGCTGGCGCGGGGCGGCGGCGTATGGGCGCATCTGCGACGCGTTCCCCCCGGAGGATGACGGAGTGGTCTGCATGTATTCGAGCGTGCGGAGCAAAGCTTTAGGCGTGTCCATGACCCGCGAGCGAGAGCCACGGGAGCAAGGTTTCCTCGCCCCGCGAAGCGACGCCTGCGCGTCTCGAAGCGCCGGACGGGGCGCGGTGCTCGCCGTCGGGGTTCGCCGATGACCGCGCCCGCCGACGCTTTGCGCCTGCTCAAGCGCGGGGCGCACGAGATTCTCCTCGAGAAGGATCTGCTGGCGAAGCTCGAACGCGGGCGTCCGCTGCGCGTGAAGGCCGGCTTCGATCCGACTGCGCCGGATCTGCACCTCGGGCACACCGTGCTCATCAACAAGCTGCGTCAGTTCCAGGATCTGGGGCATCAGGTGTTGTTCCTGATCGGGGACTTCACCGGGATGATCGGGGATCCGAGCGGTCGCAACGTCACGCGCAAGCCGCTCACGCGCGACGAGGTGATGGAGAACGCACGAACCTACGAGGCGCAGATCTACAGGATCCTCGATCCCGAGCGCACCGAGATCTGTTTCAACTCCAAATGGATGGGACCCATGAGTGCGGCCGATCTCATCCAGCTTGCAGCCAGGCACACGGTGGCGCGCATGCTCGAGCGCGACGACTTCCAGAGCCGCTATCGGTCGGGGCAGCCCATCGCCATTCACGAGTTTCTGTACCCGCTCGTCCAGGGCTACGACTCGGTGGCCATGCGGGCGGACGTCGAGCTCGGCGGCACCGATCAGAAGTTCAACATGCTCGTCGGACGCCAGCTTCAGGAGGCGTACGGCCAGGAGCCGCAGGTGGTGCTCACGATGCCCATCCTCGAGGGCCTCGACGGCATGCAGAAAATGTCCAAGTCCCTCGGGAACTACGTGGGGATCACGGAGCCGGCCGGCGAGATGTTCGGCAAGATCATGTCGATTTCGGACGATCTCATGTGGCGGTACTTCGAGCTGCTCTCACTGGAGAGGAGCGCCGAGGACATCGCGCGCATGCGCCGGCAGGCGGCGGACGGGACCGCCAACCCGCGGGACTTCAAGGTGGCGCTGGCGCGGGAGCTGGTGGAGCGCTTCCACAGCCGCAAGGCGGCCGAGGAGGCGCAGGCGGAGTTCGAGCGTCGATTCCGCCACGGGGAGCTGCCCGAGGACATCCCCGAGCGGCGCGTGCACGCGCACGGGGCGGCCCTCCCCATCGGCAATCTGCTCAAGGAAGCGGGGCTTGCCAGGAGCACCTCCGAGGCCCTGAGGCTCATCAAGCAGGGGGCGGTGCGCATCGACGGCGAGCGGGTGAGCGCGCTCGACCTGACGGTGGAGCCGGGTACGACGCGAGTCTATCAGGTCGGAAAACGGCGCGTGGCGCGGATCTCGGTCGTCTGACGGGATCTCCGCGCCGTACGTGCAGGCCGGTCCCGCAGGCGGCGCTGGCGGGCAGGCGAGCGGGCTCGTCTTCCGAGGCTGCCGCAGGGCGGATGCCGGCGGTGGCGGGTGGAGGTGTTCGCGCGCCTTAAAATGCCGGACTGCCCTGCGCCGGTAGGGGTTGACCGGCCCGCGCCCGGGTGTAAAATTACTGTTCCCTCCGGAACGGAAGCCCTTTTCTAGGAGGGAGATTCCCCAGGGAAACCCAACCCGAGCCCTGAAGTGCCAGGGCCAGTGGGGAGTGGGCGGAGTGCCCACGACGCTCTTTAACAAGCGAGATCAGGCAATCTGTGTGGGCGCTTGCGTCGGTGGTGAGTTCCACCTGTGAAATCGGCGTGAGCGGCTCGCAACATGATTGCGAGTGCGTGCGTCGAGTCAAGGAATTGGCCACCCTCGGGTGGTCGGTAGTCTTGAACTGAAGAGTTTGATCCTGGCTCAGATTGAACGCTGGCGGCATGCTTAACACATGCAAGTCGAACGGTAACAGGCCGCTGGGATCCCTTCGGGGTGACCTTGGCGCTGACGAGTGGCGGACGGGTGAGTAACGCGTAGGAATCTACCCAGTAGCGGGGGATAGCCCGGGGAAACCCGGATTAATACCGCATACGCCCTACGGGGGAAAG
>CAZPFD010000022.1:0-25899 GCA_964585725.1 uncultured Ectothiorhodospiraceae bacterium | reverse complement strand
GGATCTCAACGAAGCCGGGCTGCAGAAAGTCGCGGAAGGTATCGAAAAAAGTGGCGGCACGGCCAGGGCGCATGCCTTCGATATCAGCGACGAGCAGCAGGTCAACGACTGCGTGAAAGCCTGTGTCGATGCCTACGGGCAGATCGCGCAGGTTGGCGACGCGCTCCGTGATCTTGTGTCCCAGCAGCATGCCGCCGCCCCCCGGCTTCGCTCCCTGGCCGACGACCACCTCGATGGCATCCGCACGGCGCAGGTCGTCGGGATTCATGCCGTAGCGCGACGGCAGCACCTGGTAGACGAGGATCTTGGAGGCGCGACGCTCTTCGTTCGTCATGCCGCCGTCTCCCGTGGTCGTGCTGGTGCCCATCTGCGTGGCGGCGCGGCCGATGGCTTCCTTGGCATGCGCGCCCAGGGCGCCGAAGCTCATCCCCGCGATGGTGATCGGAATCTTCAGCTCGATGGGCTTGCGTGCGAAGCGCGTGCCCAGGGTGACGTTCGTCTCGCAGCGTTCGCGGTAGCCCTCGAGCGGATAGCGCGACATGGAGGCGCCGAGAAACACCAGATCGTCGAACGTCGGGAGGCGGCGCTTGGCGCCGAAGCCGCGAATCTCGTACACGCCCTGATCGGCGGCACGGTGAATCTCGGCGAGCACGTGGGCCGGGAAGGTCCACGACGGCCGCAGCATCCTGGGATCTATGGGCGTGTCATCGGCCATGGCTCGTTCATCGTCCGTCATCGATCAGCCTGAGTACCCACGAACCTCACCCCTGCAGAGCGGGGTGGGCCGACCCGTCAGATGACAGCTGCGTTTGATGAGTCATCAGGATGATCGATGGCTAGTACTCGTCGGCGTGATCCACGTTGAAGTGATACAGCTTGCGCGCCGAGCCGAAACGGCGAAAGCTCCCGGCGTCGGCCTCGATGCCCGCCGCCGACAAGAGCTGCTCGAGCTCGCCCACGTGCGCCTGGGTCATTTCCTTCTCCACGCAATCGGCCCCGAGACCGTCCACCCCGCCGCCCACGTACACCACGGCTTCGTAGATGGAGTCGCCCAGATCCGGGCCGGCGTTGCCGCACACGACCAGGCGGCCCTTCTGCGCCATGAATGCGCTCATGTGTCCCACCGAGCCGCGCACGACGATGTCCGCGCCCTTCATCGAGATCCCACACCGGCTGCTGGCATCGCCCTCGATGACCAGCATGCCGCCGTGCGCGGATGCTCCAGCGTACTGGGAGGCGTTTCCCCTGACGCGCACGAGCCCGGACATCATGTTCTCTGCCACGCCCGGGCCGGCGTTGCCGTTGATGGTGAGCGTGGCGCGCTGATTCATGCCGCCGCAGTAGTAGCCGACGTGGCCATCGATGCTTACCTCCAGCGGCAACGTGAGCCCCGCGGCGATGGCATGCTCGCCGCGAGGGTGGATCACCCGCCAGCTCAGCTGATTCGTGTCGCTCGGTAGTTGGTGGAGCTGGCGATTGAGGTCGCGCACGCCGACGACATCCAGATCGACCTCGATCATCCGCGCGGCTCCGCCTGATCGTCCCTTGAAACGGCCGTCGCTCCCGCCCCCGGCGGCCTCACGTCACCTTCTCGGTTCGCTTCCAGCTGTAGATCCTGGCCGGCGCCGGCTCCCAGATGCGGGCGTCCTCGGCGCCGGGCAGGCGTGCGATGGCACGGAACTCGGAGGCCATCGCGACCCAGGCGTCGGTCTCCGCGAGGACCGCGGGCTTGCACGCGATGGGGTCGCGCAGCACCGCGAAGCCGTCGCGCGTGCCGATGGCGAACGTGTAGAACCCGTCCAGATCCTTGATGGCGGCCTCCAGCGCCTGCTCCAGCGTCGCCCCCTCGCGCAGGCGCCAGGTGAGGTAGCCGGCCGCCACTTCGCTGTCGTTGTCCGTCTGGAAGGTCATGCCCTGACGGCGCAGAAACTGCCTGAGCCGGTTGTGGTTGGACAGGGAGCCGTTGTGCACCAGGCACAGGTCGAGGCCGGTGGAGAAGGGATGCGAGTGCTGCGTCGTCACCGCGCTCTCGGTGGCCATGCGGGTGTGACCGAGCGCGTGGGTCGCGGACATCTTTCGCAGCCCGAAGCGTTCGACGACCTGGGGCGGGGGCCCGGCCTCCTTGAAGATCTCGATGGTGCTGCCGGCGCTCATGATGCGGCATTCCGGATGATGGGCCTGCAGCCAGCTCTGGGCGACATCCGCGGTGGCCGGCACCACGAGCACCGCGTGGCTGGCGTAGACGCCCAGCGCCACGGCTCCGTCGAAAGCCGACGAGAGCTCGGCGCGCAGCGATTCCCACCCGAAGGCCGGATCAGGATGGTGGAGGGTCACCTTGGCGGCGCCGCTGGGGGCGGGATTGCGGTACACGGCGAACCCCGCACTGTCCGGCCCGCGCTCGCTCATCTCGGTGAGCATGCTCGCCAGCTGCTCGCCCAAGCGCCGCTCCACCTCGGGGGTCTTGCTGAACAGGCCGACAATGCCGCACATGGGCTACGCGCCTCCTCCGCTCGGTTCAGAAAGAGATTAGTGTATGGGTGCGCCGAAAATCAACAGATAAGAAATATTTTTTACTTTCAGGAAAACTCTACTCGCCCAGGCGGGGCGAGACGATGACCGACAGAAAGCGGATGGGAAGCTTGACCAGCTCGTCGGGGCCGTGGGGGGCATCGGCGTCGAAGAACAGGGAGTCCCCCGGCTTCAGATGGTAGGTCTCGCTGGCGTGGCGGTACACGACCTCTCCCTCGAGCATGTACACGAACTCCGTGCCGCTGTGCTGAAAGAGGGGGAAAACCTCCGATCCCTCGGTCAGGGAGATGAGAAACGGCTCCACCGATACGGGCTTGTGCACGGTGTGGCCCAGCAGCTGATACTGGTGTCCGGCCCGGGTGCCGCGCCGCTCGATGACCAGCCCCTCCCCGGCGCGCACCAGGGTGCAGTCGCGCTGCTCCTCGTACTTGCGGAAGAAGGAGGTGACCGGCACGTTGAGCGCCCGCGACAGCGCGCGCAGGGTGGCGAGGGAGGGGGAGGTGACGCCGTTCTCGATCTTGGAGAGCATACCGGGCGAGAGCTTGGCCTGTTTCGCGAGCTCCACCACCGTCATGTCGAGCCGCCTGCGGAAGGCGCGCACCTGGTTGCCGATGGCAACCTCGAGATCGTTATCGGGCGGCTCCGTGGCCGGGGTTGCATCCCCGACGTTGCGGTCCGGTTGCTCTTCGTTGTCGCTGCGTCTCATGGTGTCAGTCGTTCTTCATCGCCAGCAGTGCGCTCAGGCCGACCGGGGCGCCGCGGAACTCATCCATGGCGTCGAGCAGACAGGGCCAAAGGTAGTCGGCCAGCGAGCCGTCGCCGAGAATGTTGAATGCCAGCGTTCCGTTGATGTCGTCGCGGATCACCACCACGTTGATGCGAGCCAGCGAGGTCTGCGCCACGCGCCCGTCCTCGAACTTCGACGTGCGCAGGTCCACGGCGCACACCTTGGCCAGCATCGCCGGCGCATGCACGCCGCTGACAAGGTACCAGAAATGAGTGTCGCGGCGCGGCACCGGAAAGCAGCGCGGCGCCGAGTCGACGGACCAGGCCCGCTCGAGGCGCGCGCACAACTCCCCCCGCCCTTCGAGATCGCTCAGGATGAGATGCTCGTCCTGCGACAGCCGCGCCGCGAGCCCGGCATCCGCCTGGCGCGACGCGAGGTTGGGCGCGGGCGGCAGCGCCGCACCCTGGGCGCTCAGCCACTCGGGCGTGTCCGGACCCTTGAAGCCGATGCGCGGCAGCGGGGACAGATCGGCGAGCCCCATGCTGCGCGCCACGCGCACCTCCTGTTCGGGCGACGCGGCGTAGCGCGCTGCAACGGCCGCGCCGGCGCGTTCCTCAAAGGTCGCACCGGCCGACTCCAGCCTGCGGTAGATGGGACTGCGGCGCAGGAAGTCGCTCGGTCGAGTCATGGCTCGGTGCCCTTCAGCGGCAAAAAAGGCTTCTTCGCGGATTTCCCGGATATCGGTCGTTTCCCTTGGCGCCGCTCGGTCCCGGGGCACGCACCTCTGCGTCGGTAGGGCGGGATGGAGCGTAGCGTAATCCCGCCGTGAAAGCCGTCGAAGCCACCGTCGCGCGGCGCTTCACTTCGCTTGACCCACATCCTGCGTCCGGGGGGCTGCATCACGCGCGCGTTCGGCGGGATTCCATCCCGCCCTACGCGGCACATACCCCGGGACCCATTCCCGCTTGGGCGCGTCGGCACGGTTTCCCGGAAATCCGCGAAGAACCCCTTTGTTCCCTCCGCGCTCCGCTGGTCACCCTTCACAGGTCGCGTTTCTCCAACTCACATCTCCTGTCGCCGGTTGTCCGGATCGTAGAACGGCAGCGAGGCCACTTCCGCCTCCACCATCACCCCGCCGCGCGAGCGGATGCGGATGCGCGTGCCGGGCGCCGCCTGATCGGGCGCCACGTAGGCGAGCCCGATGGCGCTGCCGATGGCGGGCGAGACGCCGCAAGAGGTGACGCGTCCGGTGATTTCGCCGTCCCTGACGACCAGATGACTCTCCTCGGGCACCGGCGCGCCGCTGTCCCGAATGACGAATCCGACGAGCTGGCGGGCGAGGGGCCGCTGCATGATGAGGTCGATGGAACGCGCGCCCACGAAAAAGGGCTTGCGGCGCGAGAGGGCCCAGGCGAGCTGCACCTCGTGGGGATGCGACATGGAGTCGGTGTCCTGGCCGATGATGATGTGGCCTTTCTCCAGGCGCAGCAGGCGCTGGGCCTCGAGCCCGAAGGGACGAATATCGTACTCCGAGCCCGCATCCATCAACGCATCCCACAGGGCCTCGCCGCAAGCGGCGGGCGCATGGATCTCGTAGCCCAGCTCACCGACGAAGCCGACCCGGATAAGCCGCGCCGCAATGCCCGCCACCGAGCCCTCGCGCACCCCCATGTAGGGGAACGACGCGGCTGACAGGTCGACGTCCTCGCACACCCGGGCGAGCACCTCGCGCGAGCGCGGTCCCGCGATGTTGACCCCGCACCATCCGCTGGTGACGTGGGCGATCTCCACATCCAGGCGCCACTGCGCCTGCCAGAAGAGCATGCTGCGATAGACGCCGTCGACCCCGCCCGTTGTGGCGGTGACGTAATAGCGTTGCTCGTGGAGGCGGCAGGCGACGCCGTCGTCGACCACGGTGCCCTGCTCGTTGGTCATCACCGCGTAGCGGGCGCGCCCGACGGCCTGCTTCGCGTAGCCGTAGGTGTAGATGCGGTTCAGGAACTCGCCCGCCTGGGGACCGCGCACCTCGATGCCGCCCAGCGTCGAGACGTCGATCAGCCCCACGTTGTGGCGTACGTTCAGGCACTCCTCCTTCATGCAGCGCTCGCGCGCATCCCGGGGGCCGTACCATCCGGGGCGCCACCACAGGCCCGCCACCATCATCTGGGCGCCGGCTTCGAGGTGGCGGTGGTGCATGGGCGTATGGCGCTCGGGCTCGAAGCTGCGCCCGGCGCAGTGCGCGAGCTTCTCCGCCGCGAACGGCGGGCGGGCGGTGGTCACCCCGGTCTCGGCCACCGTGCGGCCGGTCGCGCGGGCCACGAGCCGTGCCGTGGTGAGCGCGGAGTGGCGCCCCTGGGAGGGTCCCATGCCTGCGGTGGAGAAGCGCTTGACCAGCTCCAGGTGCTCGTAGCCTTCACGGCACGCGTTCACGATGTCCGACACTTGCAGGTCCTCGTCGAAGTCGACGAAGTCCTTGCCCTTCGGGTGGGGAAAGATCGGCCACGGATGATTGACCTGCGCGGCGCCTCCCTGCGCCGGGGGCGCGGGCTCCGCACCCACGGCCAGCCCCAGCGCACGGGCGGCCGCCCATCCTGCGCGGCGGCCTTCGGCGAGCGTGGCCTCCAGGTCCATGGCTCCGTTCACCGAGCCTGCGGCGCTCGCGTGCGCAGGCAGCTCGCGCAGCGCGAAGGCTGCGCGGGCCTCATCGTAGTGCAGGCAGGCGCCCGCCTGGAGCAGGAGCTGATAGACGGGGACGTATCCCGGAGACATGCACAGGAGGTCGCAGTCGATCTGCTCTGCGGCGTCGTCGAGCGTGCCCTGTCCCGTGATGCGGGCGACCCGGATGCCCCGGATGTGGCCGCCGCGGTCGGGGATGGCCTCCATCACGGCGTGACCGAGAATGACGCGCACGCCGTTTCGGAACACCTCGGCGCTCATCGGGTCCTCGGCGAGGGCTTCGCGCATGTCGATGACCGCAGCCACGTCCACGCCCGCATCCAGGAGGTCGAGAGCGACCCCGTAGCCGTCGCGATGGGCGGTCAGCACCGCGGCGCGCCGCCCGGGGCGCACGCCGTACAGGCGGATCAAGCGTTGGGCGGCGGAGCCGTGCATCACCCCCGGCAGGTCGTTGTTGCGAAAGACCGCGGGGTGCTCGATGCACCCGCTCGCCATCACCACCTCGCTCGCGCGCACCTTGTGCATGCGGTTGCCGCTGATGACGGGCAGCCAGTTGTCCGCGAAGTAGCCGTTGCAGATCGCTCCGGTCATGATCCGCACCCGGGGCTGGGTCTTAACCCTGTCGACCAGCTCGCGGCGCAGCCGCTCGCCGAGCTCGCCCGCGGCGTCGAACCGGGCATAGGCGAGAGCCCCGCCTAGGATGGGGTTCTCCTCGACGAGCAAAACGTCGGCACCGGCGAGCGCGGCCTCGTGCGCCGCGCGCAGCCCGGCCGGCCCCCCGCCGACCACGAGCACGTCACAGAAGGCGTACGCTTTGTCGTAGTAGCCGTGTGTGCTGCGCGCCGGGTCGACTCGGCCCAGACCGGCCTTGCGCCGGATGAGCGGCTCCCAGTACTTCCAGGCGCCCTTGGGCTTGTAGAACGCCTTGTAATAGAAACCCACCGGGAGAAAGCGCCCCATCCGGCCGAGCCAGGCGTCGCGATCGCGCGCGAGGCTCCCGGAGTAGTGCTGGCCCATGACCGCGAGGCCCTCCGCGAGAGGCTCGCGGTCCGCGTTCGCGTTGGGTTGCCCGGGAAGCTGCACCAGGGTGTTGGCGTCCTGGCCGGCCATGGTCAGCACGCCCCGTGGCCGGTGATACTTGAACGAGCGCGAGAGCAGCCACACGCCGTTGGCCGCCAGCGCGCTGGCGATGGTGTCTCCTCTCAACCCCTGGTACGGCCTGCCTTCGAAGCTGAAGCGGATCGGATGCTCGCGATCGAGCAGCAGCCCGGCGGGCGCAGGCAGCCGGTTGGGCTCGCTCACTCGCTGTTCCCCTGCGGTGCGCCGAACAGTTCACTCGCCGGATAGGTGCGCACGATGTCGTCGGTGACGGTGTCGCGCTCCGCGATGAACCAGTACGAAGTCGCGTTGTGGTACCACCACTCGCGCACCCGCCCGGCTCTGTTCTCGCGCAAGAAGATGTAATCCGCCCACTTTTCGTCGGTGCAGCGCTGCGGCTCCGGCATCGCGCTCACCTCGCCCCCGTAGGTGAACTCGGAGATGTTGCGCGGTCCGTTGAGCGGGCAGTGCATGATTTTCATGACGAGCTATCTCGAGTCTCCAGAGGCCGCTATGTGTCCATGGCGGCGCAGCAAGGGCTCGCCGCGCCGGCAAGGCTGATGTTCATGGGCAATCAGGATGACCGATGACATGCGTCTCTCGTTCAGTGGCTCGCTGCGGTGGCCCCCATCTCGTTCACCTGCTCGAAGGTGCGAAAACGATCGGCGCGAAACGGTGCGATGAGCTCGGGCACGCGGCCCGTCGCCACCAGCTCGGCCATGGTCACCCCGCAGATCGGGGTGGCCTTGAACCCCCAGGTGCCCCAGCCGGCGTCCAGATAGTAGTTGCGCAGAGGGCTGCGCCCCATGAGCGGGGAGTAGTCCGGCGTCATGTCGGTGATCCCGGCCCACTGGCGCAGCAGACGCACCTCCGCCAGGAACGGAAACATTTCGATGGCGTGGGCGAGGAGGCTCTCCTTGAGCTCCAGGGTGGAGCGGGTGGAGTAGAGGGGGTAGGGGTCCGAGCCGCCGCCGATGACGACCTCTCCGCGGGCGGTCTGCGAGACGTAGCAGTGGAGCTGGGCCGAGCTGACCAGCGGATCGAGAAAGGGTTTGAGCGGCTGAGTGACCATGGCCTGCAAGGGATAGCTCACGATGGGCAGGCGCAGGCCCGCCATGGACGCCACCACGGAGCTCATACCCGCCACCGCCTGCACCACGCATCCGCAGCCGATGCTGTGGCCGGCGCCGTCGCGGACCACGTTTACGCCCACGACCTCGTCGCCCGATAGCCGAAAACCCGTGACCTCGGTGCGCTGGTGTATCTCGACCCCCCGGCGCGCCGCGGCGCGCGCGTAACCCCAGGCCACGGCGTCATGACGCCCGGTGCCGCCGTCGGCGTGCCACAGGCCGGCCAGAATGGGGTAGCGCACGTCCTCGGAGAGGTTGAGGTGGGGCACGAGCTCGCGGATGGCGTCCCGGCCGATGAGCTCCGAGCGCACGCCGAGGTGCTTGTTCACCTCGGCACGCCAGCGAAAGCTGCGAATGGCCGCATCCGTGTGCGCGAGCGTGAGCTGCCCGCGCTCGGAGAACATGATGTTGTAGTCGAGCTGGTTGCTCAGATCGTGGAACAGGCGCACCGATTCCCGGTAGAAGCGCACACCCTCGGGGGTCAGATAGTTGGAGCGGATGACCGCCGTGTTGCGGCCGGTGTTGCCGCCGCCGATGTAGCCCTTGTCGAGCACGGCCACGTCGGTGACGCCGTGGCGCTCGGCCAGGTAGTAGGCGATGGCCAGCCCGTGGCCCCCGGCGCCGACGATCACCACGTCGTATCGCGGTTTGAGATCCCGCCGCGGCGCGAAGGCGGGCCCGACCGGATGGCGGCGGCGCAGCCCGTGCTTCAGGAGTCCGAAGGGCACGCTCACCTCCCTGCTGTTCGTCCCGCGACCACTTAGGGCCGCGTACCGTGCCCAGGGGCACTGTTTTATGCAAGTCAAATTTTTTGAACTATAGTAATTCCAAGCGGCCGCCAACGCCAAGCACGCGCACGGCGGGCGGCCTTGCGGCCGCGGCAGTTCCGGTGGCGGCCATCGCTGGCCGGCGGCGGGCTCGGGGTGGGGGGCGGCCGGGGAAGCGCCCACAGCAATCCCCCGGCACCCGGCGTCCGGCGGCGGGCGCCGTCTCTACATACCAAGCAAAACGGGGAGGTGGATATGGATAACGAACTCACCGCTCTGGGGGTGATATTCACGGAGTTCTACTACTGGTTGACCGTCGTCATCATGTTCTTCATTCACGTGGGCTTCTGCATGTACGAGGTCGGGGCCTCGCGGCACAAGAACCACATGCACACCCTGATGAAGAACACGATGCTCATCCCCCTGGTCACCATTACGTTCTTCTTCTTCGGCTGGTGGATCTACTTCGCCTGGCCCAACGGCCCGGGCATCACCGGCGGTGTGGTGGACGCACCCTGGGCGGTGCCCTGGAGCGAGCTGATGGGCCCGCACATGGGCGGCGCCGGCGACCCGGACGGCTGGGCGCGCATCAACGGGGTGTTCTGGGCGGCGTTCCTGCTCTTCTCGTGGACCGCGGCCTCCATCGTCTCGGGCTCGGTCATCGAGCGCATCCAGAACGCAGGCTTCTGGATCTGCGCCGTGCTCATCGGATCGGTCTTCTGGATCATCGACGCGGCCTGGGGCTGGCACGCCGACGGCTGGATGGTGCAGCTGCTCGGCTACCACGACGCCTACGCGTCGGGCGTCATCCACGGTATCGCGGGCGGCTTCGCGCTCGGGGTGCTGGTGGTCCTCGGTCCTCGCATCGGGAAGTTCGCACCCGACGGGACCCCGCGCGCTCTGAATCCGCGCAACCCGTGGCTGGTGGCCATCGGGCTGTTTCTCATCTACACCGGGTTCTGGGGCTTCTACGTGGCGTGCAACGTGCCCATGTGGGACGTGCAGGCGGGTGATGACACCTTCTTCTCGGCCACCAATATCTACCTGGCGCCGACGACCCTGTCCGCGATCACGGTGAACTTCCTGATGTCGCTGGCCGCCGGTCTGCTCACCGGCTACATCGTCTCCAAGGGGGATCCCTTCTGGACGTACTCGTCGGGCCTCGCCGGCATCATTGCGGCGTCGGCCGGGAATGATCTGTACCATCCGATCCAGGCGATGGTGATAGCCGCCGTCGGCGTCGTCTTCATGTACAACATGCACCAGTGGGTCGAGCGGCGCTTCAAGATCGACGATGCAGTCGGCGCGGTAGCGGTGCACGGGTACGCCGGCTTCTACGGGGTGTTCATCGCCGGCTTCTTCCTCTGGGGCTACCCGGCCTCGCCCAGCTACGAGGCGGTGGTGACGCCTTGGGGCCAGTTCATCGGCGCCGTGATCATGTTCGGCGTGCTCGGCTTTCTGCCCGGCTGGATCACCGCCCTGATCCTGAACGCCGTCGGGCTGCTCCGCATTCCGCGCGAGATCGAGCTGGCCGGCCTCGACGTGGGCATCGCGCATCAGCGGATCGAGGACGAGCGCGGTGTGATCCAGGCGGAGCGCGAAGAGCTCACCAAGGGCTTCGGTGCGGCCGTGGGTGCCGACAAAGTCAGAGATTTCGAGGAGGACGAGTAAATGGCTACCGGACAAGTCGAAAGCTGGGCCGGCAACATCAGCGATATCGGACCGCTCTATCCCTTCGTGGGAAGCGAGGTCTTCTGGTTCATCGTCGGGCTCGCCCTCTGGATCCTCTGGCACGTCCTTCAGATTGCCCAGGAGAAGCGAACACACCGCGAGGAGGTGCAGCGCTTCGGCAAACGCGAGGTCCTCGAGAAGATCGTCAAGGCCGAGCGCGCGGAGGAAGAGGTCTAAGAGGTCCACCGACCACTGACGGCCGGCGAGAGCGCCTCCTGCGGTTGCAGGAGGCGTTCTCTCTTCGGGTCGACCTCGCTGCTCAGCGCGCGGGCGCGATGAGCCAGGCCGCGGCCCTGAGCTTCCGGGCGTCGGTGAGACCGCCCCGGCGACCTTCCCGGATCCAGCGGCCGAGGCGGTCGTCCTCCGCTTCTGCATCATCCCGACAGGCCAGCAAGGCGGCCCGGCCTTCGGCGGCCAGCTCGGCATAGCGCCGCCGGGAAAAGCGGTCGTAGGCACCGCGGTGCTTGGCTCGCAGTCGGAGATGGAACGTCGAGCTCCGAGCGCGCTGCTCGGGACGCAGGCGGTCGATCCAGGCTTGCGCCGAATCCCACACCGCGAGGGCTTCGTCGAGCAGCGCCGCGGCGTCTCCTCCGCGCCGGCGCACGGCGAGGCCGTGGTTGGCGAGACTCGTCGCGAGGCGCGGGTCGTCGCGGCTGAAATGCTCGCGGGCCACCTCGAGCGCCCCCTGCCACAGCTCCGCGGCTTCCTCCGGCGCGCCGGCCGCGTTGAGCTCCGCCGCTTTCTCCTGGATCTGCTCCCAGATGAGCTCCGCGTTGCGCCATCCGGCGCGCTCGAGCGCGCCCGCATCCAGGGGCTCGCTGTGAACAAAGGGCGGCTTCGATTCACTCATCGGCTGAACTCCAGCCGCGCACCCGCGGGTCACGCGCCCAGGTAAGCGCGCCTCACGTGCTCGTTCTCGCGCAAGGCCGCGGCCTCCCCTTCGAGCGCCACCTTGCCGGTCTCCAGCACGTAGGCGTAGTTCGCGAGGCGCAACGCGAGCTCCGCGTTCTGCTCCACGAGGATGACGGGTACCCCGCGGCGATTGATGTCGAGGATGATGCGCCCGATCTCCTGAACCATCAGCGGCGCCAGTCCCATGGACGGCTCGTCGAGCAGCAAGAGCTTCGGGTCGGACATCAGCGCCCGGCCGATGGCCAACATCTGCTGCTCGCCGCCGGAGAGCGTTTTGCCCCATTGATGGCGCCGCTCCGCGAGTCTCGGGAAGTGGTCGAAGACCATGTCGAGATCACGGGCGATGCCCGCCTTGTCGCGGCGCGTGAAAGCGCCGGTGTAGAGGTTCTCGAGGACCGTGAGCGCGGGGAAGATGCGGCGACCTTCGGGCACGTGGGCGACGCCAAGGGCCACGATCCTCTCGGCCGGAAGGCCGTCGATGCGCGCGTCGCCGAACCAGATCTCTCCGCCGGAGAGCCCGGCGAGGCCGGATATGGCGCGCAGGGTGGTGCTCTTGCCGGCCCCGTTGGCGCCGATGATGGTGATCACCGCGTCCGCGGGAACGTGCATGTCGAGCCCCTTGAGCGCGGCTACCTTGTGATAGTGGACCGTAGCTCCTGTTATGCGTAGCAGCATGAACCTGTACCCGCAGGATGGTTCAGGCGACGTGATTCGCGGCGCCGAGATACGCTTCGATGACCTCGGGGCTGCGCCGGATATCCTCGGGAGGCCCCTCCGCGAGCAGCTTGCCGAAATTGAGCACCGTGATCATGTCGCAAAGACCCATCACCGCCTGCATGTCGTGCTCCACCAGGAGTATGGTCACGCCCTGCTCTCGCACCTTACGTACGAGATCCATCATGTGCCGGGTTTCCTCGGGGTTCATGCCGGTAAAGGGTTCGTCCAGCAGCAGCAGCTTCGGGTCCGCCGCCAGCGCCACCGCGACCCCGAGGACTCGCTGTAGGCCGTGGGGGAGGTTGGAGGCGAGCTCGTCGCTGCGCTTCGTCAGATCGAAGAACTCGAGGATCTCCCGGGCCTTCTGCCGGCCCTGCTCGCCGCGCGCGCGATCGGGGCGGAAAAGGGTGCCGAAGAGCCCTTGACGGGCTTGCAGATGACATCCAACCAGAACGTTGTCGAGGACGCTGAATTCACTGAACAACGTGGTTGCCTGGAAGGTCCGCACCAGTCCCAGCTCGGCGATGGCGCTGGTGCGCAGGCCGGCGATGTCGGTCTCCTGGTAGAGGATCCTGCCGCTGGTCGGCGTGTAAAACCCGCAGATGACGTTGAACGTTGTGGTCTTGCCCGCCCCGTTGGGGCCGATCAATGCGTGGATGCTGCCGGCGTCGACGGCGAACGACACGTCGTCGACGGCCGTGAGCCCGCCGAAGCGCTTCGTCAGGTTCTCGATGTTCAAGAGCGCCACGAGCCTCGCCGTCTCCGCTCAATCCAGTCTGCCGGCTTCGCCGCCGAGCCCCGGTTGCTCCCCGGAATCCGCGCGCCGGCGCTGCACCGCCGACTCTACCGCCACCCGCCGTTTTCGACTCTCGCCGAGGAGCTGCTTGAGCCTGGACGCCAGGCTCTCCAGGCCCTTCGGCAGGAACAGGATGGACGCGATGAGTATCGCACCGTAGAAGAACGGCCGCATGCCCTGCGCGCCGATCTCGCGCAGCACGACCTCGTTGAGGATCGTCAAGACGACTACGCCGAGGATCGGCCCGTAGATGGTCGCCGTCCCTCCCACGATCACCCATATGAGGACGAACACCATCGCATTGACGTCGAACTGGTTCGGGTTCACCGTGCCGATGTAATGAACCTTCAGCGCCCCGGCGAGGCCGGCGAAAAAGGAAGCGATGACCAAGGCGAGAGCGCGGTACCGCCAGGTGTTCACGCCCACCGACTCGGCCAGCTTGTCCTGCCAATGGATGGCGTGGAACGTGAGCCCGATGCGCGAGTGTTCCAGGCGATACAGGATGAACAGGGAAACCGACACGACGATCAAGCAGAGATAGTAGTAGTTGACTGGGTCGAAAAAAGCGATGGACAGCTCTCCGATCTGGATATCCGGGAACGACGGCACGAGCTTGAGGCCCTTGGGGCCGCCGAACGGCTCCCGGAAACGCTTCCAGCAAAGGCGGATGATCTCGCCCGCCGCGAACGAGCCGATGAGAAAGTAGAAGCCCTTCATCCTGAACAGCGGAAAGCTCAGCACGAAGGCGATGAGGGCCGCCGTGGTCGCGCCGAGCAGCATGGCCAGCGGCACGGGCACGCCGAGCCTTCTGGCCAGCAGCGCGCTTCCGTAAGCCCCGACGCCCACCATGACGATGTGTCCCAGCGACCATTCGCCGGTGAGGGTGAGCAGGCGATAACTCACTACCACCAGTATGTTGATGATCAGAAAAACGGCCACTTCCTTTTGAGAGAAGCTCAACAGGTGCGGTAGCACGATCAGGCCGGCGTACAAGGCGCACAGCCCGAGCATCCACATCCAAAGGGATCTGCCGTTACGCACGTTCTTTCGTTCCGAGCAACCCCGTGGGGCGGACCACCAGCACGACCAGCATGAGGAGCAGGCCGACGATATCGGCGATGACGCCATCGGCGAAAGTCGTAACGAAGGTATGAACGAAGGCGTATAGGATCGCTGCGAGAACCGCGCCCTCCAAACTCCCCATTCCCCCGACGATGATGATGATGAAGGCGGTGACGATGACCGAGTGGCCCATGTACGGGTACGTGCGCACGAGGGGCGCGGTCAGCGCCCCCGCCGCCCCCGCGAGGGCGGCTCCGATGAACATGGCGATGCGTGCCGTCTGGTTCATCGAGATCCCCTGCAACGCCGCCGCTTCGGGATCCTGGGCGCACGCCCTGAGCGCCCAGCCGAACTTCGTTCGGTGCAGAAAGGCCCACAGGCCCCCCAGCAGCACGAACGCGGCGATGATGACGTACAGGCGTTGCAACGAGAGGATACCGCCTTGCGAACCCGGCACGTGCAGCATGGTCTGCGTGGGGGGCGGTATGTGTTCCATGCGCACGCCGAATCCGCTGGCCACCAGCGCTTGCAGCACCAGCAGCAAGCCGATGGAGGCGATGAGCCCGCCCAGGGGGTTCTCCCGCAGCGGGCGGAACAGGCCCCGCTCCAGGAGGATCCCCAGCAGTCCGACGAACACGAGCCCCACCGCGACCGCCAGCAGGAAGGGAAACCCTCTGTCCGCATAAGTGAAAACCACGACGTACGCGCCCAGCATGTAGAGCTCGCCGTGGGCGAAATTGATGACGCCCATGACGCCGAAGATGAGCACCAGTCCCACGGCGATGAGGGCCATGAAACTCGCCGCGTACACGGCGTTCACGCACGTCTGTAGAAGGAGCTCGAACATGGGTCAGATAGCCGGCCGGGGCGACGCATCAATACGCCGCCCCGGCGCTAGCTGCGGTGGCATGGAGAGCGGCCAGCGTCACCCGCGCTGGTAGTACATCTCACCCATTTCTTCGAAGTGCTTGACCAGCAGGTCGCCGTGGTCGTCCCACCACTGCGGGATGCTTCGGAACTCCTTGATGACGGCTTTCCCGTTCTCGATGACCACCACGGGCCAATTGCCCACGAGGGCGTTATCGATCCCGAAGAGCTCCTTGCCCCACCATCTGGCCTCGCCGAATGCGTGCTTGCCCATGCCGCCGGTTTTCATTGCGGCTAGGACGTCTGTCGGCTCCACGCTGCCGGCCTTCTCCGCCGCGGCCTTCCACAGATCCATGATGGAGGGATACTCCCACGAAACGGCACTCCACTCGCCCGGCCAGCGCTTGACGTACTGGCGATAGAACTCGTTGGGCTTCTGAAAGTTGATGAACGAGGCGTTCAGCGCCGGATCATCGAAGTCCGGAAACTGGAATATGAACCCCTCCATGAACTCCTTGGACGTCTTCTCCACGATCTTCTCGTAGAAATCGGCCGTGCAGGAGATCATCTGGCCCTTGAATCCCTGCTGGTGCGCCTGCTCGCACAGCGGGTGCACGAAGTCGGCATAGGCGGTGTCCAGGCAGATGATGTCGGGATTCCTCGACAGCAACGACGTCATGACCGGCGCGAAGTCCGTGGTCGAGATATCGAAGAAAAGGGTATCCAGCACCTCGATACCGTGAGCCTCGAATGCCGCGCGATACGTGGCCACGGAGGGACGTCCGAGGGAGTCGTCCTGGGCGCAGATGACCGCCGTCTTCAGGTGGGGCTTGTTCTCCGCCAGCCACCATACGCCCGTCACGTTGTATATCGGATGCACCTCGCAGGGCGCGAGCAGGTAGGGCGTATCAGGGGACAGGTCGCTCGGCAGCAGCGTCGAGACCAGCATCTTGCTCCGATTGGCGATCGGCTGCACCGCCGGCCAGGTGTCGCCCCCGAGCATCATGATGAACTTCACTCCATCTTCCAGGATGAGCTTGGTGGCGCCGGTGCGCGCCTTGTCCGGGGCGTACTCGTTGTCGTAGGAGACGAACTCGATCTTGTAGCTGTCTCCGCCGATCTTGACGCCGCCCGCGGCGTTGACCCAGTCCGCCCATATTTGACAGCCGTAGTAGCCGGGCAGCCCCCAAGCGGCAACCTCGCCCGTCAGGGGCGCAAGGAATCCGATCTTGACGGTCTTCTCGGCGGCGCTGAGCGAGCCGCGTGGGGCTGCCGCCCACGCCGCACCCGCGGCCGTCGCACCGAGAAAAGTACGGCGACCGATCTTCTTGTGAGAGAGATCGTCCGACATGGCTCTTCCTCCTCCGCGTACAGCACGGTTGTTGGCATTGGTTTTGAGAGGCCGAGCATGCCTTTGCCCGGCGGGGCACACCGCGTCCGGGGGTCTGGCGCCGGGGAGCGGTATACCAATCTGGACCCGGAGAGGTCAGAAGCAGTTTAGCCGCGGCCTTGAACCGCATCAACCAGTGGTGGGATTCGGTACAGAAATGGATCAGGCGCCGCGCCGGCCGGACGGCTTCTCCGGGGGGTCGAACCGAATCCGGAGGCAGGGCGACGGCTGGGCCGGCCGGCAACTCGCGGCGCGCGTGCCGCAGGACGCGCAGGTGCGAGAGGCCGCCCCCCCGCTCCTGGCCGAACGCTCCCGCCGTCCGAGCGGTCTTGCAACTCTGGCTCAAATTGGACCAGAATTGATTCGGTACCCGCTGTCTCCCGGTCCCACAGGATTCAGCCGATATTCACCGGCGCGGGCCGCTTCAGCCATGCGGGATTCAGGCCCAGAGAGAGTGGCAGCCACCCCGACCACGGAGATCCCCACTTGCCTGTGTTCGACGATAGCGCGCGGACGTGAGTCCCAGGCCCGGACGGTCGGCACAGGCGACGTGGAGAGGCCCGCCTTCGTCCGATGCGGACAACGGCAGTAGTCAATAACACTCGAGAGGAGGAGAAAGTGACGACGAGAGTGGCGATAATCGGAGCTGGCCCGTGCGGTCTGTCGCAGTTGCAGGCTTTCGAGCACGCGCGCAACCAAGGGGAGAACGTTCCGGAGCTGGTGTGCTTCGAGAAGCAGAGCGACTGGGGCGGGCTCTGGAATTTCACCTGGCGGACGGGACTCGACGAGTATGGGGAGCCCGTGCATTCGAGCATGTACCGTTATCTTTGGTCCAACGGCCCCAAGGAATGCCTGGAGTTCGCCGATTACACTTTCGATGAGCACTTCGGGAAACCGATCGGTTCGTTTCCACCGCGGGAAGTCCTGGCCGACTACATCACGGGGCGCTCCAAGAAGAGCGGAGTCAAGCGCCACATCCGGTTCAATACGGCGGTGCGCCATGTGTCGTTCGGCGGCGGCAAGTTCAGCGTGACCGTCGAGGAGCTCACGGAGCCGCGCGAGTACACGGAGGAGTTCGATTACGTCATCGTCGCCACCGGGCACTTCTCCATCCCCAATGTGCCGTACTTCAAGGGCGTGGAGAGGTTTCCGGGACGCGTGTGTCACGCCCACGATTTCCGCGAAGCTCGTGAATTCGCCGGCGAGGACTTGCTGGTCATCGGCAGTAGCTACTCAGCGGAGGACATCGCGCTGCAATGCCACAAGTACGGCGCCAAGTCCGTGACCATCAGCTATCGCACCCGTCCGATGGGCTTCAAGTGGCCGGAGAGCATGGTGGAAGTGCCGCTCTTGACCAGAGTGGAGGGGAAAACCGCCCATTTCACGGACGGGAGCAGCCACGATGTGGACGCCATCATCCTGTGCACGGGATATCAGCACAGGTTTCCCTTCCTGGATAACGATCTGCGCCTGAAGACCAGAAACCGGTTGTATCCGCCGCGTTTGTACAAGGGCATTTTCTGGGACAGCAACCCCAAGCTCATGTATCTGGGCATGCAGGATCAGTACTACACTTTCAGCATGTTCGACGCACAGGCGTGGTATGCGCGCGATTACATACTCGGACGGATCACGCTGCCTTCGAAGGGCGACATGTCGAAGGACATGAGCGATTGGCAGGCTCGTGAGGAGGCGTTGAGCAACCCCATCGAGGACATCGACTTCCAGACCGATTACACCAAGGACCTGTGCAAAGATACCGACTATCCGGATTTCGATCTCGACCTCGCAGCCGAGGAGTTCAAGCACTGGGAGCACAACAAGGACGAGGACATTCAGACGTACCGCGACAAGTCCCACAAGTCCCCCTGCACGGGGACGGTGTCGCCCCTCCATCACACGCGCTGGAGAGAGGCGATGGACGACTCCATGGAGGCGTTTCTGAAGACCGAGGTACCTGTCGCGTAGGCGGGGCGCAGAGCGCGCCATGCCCGAAGGCGCCCGCCAGGGACGGCGGGCCTAGGAGCGTACGCGTTTCTTTTCCGGGTCGTAGAAGGGGAAGCGCACCACGACGGCCGGTATGCGCTTCTGATGGCCGTCGATCTTGCCCACTTCGACTTCGGTGCCCGCCCCGGCGTACTCGAGCGCCATCCGGCAGAGCGCGATATTCTTGCGCAGAACGGGCGAGCGGGTCCCGCTGGTGACGGTCCCCACCTGCTGGCGCCCGACATGCACGCAGTCTCCGTGGGCCGCCGGCTCCTCGCCGGCGAGCTCGAGCCCGACCAGCTTGCGCTGCGGGTTGGCCTTGCGGCGCTCGAGGGCCGCTCGGCCGACGAAGTCGTCGTGCTTGCTGCGCAGGGGGACGGTGAAGCCGATGCCCGCCTCGAAGGGATCGGTCTGATCGCAGAACTCGGTGCCTGCGAAAATGAGCCCTGCCTCGATGCGCAGGATGTCCAGCGCCTCCAGCCCGAGCGGGGTGAGCCCGTGTCCTTGCCCGGCTTCCCAGATCGCGTCCCACACGGCACCTGCGTCCTTGGGATGGCACCACACCTCGTAGCCGAGCTCTCCCGTGTAGCCCGTGCGCGAGACGATGAGAGGCGCGCCGTCGAAATCCCGGAGCCGGCCGATGGTGAATCGAAACCATTCCAGCTCCGGGAGAGCGGGCTGCGTAGGAGGAGTCCAGATGATCCCGGAAAGGATCTCGCGGCTCCCCGGACCCTGAACCGCCACGTTGTGGAGCTGGTCGGTGGAGGACTTCACCCAGGCCCTGAGCTGCATCGCTTCGGCCTGTTTGCGCAGCCATATTCCGCCGTAGTCGTCCCCGCCGATCCAGCGGAAGTTGTTCTCGCCCAGCCGAAAAACGGTGCCGTCGTCGATCATGCCGCCGGTGTCGTAGCACATCGCGGTATACACGATTTGCCCTACCGCCAGCCGCCGCATGTCGCGGGTCACGCACCACTGCATGAGCGCTTCCGCATCGGGCCCGAGCACCTCGAATTTTCTGAGCGGCGAGAGGTCGGTGACGACCGCCTTCTCCCGGCACGCCCAGTACTCCTCGAGGGCGCCGTGCTTCGTGTAGCTCCCCGGCAGCCAGTAGCCGCGGTACTCGGTGTAGTTGCGCGTCAGCCGCGAAGTCCTCGGATGGAAGGCGGTTTCGCGCGTGAGCAGTGGTTCTGCGTCGGTAGTCATGCGGTATGCGATCGCCTTGGAGAAACGGTTCTTGGCCGGGTACACGCGCACGTGAATGTCCGTGGGGTTCCAGGCATTGGCTGCATCGACGTCGTCCGGGCAGGCTGAGGAGGCGCACACCAGGTCGGTCGCGGCTCGAACCAGCACGTAATCCCCGGGTCGGGACCACGGCTCGTCGATGTAGAGCTGGTTGTTGTCGTCGAATCGGGTGTTGAAGAAGAGATTGAGCGCCGGCCAGCCGCGCCGCGCGGAGATTCCGTAGGGGTCCAGCGCACGGTTGAAGTTGTCGGTGCAGTTCACATGGCCCGGGTAGCCCATGTCCTCGTAGTACTTCGCGGTGCACGCGAGCCCGAACGTATCGTGGCGCCCGCAAGTGTCGCGGATCACCTCGACCAGCGGCTGCATGTCCTGGTCGAAAAACTTGGAGTAAAGGCCGGGACCCGGATAGGCAGCGCCCATCAACGTGCGGGTAGTGGTCGCGTCGAGGCCGCGCTCAACGCCGTGCTCCAGCTTCGCCGCCCGGAAGGCGAGAAAGTCCGAGCACTGCCGGCCCTCGACATCGATGATCTGGACGAACTCGCCCGCCTGGACCTCGTAGGCGCTTGCGGTACAGCGAGGGACGCGCATGTCGAGCCGGGGCTCGGCGAGAGGCGGTGGGAGCGCCGGCTCCGGCTTCGCCTGCGGCCGTGCGCGCCGCACATGCACCACCAGATCCGTGGGCGCATCCTGGCGGTCGACGCGCATCGGCCCGCCCGGAGCCGCGACGATGCAGATGCAGTCACGCTGCACCTCATAGCGGATGGTCTCGCCGGGCTTGGAGTCGCCCTGGAACAGGTGCACCGCACGCACGCCCCCGCGCGGGATGCCGCGCTGTTCGAGAGCGGCCGCCAGACGCCGGGCGTCCTCCTGCCCGCCCGAGAGGATGGCCGCGATCCCTTCAGCCTCGCGATCCGCTCGCGCGCCCAGCGCGGCGGCATCCTCGCGGCCCGAGGCGTCGAAAACCGCGAGCTCGCATTGCTGGCGTCCTTCCGTATCGGTGATTTCCAGGGCGTCCTCGGGATGCAGACCGAGGACGAGCGCGCCCCCGCCGTGCACGCGGTAGCGCTCGACGCCGGGATCCGGGCGCGCCAGTCCCGGCTCCCGGATCCGCGTGCGCTCAAGTAATGCGACCATCATCTTGCCTTGCGCCTGTGTCAGCCGCGCGCGCAGCGCACCGGTGCCACACGGCCGGCTCAGCTCGATCGGACGCCGAGAAGATCCTTGTGCGCCTTCTCGATGTGCTCGGTCATCGTCTTCACGGCGCTCTCGACATCGCGCCGGGCCACTGCCGTGTAGAGCCGGCGGTGCTGGGCGTTGTACTCGCGGATGCGCTCAGGGGTGAGGATCTGATCCTTCATCGCATTCCACTGTGCATGCGCACGCACCTCGTTGATGCGACGATAAAGCCACACGGTCAGCTGATTGCCCGTGCACTCCGCGAGCGAGAGGTGAAATTCCTCGTCCGCGCGGCTGAAACCTTCAGGATCCGCTGCGTCTTCGACGCGCTGTAGGGATTCGCGCAAGCGCTCCAGGTCACGCGCACTCGCGTTGAGGACGGCGAGGCGCGCCATGTGCGGTTCCAGACCGAGACGGACTTCGATCAGCTCCAGAGGGCTCGTAACCTCTGCAATATCTTCGTGCGCATCGAACTGCCGGTGACTCACGAACGTCCCGCTGCCGACGCGGCGGGTCACCAGTCTCATTTCCTCGAGCTGCCGCAGCGCTTCGCGCACTGTACCGCGCGAGGCCTCGAAATGGGCGGCCAGCTCCCGCTCCGGCGGCAGGCGTTCGCTGTACGCATAGGTTCCGTCCAGTATTGCGCGCCTCAGCTGCGCGACGATGCCGGCGGAACCGGCCGGCGCTGGCGGACTGGGGGACTTGTGGGTCCTGCCCGGCGACGAGTCCTTGCTCGTGCTCACGGAGGCGGCGCGGGCCTTGGCCCGAAGGGAGACAAGATCGGCCATTCTCGGTAATCTTGGAAAAAATGGTTTGAAATTGGATCCGGTAATGGTTCAATATAACCCCCGCAAATATAAACGCACCGGTCTCGAGGGGCAAGCAGACACGCCCGCCGGCTGGCTGCCGGAGACGGGATGCCGCGCAGTGCGGAGGCTGCATCTGCAGGCACCGGCGTGAACGGCTCCGGGATTCGTCCGAGTTGCACCGGCCGTCGCGTGGCTCCTCGAAGGGTACCCTGAATTGGTCCGGTATTGGTTTTGAACGCAGGACGTGGATGGTGTCTCGCAGGGTTGGGTGGTCCTCGCGTGGGCGGCGGCTGACGGCCCCTTTACGCGTTACGCGCGTGGCCGCAAAGCCCGGGCACGTGCCGCTGCGTTGAGGCGATGGTGAGGCGGCGCGGCGAGCCGCTCTTCGCATGTGCGTCGTCTGCAGGATAAGAACGACTGGGAGGGGAGAACATGGGCGATATCGAATCCTTCGTCGGCGCGCCAGGCCGAGACAGGTTGGTTGAGGAAGTTCGCAAGAAGATAAACGACCTCGGCGTCAGCTACATCTATTATCAATTCGTCTCCGTGACCGGCCGAATCATGGGCAAGGGGGCGCCCGCGGATCACTGGGAGCGTTTTGCGGAGAGGGGATTTCAGCTCGTCTACGGGTCGACCGCCAATCTCTTCATCGACCGTTCGCGCCAATATATCGGCTACGGTCCAGAGGCATGGGAGCTCGTGGGGATCCCGGAGCCCGAGACCTTCGTGCAGCTTCCTTGGGACAAGCGGGTAGCGCGGGTCTTCTGCACGCTGTTCCGCGGCCGGGAGCACCCCGAGGACGCAGGCACCTTCCTCACTGCAGACTGTCGCGGCAATCTGCGCCGCATCCACGAGCAGTTCCAGCAGGATCACGGGGGACTGCATCTTCGCGCCGGCACCGAGCCCGAGATGATGTGGCTGAAGCGCGACGGCGACGGCAGGCCTGCGGGAGGATTCAGCAAGCCTTATTGTTACCACATTGATCAGTTCGAGGCCCTGCGCCCGGCCTATATGCGGGTGATCGAGTACGCGCGTGCCATGGGTCTCGACATGATCCAGGGCGATCACGAAGATGCGCCCGGGCAGCTCGAGCTCAATTTCACCTTCGACGAGGTGCTGCGTAATGCGGACCGTCTCACCACCTATCGGCAGATATGCGCGCAGGTGGCACGGGAGCACGATCTCATCGCGTGCTTCATGTCGAAGCCGTTCATGAACCTGTCTGCATCCGCATGCCACACCAACATCTCGCTGTGGCGCGGCGGCGAAGAAGAGGTCAACAGACTCGGGAACGACCCGCTGCCGGGAACGGAGGCTTGTTTCACCTACAGGAGCGGAGGAGAGAACACGTTCCTCCCGGATACGGATAATCCGAGGCAACCGGGTCAGATCGGCTTATACGCGATGGGCGGTCTGATCGAACATCTACCCGGGATCACCGTGCTCGGTTGCTCCACCGTGAACTCGTATCGTCGCTTGCTCGACACCGGCTTCTGGGCTCCGTTGTACGCCAACTGGGGCTATCAGAACAGGACCTGCGGAGTGCGCAACTCGGCCCCGGGGCGCTATGAGTACAAAGCGGTCGATTCGATGCACAACCCCTATTTGCTCGCTGCCGGGCTGCTCAAGGCCATGGACGACGGCATCAACCGCAAGCTCGATCCGGGGCCGCCCGAGCAGCGAAACATCTATGAGGTCATGGAGGAGGTCCGGGGCAAGTACAAGAAGCTTCCCATGTCGCTTGGAGAAGGGCTGGACGCTTTCGAAAAGAACGAGGTAGCGCGATCAGCGCTGCCGGGCGAGATGTATTCCGTTTTCATGCACTATAAACGCGACGAATGGGACAAGTTTCTCGCCACGGTTACGGAGTGGGACCTCGAGACGTATCTCGACTGTCTGCCCTGAAACCGAGCTTGCGGGGCCCGATTCGCTGGCGTTGACCGGCGTAGTCGCGATGCGCCACGGCCCGGGGATCGCTGCCCCGCGCGTCGCATCGATGCGGGGCCTCGCATTGTCAGCGTTTGAACGAAGGAAAGGGAAATGTGCGGTATAGCCGGGCTCATTCACAAGGGAAAGACCGCCAATATCGGCAAAGAGATGACTGCCATGCTGCAAGCGCTCAAGCATCGCGGACCCGACTCCGCCGGTTTGGCCCTGTACGGCACGCCGAAGCCGGACGTCTACGTCATGCGCTTCAAGGTGGCGGAGCAGGCCGACCTCAAAGCGGATGTCGAGATCAAGCGCAAGCTGAGAGAGCGAAAGGCGGCGGTAGACGAGCGCCTGCGGGAGATGAACGTGGACGTCCGCTCCCAGGACGCTGCTACGGAGTACGCTCACCGTTACACGTTCAGCTACGGTGGCGACGTGCGAGAGCTCGCCGATTACGTCGAGGATATCGAAGGCGTCGAGATTCTGTCTATCGGGCACGGTCTCGAGCTCATAAAGGATCTCGGCGATGCCAATCGGGTGGCGGCTCAGTATCACCTCGGAGATTTCGAAGGCACGCACGCCATAGGGCACACGCGCATGGCGACCGAGTCCGACGTCGACATTCGATCGGCCCATCCCTATTGGGCTTATCCGTACAACGACGTCGCCGTCGTACACAACGGTCAGCTCACCAACTACTGGGGTAGACGCAGATCCTTGGAGCGGCGCGGACATCGCTTCATGTCCAACTGCGACTCGGAGCTGATCGCGGTGTATATCGCCGATCGGATGGAGCTCGGCGACAACCTGGAGGAAGCGATGCGACGCTCGGTGACCGAGCTCGATGGCGTTTTCACCTACCTCGTGGCGACTTCCGATGCACTCGGAATGGCGAAGGACGTGATGGCGGCCAAACCCATGGTTCTTTACGAGGGTGACGACTTCATCGGGCTCGCGTCCGAGGAGGTCGCGATTCGCAGCGTATTTCCTCACGAGATCGAAACGATCGACCCGTACGAAGGGGAGGTCCGCGTATGGCAGAGCTGAACCAACCGCACGTCTCTCACGAGATGGGCATGCACAGCGAGCAGCTCACGGGACGCACGCAGCAAGTCTTCTTCTCGCCTGCCGAAGAGGAGAACTTCACCTACCCGACCTCGCTGGACGTGGATTTCGACCGCCGGACGGAGCTCGATGCCGCCGAGATGGACGGGAAGGAGGTGAACCTGAAGATCCGCGAGCTGATGCGGGATGGGTACGGAACGATCACGGTTCGCAACCCGGGAGCGAAGCATTCGCTGGGCGTCGGTATTCTCAATCGACTGTGGCTTCATTTCGAGGGAAGCCTCGGATATTTCGGGTGCGGTCTGATCGACGGTCCGAATGTCCGTATTACGGGCCGGGTCGGCTGGAGCTGCGCCGAGAACATGATGGCCGGTACGGTCGTCGTGGAGAAGAACGCCGGCTCATGCTTCGGCGCCGCCATACGGGGGGGCGACCTCGTGTGCAAGGGAGACGTGGGAGCACGTACGGGCATCGACATGAAGGGCGGCACCATCATCGCGGGCGGACGGGCCGGCGCGTTCACCGGGTTTATGATGCAGCGGGGTCGCATCATCGTCCTGGGAGATGTCGGGATAAACCTGGGAGATTCGATGTACGACGGGACGATTTATGTGGGCGGGCGCATCGGGTCGCTCGGCACGGACGCGGTGCAAGCCGAGCTGACCGAGCTCGACATCGCCTGGCTGGAACGCAAGCTCGCCATCTACGGGCTCGAGGCGCCCAACGGGGCGGGCAACATGCAGAAGGTCGTGGCGGGCAAGCAATTGTGGAACTACGACAACCTCGAGCCTACAGAGAAGAAAATCGTTTTGTAGGAGACCAGGCGATGGCATCGGAACGCTCCGGTCGGCGAATCATACGGACGAGAAGCATGCCGTTCGAGCCGTACGATCTGGAGGGAGAGCTCCAGCCCGATATGGCGTTCCTGCCCCTCAGCTACGACCGTGAGAGGGATATTGGCACGTACATGATTCGAATGGATCCCGGCGCGGAGACGATCCGGCATACGCACGCGCGCACCGAGGAGTTCCTGATCCTCGAGGGCGAGCTCATTGAAGACGACGGCACGGTCCTGGGGCCGGGGGACTACGTCTCTTTCAGAGCCGGCACGCGGCACAACAGCCGCACGGAGAAGGGATGTCTGCTGATCGGGTTCGATTGGGCGGGCTAGCCCGCGGTCGAAAGTGGGGTCAGACACTACTTTCCCTTCCGCTGGGGTGCCCTTGGTAGCACTGTGGCCCAGGAAAGTAGTGTCTGACCCCACATTTCCCCGCCCCCCGCCAGGAGCTCGCC
>CAZPFD010000021.1:0-25949 GCA_964585725.1 uncultured Ectothiorhodospiraceae bacterium | reverse complement strand
TCAGCCGTTGGAGCGGGGCGGCGAGCCCTTGCGAAGGGTGACTGGCGGAGCGCGGAGCCTCGGAACCCTGAGCAAGAGGTCGCCGACCCGCAGATGATATCTGAGCCTCCCGGGTGATCAGGTTCAGCAGCGGAGCCACACCTCGAAGCGCGTGCCGCCGCCCGCGCGGGGCAGGCAGCGCGCGCCGCCGCCGTGGCGTTCCGCGATCTGGCGCACCAGGGACAGCCCCAGGCCCACGCCGTGCTCATCCGCCTCGCGGGTGCCGGGCGGCCGATAGAAGGGCTCGAAGATGCGCTCGCGCTCGCCCTCGGGAACACCCGGTCCCGCATCCTCCACCGCCACCTGCGCAGCGCCGCTCGCAAGCGCTTCCACCGTGGCTTCGACGGCCGCCCCCTTGCCGTGGCGGCGTGCGTTCTCGAACAGGTTGCGCAGCATGCGACGCAGCCAGCGGGCGTCGCCGCGCACCTGGACCGGAGCCCCGCTCACCCGGGCGTCGACCCGCGCCCCTTCCTCCGCCGCGAGCGCGAGCAGATCCACCTCCTCCGCATGCACCACCGCCCCCGCCTGCAACCGGCTCGCGAACAGCAGCTCCTCGATGAGCTCGTCGAGCTCTGCGATGTCGCGGGCGACGCGCGCGCGCAGCTCGGGCCGGTCCTCGCCCGCCAGGAGCTCCACCGCCATGCGGATGCGCGTGAGCGGCGTGCGCAGCTCGTGGGATGCGCCCGCAAGGACGTCGCGCTGCGCGTTGACCAATTGCTCGATGCGATCCGCGGTGCGGTTGAAGCTGCGCGCGAGCTCCGCCACCTCGTCGCGCCCCTCCACCTGCACGCGGGCCGATAGATCCCCCGAGCCGAGCTCCTCCACACCGGACTGCAGGCGCTCCAGGCGGCCGGTAATGCGGCGGGCCAGGGGGTAGGCACCGACGGCGGCGGCGAGAGCGAGCAAGCCCAGGATCCACGGCCAGCGCGGGGCCCGCTCGGGCGTCCAGCGCGCACTCAGCCAGCGCCCGTCCGCAAGCGGCAGGCGCAGATACCATACGCCGCCCCGCCCGCGGCGCCAGCCGCCGCGGGCGCGCGCCGGATCGAGCGGGCGCAAGGGCGCCCCCGCCGATGCCACCAGGGCGCCGTCCGAATCGGTCACGGCGAGATCCACGTCGAGCCGGCGGTGCAATCGCTCGAGCACAGCCTCCACCTCGCGCCGCGGCCGGTCCGGGCCCGGAAGCCATTCGCTCAACACCTGGGCCATGCCCGCGAGCCGCTGGCGCTGGGGCGTGTGGTCGTGCAGGAACCACCACGTGGCTGCGGCCAGCACGCCGAACAGAACCACCATGCCCACGAAGGCGAGATAGATCTGCAGGTACAGCCGTCGCATGGCGGGATCGATCAGTCCTGCTCTCGGGCGAACACGTAGCCGGCCCCGCGCACGGTGAGCACGCGGCGCGGGCGCTTCGGATCGTCCTCGATGGCGGCGCGAATGCGCGAGACGTGCACATCGATGCTGCGGTCGAAGGCCTCCAACGCCTCCCCGCGCACGCGACTCATCAGCGCCTCGCGCGACATCACCCGGCCGGCGTTCTCGGCGAGGGCCGCCAGGATGTCGAACTGGTGCGCGGTGAGGATGCGCTCCTCGCCGCCCACCCGAACCACCCGCCGGTCGCGATCGATCTCCACCCGGCCGAAGCGCAGGCCAGGGATCCGAGGGGCCGCATCCCCGCGCCGCCGGCGCAGGATGGCGCGCAGGCGGGCGAGCAGCTCCCGCGGATTGAAGGGCTTGGGCAGGTAATCGTCGGCGCCGAGCTCGAGACCGACGATGCGGTCCATCTCGTCGCCGCGCGCGGTGAGCATCAATACGGGAATGTCCGACAGCGCCCGCACGCGCCGGCATACCTCGAAGCCATCGAGGTCCGGCAGCATCACGTCGAGGATGAGCGCGTCGTAGCCCCCGTCCGCGAGCGCGGCGAGCCCCGCCTGCGCAGTGGGGCAAGCGGTAAGCGTGATGTCCATGCCGGCCAGGTACTCCGCCAGCATGGCGGAGAGACTCTGGTCGTCCTCGATCATCAGGATGCGCGCTGGCAACGGACGTCACGCTCGCCGCGGGACAGAAACACCGGGCAGGACGGCATTCGAGCTCAAACCGTCCCGCCCGGCGCTAGCTTACGCGCCGGCGCTCAGTGCCGGAAGCGTCCCCGGCGGTGCTCGATGAGCGCCTGGCGCTGCTCGGGGGTCAGCACCTCCGCCGCCGCGCTCAGCGCGCTCACCAGCTCCGCGGAGCCCGTCTCGAACAGCTCCAGCTCAGCCCGGCGCAAGGTCTCCAGCGCTGCGGAATCGACCTCCGGCCGGGCGAGCTCCTGCATCAGCGCACGCCGGTTCTGACGGTGCTGCCGAATCAGCGGGTGCAGCGTCTCCACCAGATCGGCGACGATGGCGCTGACCCGCTCCGACTGCTCCGGCGTCGCCTCCACCGATTCGAGCATGCGCCCGACCTTGAACGCCGCATACTCGCGCGCCTCCTCCACGTTCGCGGCGCTGTGGTGGCGAAAGCCTCCGTGCGCCGACACCGTCACCGCGGCCGTGGCGAGGGCGCCGACGAGGGCGCCCGCCGCGACCAGACCCGCCCCGGCGATCCCGAAGCGCGCCCGGCGCCCGAGCCGGCATGTGCCGCGGCGCGGTTGCTGGGCGTCGTGTTCTCGTTCGTTCATCGAATGACTCCTTCTACTGGAAACCGAACGCTTGCGTTTGTCGAACGAACGATACGCGAACCTTGTTGCCCGGCTTTGTCCGCCGTGTAAAGTTTCGTTAAGAAAGGGGACAGATGGGACAGATCTGTTTTTTTAGCGAAGCCTGTCAAAATCTGACATATTTCCGGACCCGACATGGATCCGTGCCCGAGAAGGCGATGAGCGACAAGAATGGAACCGGCGCGATGGACGTGGCACGGGCGCGCGCAGAGACCCCCGGCTGCGCCCACGTCAAGCACTTCAACAACTGCGGCGCGGCCCTGATGCCGCTGCCGGTCATCGAGGCGGTCAAAGGCCACATCGATCGCGAGGCGCGGATGGGGGGCTACGAGGCGGCCGATGCGGTGGCGGACGATATCCAGGGCGTGTACGGGTCGCTGGCGCAGCTCATGGGCTGCCGCACCGAAGAGATCGCGCTGCTCGAGAACGCCACCGTCGCCTGGAACACGGCCTTCGCCGGCCTTCGCTTCCGCCCGGGCGATCGCATCCTCACCGCCATGGCCGAGTACGCATCGAACTACCTCAATTTCCTGCACGTAGCTCGCCGGCACGGCGTCTCCATCGAGCCCGTGCCAAACGACGAGAGCGGGCAGCTCGATACCCGCGCCCTGGCGGGGCGCCTCGACGAGCGGGTGAAGCTCATCGCGGTCACCCACGTACCCACCAACGGCGGGCTGGTCAACCCGGCGCCGGCCATCGGGCGCATCGCCCGCGAGGCCGGCGTACCCTTCCTGCTCGACGCCTGCCAGTCGGTGGGCCAGATGCCGGTGAACGTCGAGGCCATCGGCTGCGACCTGCTCTCGGCCACCGGGCGCAAGTTCCTGCGCGGCCCCCGGGGCACGGGCTTTCTGTATGTCCGCCGGAGCTTCGTGGAGGCGCTCGACCCGCCGTGGCTCGACCTGCGGGCGGCGCAGTGGACCGGGCCCGAGAGCTACACCATGCGCGCGGATGCACGCCGCTTCGAGAACTGGGAGTTCAACGTAGCGGCGCTCCTGGGGCTCGGCGTGGCCGCGGACTATGCCCTGGGGTGGGGACTCGAGGCCATCGAGCGCCGCGCCCGCTGCCTCGCGCAGCGGCTGCGTGCGGGGCTGCGCGCGATACCGGGCGCGCGCGTGCACGACCTCGGACGCGAGCCGTGCGCCATCGTCAGCTTCACCCTCGCGGGGCGCGATCCCAGCGAGATCACGGCGCGCCTGAGGGAGCAGGGGTTCAATCTCTCGGTATCGAGCGCGCCCTCGACGCTCCTCGACATGCAGGCCCGTGGCATTGCGCACCTGGTGCGCGCGGCGCCCCACTACTACAACACAGAGGACGAGGTCGACGCTTTGCTCGACGCCCTGCGGGGCCTCGCGTGATCCCGGCCGCCGGCCATGCGGCGGCGCCCGCCCTGTCACACAGGCGACACGCGGGCGCCGGCGGATCCCGGCTGTTTCCCCTGAAAAAAACTGCGCTCGAAAGCCGCGCTCCCGGCTGTGTTAGTATCGAAACGACATCCGAACCGGAGCACGGGCGACGTGATCGGCCGGGCATCGCCGAAGGCGCCCAGGCGTCTGGCTTTCCTGCTGGTTCCCCGTTTCGCGATGATGGGTTTCACCGCGGCGCTGGAGCCCCTGCGCGCGGCGAACCGGCTGAGCGGTCGCGCGCTCTACGTCTGGCGCCTGTACTGCGCGAACGGAGAGCCGGTAGCGGCGAGCAGCGGCATCCCGGTGGTGGCGGACGAAGACCTGGCGCCCACCACCTGGCCCGACGCGGTGCTGGTGTGCGCCGGGCTCGACGTCGACTCCTTCGACGATCGCCGGGCCATGGCCTGGCTGCACGAGCAGGCGGGGCGCGGCATCGCCATCGGCGCCATCAGCACCGGCACGTGGATCCTGGCCCGGGCCGGGCTGCTCGACGGTTACCGCTGCACCATCCACTGGGAGAACATCCCCGCCCTGCGCGAAGCCTTTCCGCACCTCGAGGTCACCGGCAGCGTGTACGAGATCGATCGCCAGCGCTTCACCTGCTCCGGCGGAACCGCGGCGCTGGACATGATGCTCAGCATCATCGGTGTCGAGCACGGCGTCGAGTTCGCGACCGCGGTGTCCAATCAGTTCATACACGATCGGGTGCGCACGCCGGGCGACGAGCAGCGCATGGCGGAGCAGGTGCGCCTGCGTGTGAAGTCTCCCAAGCTCGCCGCCGCCATCAACATCATGCGCGCGAATCTGGAATCGCCCCTCACGCCGGGCGAGATCGCGGCTCGCATCGGGCTCTCCGCGCGCCAGCTCGAACGACTGTTCCGCAAGTACCTGAAATGCGCGCCCCGCCGCTACTACTTGCGGCTGAGGGTGCAACACGCCAGGATCCTGCTCATCCAGACCGGCATGTCGATCCTGAGCGTGGCCCTGGCCTCGGGCTTCGAATCTCAGTCATACTTTACCAAGTGCTATCGGGAACACTTCGGCAGAACGCCGACGGAGGAGCGCAACGCGGTGTAGCGCCAGCCGCACGCAACTTGCCGGCGGCGTCGCGGCACGACCGAGGAGTGAGGAAATGACATACGCCCCGAATTCGCTAGCGGCGAGGGATGTCGCATATACGCTGCATCCGTACACCAACCTGGCCGTCCACGAACAGCAGGGCCCGCTCACCATCACGCGCGGTGAGGGGATCTACGTCTGGGACGACGAAGGCAACCGCTACATCGAAGGGCTGGCGGGGCTGTGGTGCACGTCCCTCGGCTTCAGCGAGAAGCGGCTGGTGGAGGCGGCCACGCGCCAGCTCGAGGTCCTCCCCTACTCGCATCTCTTCGCACATCGTTCCACCCAGCCGGTGATCGAGCTCGCCGAGGCGCTGATCAAAATCGCCCCCGAGCCCATGGCGAAGGCTTTCTTCGTCAACTCCGGCTCGGAGGCCGTGGACACCGCCATCAAGCTCGTCTGGTATTACAACAACGCCCTCGGGCGCCGCGACAAGAAGAAGATCATCGCGCGCCGGCGTGCCTACCACGGCGTGACCGTGGCCGCGGCCAGCCTGACCGGCCTGGCCATGGTGCACGACGACTTCGATCTGCCCCGCCCGGGGTTCCTGCACACGGACACGCCGTGCTATTACCGCTACGCCGAGCCGGGCGAGAGCGAGGAAGCCTTCGCCACGCGCCTCGCCGACAACCTGGATGCCCTCATCCGCGCCGAGGGACCGGACACGGTCGGCGCCTTCATCGCCGAGCCGGTGATGGGCGCCGGGGGCGTGATGCCCCCGCCGGCCACCTACTTCGAGAAGGTGCAGGCGGTGCTCGAGCGCTACGACGTGCTGATGATCGCGGACGAGGTCATCTGCGGCTTCGGGCGCACCGCCAACATGTGGGGCTCGCAGACCTACGGCATCCGGCCGCACATCGTCACCTGCGCGAAGCAGCTCTCCTCGGCTTACCTGCCCATCGGCGCGGTGATGATCTCGGATCGCGTCTACCAGGCGCTGCTCGACGAGAGCCGCAAGCTCGGCATCTTCGGCACCGGGTACACCTACGGCGGGCATCCGGTCTCGGCGGCGGTGGCGCTGGAGACACTTCGCATCTACGAGGAGCGCGACACGCTGGGGCACGTGCGCGCGGTGAGCCCGCGCTTTCAGGAGCGCCTGCGCATGCTGGGCGAGCATCCCCTGGTGGGCGATGCGCGCGGGGTGGGGCTGATCGGCGCCGTCGAGCTCGTGGCCGACAAGGATACCAAGGAGCAGTACCCGGCCGAGCGCGGCGCCGCCAAGCTTGCGTTCGCCAAGGCGCTCGGACGCGGGCTCATCCTGCGCCCGCTGCCGCTCGACGCCGTGGCCATCTGCCCGCCGCTCATCGTCACCGACGCCGAGGTCGACGATATCTTCGATCGCCTGGAGCGCGCCCTCGACGACGCGCACTCGGAGCTCACTCGGGCGGCGTAACCCGCGACGATGTTTCTGATCCTCACATCTCGCGCCCGAGCAGATCCTCCTCGTAGGGGAAGGACGTGAGGCGCTCCACGCCGGTCTCTGTCACCACCACCTGGTCTTCGAGCTTGACGCCCTCCCGCCCGCCCGCGGCACCGATGTAAGACTCGACGCAGAGCGTCATGCCCGGCTCGAGCACGCCGTCGTAGCCGTGGGCGTCGAGATCCTGCGCGTGCAGAACATAGGGATATTCGCCGGTCATCCCCACGCCGTGGGCGAGCACGAAGTAGCGATTGGGCGCGAACTCCTCGGGGATCGGCCACGCTTTCTCGGCGATTTCGCGGAAGCTCATGCCCGGCTTCAGAATGTTCGTGTTGTGGTGCACCTGCTCCCAGGCCAGGCGGTAGAGGCGGCGTTGCTCGGCGCTCGGCCGGCGGCCGCCGCACAGGAACGTGCGCGAGAAGTCGGCGTAGTACCCGTGCACGCCGACCACGTCGGTATCGAGCGCGACCAGGTCCCCGTGCCTGATGATCCGGGCCCCGCTCTCCTGAAACCAGGGGTTGGTGCGCTCGCCCGAGCTCAGCAGACGCGTCTCGATGTAGTCGCAGTCGTGGCTGATCACGTGCGCGTGCAGCATCGACCACAGCTCGTTCTCGCTCAGCCCCGGGCGCATGGATTCGCGCAGGCGCGCCACGCCCGCCTCGACCACCGCGAGCGAGGCCCGGACGCAGTCCAGCTCCTCCGGCACCTTGCGCGCGCGTGCACGCTCCACCGGCTCCTGGGCATCGATGATGTCGAGGCCGTGGGCGGCGAGCGCCTCGGCCGCCCGATGGTTGACGCGCTCGATCCCGATGCGCGGGTTGCCCCCGCCGTAGCGCCGCGCCAGCGCTGCGATCTCGGCGGCCCACCTTCGCCCGTTCTGCGCAAGGTGCGGCCCCGACGCCACGTAGGACACGGTGACGGCCGGGCGCACCTCGTCGATGGTCTCGAGCCCCTGCGCGAGGTGGTGACAGCCCTCGAACTCGAACAGGATCACCGGCCCCTCCAGCGCCACGAACAGATAGCGCGCCGGGTTGCGCAGCATGAACACCTGCATGTTGCGCGCGCCGCTGGCGTAGCGGATGTTCACGGGGTCGAGGAGCACGCAGGCGGCACAGTCCCGCGCCGCCATCTCGGCGCGCAGCCGGGCAAGACGTCCGCGCCGCAACGCCGCCGCGTCCGGCAATCCGAACGCGCGCGCCGCGGGCGGGCCGGATCCGGAGGCGCTCATGGATGGGGAGCGCCCCGAGGCGCCGACATCCCCATGAGGACGGGCAGGGCCACATCGCGGGCAGACTCGCCCACCTCGATCTCGACGTCCTGCATGACCGCCCCGGCAAGGCGGGCCGTTCCGATTCGCAGCCTTCCGGCGACGCTCAGAGCCCGCAAAGCTCCAACGAGATGCGCGCCCGCCTCGGCCGTCGTCGCCGTCCCCGCGTCTGCCGGCCCGCTCCGGCGCACGCGCACGGGCAGGTAACGGTCCAGATCCACGTCCTCCGAGGCCAGCTCGAAGCGCACTGCGGGCTCGTCCCGGTGGGAGAGGGCGACGCTGCCGCGGATCTCGCTGCCGTCCACCCGAAGCAGGAGCGGCGAGAATCGCAACGCCGTGCCCGCGCCGCTGATCTCGGTCACCAGCGCCGCTTCGCTCAGGGCGTGCGGGTCGGGGGTGTCGATCTCAACACCGCCACCGAAGCGCCCCAGAATCATCCTGGGCGCGAACGGTGCGATGCGCAAGGTGCCGTCGACGTGCGGATCCCCCCAGGGCCCGATGACGGTCAGCGCTCCGCGCGCATCGAGTCCTGCGCCTGCCACATGCAGCGCAGTGGCGCTCAGGCGCGGCGTTCTCAGTTCGCCCTCCAGGCGCGCGTCCGCGCGCACGGACAGAACGCCCCCGGGCACCCGCGCACCACCGAGCTCGACAGCGACGCTGAGCGGATCCATCGAGAACGTGCCTCGCGCCAAATCCCCCGCGACCTCGGCGTGCACGGTGGCGTTGCCGGCTATCCCGCGGCCGATGAGGGCCGGCAGCCTGAGCCGCAGATCACGTCCCTGCACGGTGCCCCGGCGCAGATCCAGATCGAACCCTCCGCGGGCCGTCATCTCGGTGGCGCCGCCCGGAATGCGCGGGCCGAACAGATTGGCCGAGAGCTCCATACCGTCGAGCTGCAACGAACCCCGCTCCAGACGCAAGGCGCCGCGGGCGCGAGCGGTGGCCTCGGCGCGCACGCCGACGATACGCACCTCGGGCACCTCGAGGCGCAGCTCGCCGAGCTCGAGGATGCCTGCGGCCGCGTCCAGCTCCGCCTCGGTGGACAGCGTGAAACGCGTGGGCCGGGCTCCACCGGACCCTTCCAGGGCGGCGTGCACGGTGGCGTCGCGCAGCCGGTACACGTCGGCCGCCGCGCGCACGAGCCCCGCGCTGGCGCTGATGTGCCCGGCGAGCGCCCCGGCGCGCATATCGAAGGCCAGCGTCACGGGGCTGGGGGAGGCGCCCACGGGTCCACTTTCCAGGTGCAGGTTGATGATCCTGTATTCCCTGCCGGTGACCGAGTCCTGTAAGTGAGCACTTGCTTCACTGACTTCGAGGTGCCCGGAAAGGAGCCCGGGCACGACGCCCCGGTCCTCCCCGGCCCCGCCCCGGGCCGCAAGCAGCCCGCTCCAGTTCACGGCCCCCGCGGCGTTGCGTCGCAGCCCCAGGTGCAGACCGCCGATGCGCACCCGGCGTGTCACCAGCCGGCCTTCGAGCAGCAGCGGAAGCAGCTGCAGGCGTATCCGGATGCGCTCGGCCCGTGCGAAAGCGGACTGCGGAAACTCGGGCGGATTACCCAGCACCACCCGGCGCGCGTCCACGCCCGGCCAGGGCAGAAGAGTGAGCCTCGCCTCGCCCTCGACGCGCAGATGGCGTCCGGTGCGGGCGTGCACGGCTGCGCTGAGCTCGTCCTCGTACGCGTGCAGATCCACCAGATGCGGCACGGCCACGGCGGCGGCGACGCCGATCAGCAGCACGGCGCCGGCGAGCGCCCCCGCGATCCGCAGGAACCGTCTCATGGGCGACGCGTCTCCCGTGGCACAGCGGCGATGATAGCGACCCGTCCCGAACCCCCGCCATCGCCGCCCCCGGCAGAGGATGCTTGATGTTCAACCACCAGGTCTGATACAAGGCGCAGGAGAATAAAAAGCTCCACCCTCCGCATCAATCGAGCCCCAAGGGATGCCGATAAAACGACGGGTTCCGCGCGGGGTACAATAACCAACTGCTCATGGACTCACCCGTCTCATCCAGCCGCACCGAACGGGAATCCACCGCATCAGCCTGGCAGAACGGCGTGCCGGCGGTCGCGGCGGGTCACAAGCTGCGGGTGCTGAGCTACAACATCCAGACGGGCATCTCCTCGGCCCGCTACCGCCACTACGTCACCCACGCCTGGAAGCACGTCCTTCCCTGCGCGGATCGCTGGGAGAACCTGGATCGCATCGGCGCTGCGCTGAGCGGGTTCGACATCGTCGGCCTTCAGGAGATCGACTCGGGCAGCCTGCGAACGGGGTTCATCAACCAGACCGAATACCTCGCCTGGAAAGGCGGCTTTCCGTACTGGTACCACCAGACCAATCGCCGCATGGGCAAGGTCACCCAGCACAGCAACGGCCTGCTGTCACGCCTCATCCCCCACGAGATCGTGGATCACAAGCTGCCCGGGCTGCGCGGGCGCGGCGCGCTGCTGGCGCGCTTCGGCTCGGGAGCGGACTCGCTGGCGCTGTTCATCATGCACCTCGCTCTCGGTAAACGCACACGCCTGCGGCAGATGAGCTTTCTGAGCGAGCTGGTGAACGAGTACCCCCACGTCATTCTGATGGGTGATCTCAACTGCAGCGCTCGAAGCCTGGAGATGCGCCGCCTGCTGCGGCACACGAAGCTGCAGCCGGTACCGGAGCGGCGCAACACCTTTCCGAGCTGGCGCCCGCGCTGGCATATCGATCACATCCTGGTGACCGCGGACATTCACGTCGAACGCAACTACATCCCTCACTGGCTCTACTCGGACCACCTTCCCGTCGCCATGGACATCGTCGTCCCGGCCCAGGTCCGCCTCTATACTTAGCTTCGCCTGCATTACTCACCAGTTGTTGCGGATACGGCGCGCGACCTGCTCGTAGCGCGCACGCGCCTGGTCGGCGGTGCGCGCGAATCTCGGATAGCGGGCGCGCAGCCGATGGAGGTGCCGGTGCGCCCAGCTCGACTCCAGCGAAAGCAGGGAGAGCCCGATGGCCAGGAACAACAGGCCCTGCAGCACCGGCAGGAACAGCCCGAGCACGCCGAGGACGATGAACAGCCAGCCCGCGATGAGGATGACCGCGCGCTGCAACGGCGAGCGCCGGGGGCGCACGGTCTCGGGCAGGCGGCGCTCGGGTTGCTGCCCGCTCATCAGCGTACCGGCGTCGCCGTCGGCAGCGTCATACCCGCTTCGCGCATCACCGCGCGCAGGCGGTCCGGGTAGTCGGTGATCATGCCGTCCACCCCGAGGTCCATCAATCGGCGCATCTCGGCGCCATCGTTGACCGTCCACACGATCACGCGAAGACCCCGCGCCCGGGCCTCCGCCAACGCGGCGGCCGTGAGCTCGCGGAAGTACGGGGACCACACGCCGCCGCCCGCGGCCTCGATCAGCCGGGGGATGGAGCCGCCGTAGTCGTCCACGTCGAAACCCGCAGTCCACGGCGAGGGGCCGGGCTGCCCCCGGCGGAGGTTGTCCTGCCAGGACTGTTGCGCCGTCAGATACACGGTGACGATCTCCGGGGCAACCGCCTGCACGTGTTGCAGTGTGCGCCAGTCGAAGGACTGAATGCTGGCACGCCGTGCCACACCGGCGGCGCGCAGCGCCTCGATCAGCCGTTGCGCGAAGAACGCCGGCTGCGCCGCGGCGCCGGGCTCCAGCGGGCTCAGCTTGGTCTCGATGTTGAAGCGCACGCTGCGGTTGCCGGCGCGCTCGGTCAATGCGAACACCTCCGACAATGCGGGAATGCGCGCCCCGTCCACCGGCTGCTGGTACGGGAAACGGCGCGCGTAGTCGGTGCCCGGGCGGATGCGACCCACATCGTAGCGCTGGATCTCGGCCCACGTGAGCTCGCGCAGGGCCGGGCCCGGGGCGCGCACCCACTCGCCGTCGGGGCCCCGCGTGATGTCCGGGTTGAGCCGCGGGTCGTGGCTCACCACGACGACGTCGTCCTTGCTGAGTCCCACGTCCATCTCCAGCGTGCTCACGCCCAGGGAGAGCGCCTCGGCGAAGGCCGCGAGGGTATTCTCGGGCTTGAGCCCGCGCGCCCCTCGATGTCCCTGCAAATCCAGATCAGCCGCCATGCACGCATGAATGCCGCAGTAAGCGAGCCAGAGAACCGTTGCACGTCGCATGATCGCCTGTGATACGGGACTTTGCCAGCGCCGCCGGGCGCCGGGCGCGCGCAGGCACCGGCCGGCGCGGCGTGGCGCCACGGTCGCTTCACCCACGCGCTCGCGCCCGCGCGCCGGTACTGAGAACGGCGTCACAAAAACCCTCGGGCAGCGCTCCGTATAATCCTTCCGCCATCGGCCTCTTCAATGCATGGCGCCGGTGGGGCGGACCAAATGATAAGGGCAGCGGCCCGCCCGGTCTGCCCGCAAGGGAGCAGCAAGGAGGACAAGATGGCACGGACCCTCGTCGGGGCGCGCCCGCCCGGGTGGTTGCTCGCGGTGGCGGTGGCGGCGTCGACCGTCGTTTACCTGCAGGCCTGCCAGACCACTCCCCCCGCTCCGACGCCCCAGGAAGAGCTGGCGGCGCAGGGGCGCGAGATCTTCTTCAACGAAACCTTCGCGGGCAACGGCCGCACGTGCGGGACCTGCCATCCGGCCGAGAACAACTTCACCATCGATCCGAGCTTCATCGCCACGCTACCGGATGACGACCCGCTTTTCGCGGCGGAGTTCGTGCCGGCGCTCGAGCGCAACTTCGAGAACCCGCGCCTGATGCGGGCATTCGCGCTGATCCTCGAGAACCTCGACGGATTCGCCGATCTCGAGAACGTGTTCACGCAGCGCGGCGTACCGCACACGCTTGCGCTGCGCACCTCGGTGGACAGCCCGAACGGACCGCGCACCGGATGGTCCGGCGACGGCGCGCCGCGCGACGGCAGCCTGGAAGCGTTCGCCATCGGCGCCGTGATCCAGCACTTCCCCCTCACCTTGAACCGCGTCCCCGGGGTCGATTTCCGGTTGCCGACCGAGGAAGAGTTGCAGGCGCTGGAAGCGTTTCAGCTCGCCCTCGGGCGGCAGGAGGAGCTGGAGCTGCCCCTGCCCCTGCGCGGCACGGTGGCGGCTCGAGGACAGGAGATCTTCCTCGACGACTCCCTCGGCAAATGCAATATCTGCCACCGCAATGCGGGCGCCAACGCCTCCCTCGGCGGGCAGGACCTCGGCAACGCCAACTTCGATACGGGCGTGGAAGAGCTGGCCGACCAGCCGATCGACCAGATCGGCGAACGCGTCCCTCCCGACGACGGCTTCGGGGTGCCCGGGGACGGCACCTTCAACACGCCCACTCTGGTGGAGGCCGCCGATACCGGGCCGTTCTTCCACAACAACGCCATCGAGACCATCGAAGGAGCGGTGGCCTTCTACAACGGCGACGCCTTCAACGAGTCGCCGGCCGGCCAGTTCCTCGCCGGCCTCGATCCCGAAGGCGTCGGCATCCGCCTCGAGGCGACGCAGGTGGTGGCGGTGGCCGCGTTTCTCAGGGTAATCAACGCCCTCGAGAACATCCGCTCGGGCATCGAGCTGGTTCAGGGTGCGCTGGGCGAGCGCTTTCCCCTCTTCGGCAACAGCGACGAGCAACTGCGTCTCGCCGCCTTCGAGATCGACGACGGTATCATGGTGCTCGAAGGAGCGGGGCTTCACCCCCAGGCCGTCATGCACCTCCAGCGCGCGCACGAGCTCGCTCGAAAGGCCCGGGGCAGCCTCTTCCGAAAAAGACGTCTCTCGCAACGCTCCATCGCCGAGCTCGAGCACGCGAGAGCCGAGCTCGTGCGCACGAGCCCGTGACCCGCAGGCGCGAGGTAAAGAGCATGAAGTGGTTCGCCCGTTTGTGCATAGCCGCCCCGCTGCTCCTCGCGCTGGGGGCGCACGCTCAGGAGATGACGGAGCGCCACATCCCCGTGGGCGCGTATCCGCAGCTGACCGACCCACAGACCACCGTCGGCACCCTGGTGGCGGTGGACGCGGGCGAGGGGACCGTGACGCTCAGGGTGGACTCGGGCGTGCGTCGCTTTCAGGTCACCGGGGCGACCTACATCTGGCTCGATCGCTCGCGGCTCGGACAGACCACGGCGGATGCGACGCTCTCCGCGCTGACCGATCTGACCGCGGAGGGCCTCAAAGCCGAGGTGCGCGCGCTCGGCCCGCAACGACCCGGCACCGCCCGCTGGGTGAAGGTGCAGCTCGCACCGCCGGACGGCTGAGGCCGGCGTGCGCCGCTACATCGGCCTCTCGAGGGTGAAAGCGCCGCGGATGTCACCCACCTCGAAGCCGCGGCATTGCCCGGATTGCGCACGCGCGGACTGGTGCGCTTCGACCGAAGCATCCTGACGCGGATCAAGCAGGGCGTTCGCCGTTGCACATCAATCGGCGGTCTCGCCGCGCGCGGGATGCTGCGGTTTGGTCACGCCCGCGGCGGGGCGCGGCAGCAAGGCCGGGCGCCGCAGGACGATGAGGGCCACGCCCGTGAGCGTCAGCACGCCGCCGATCAGCATCTGCCACGTCAGCGGCTCGCCGAGCACGAGCACTCCCGAGAGCACGCCGAAGACAGGCACCAGCAACGTGAAGGGCATCGCCTGGTTGACGTCGTAGCGCGCGAGCAGCCGGTACCACAGCCCGTAACCCACGATGGTCACCAGCACGGCCATGTAGAGTATGGCGCCCCAGCCCATCCAGGTGGCTCGGGCGAGTGCCTCCCAATGCGGGCCCTCCACCAGCAGCGAGGCGAGGAAAAGCTGGGGCGCGGCGAACAGCGCCACCCACCCGTTGAGCGCGAAACCGTTGATGGGCCCCAGGCGCTTGATCTGGATCGCGGCCACCGCCCACACGAAGCCCGCCGCGAGCACCAGCCCGAGTCCGTCGAGGCTTTGGCTGACCCGCGGCGTACCGGCGATGAGCGCGACCCCGAGGAATGCGACGAGCATGCCGGAGAGGCGGCGCCATCCGAGCCGATCGCCGAACACCCAGGCAGCCAGCAACGCGGCGAACGGGACCTGGAGCTGAATGGCGATGGCCGCCGTGCTGGCATCGACCCGCGCCAGACCCGTGAACATCAGGCTGAAGTGCAACCCACCGAGCGTCACGGAGAGCGCGAGTATTCGGCCCATTCGCTCCCACGGCGGGCGCACGAACCACACCAGCATGAGCGCGACCAGGGCGAAACGCAGCGCAATCAGGAAGATGGGCGGGAGCTCGCGCATACCGAGCTTGGCCGCCACGAGATTGAAGCCCCAGAGCGCCATGACCAGGGCGCCGAGCAATGCATCGGACACCCTCACCCGCAGGCACCTGCCGAAGACACCCGCCGCCGGCGGAAGGGCTTCGCCCGGTCCCGGCTGCGCTGCAGCCCACGCTCCCCCGCCGAGCAGGCGCGCCGTGTGCGAAACCCCGGATGGCTCAGTAGAATACCGTAGCCATCCGCGCACGTGCCCCGCGATTCATGATCCCCCTGCACGACGACAACCCGACCCACATACGCCCCGTCGTGACGGTCAGCTTCATCGCCGCGTGCGTGCTCATCTTCTTCTGGCAGATCTCCCTCGGCAGCGGCGGCTACCAGCGCATCGTGTACAGCCTGGGCGTAATACCTGTCGTGCTCTTCGGCGAAGCCGAGCTGCCGCCGGAGCTCGCCCTGGTCCCGCCCGAGGCCACGCTCATCACGTCCATGTTCCTGCACGGCGGGCTCATGCACCTTGCCGGCAACATGTTGTTTCTGTGGATCTTCGGAAACAACATCGAAGACTCCATGGGGCACGGCCGCTTCGTCATCTTCTACCTGTTGTGCGGGATCGGGGCCGCGCTGACCCAGGCCTTCATCTATCCCGACTCGGAGGTGCCGATGATCGGCGCAAGCGGCGCCATCTCCGGCGTGCTCGGCGCCTACCTGCTGCTGTACCCGCATGCGCGCGTGCTCGTGCTCATTCCGCTCGGATTCTTCTTGCAGCTCGTACGCCTGCCGGCTGTGTGGGTGCTCGGGCTCTGGTTCGTGTTCCAGCTTCTGAGCTCGGCTTTAGCCGATACCAGCGGGGGCGGAGTCGCCTTCTTCGCGCACATCGGCGGGTTCGTCGCCGGCATGCTGCTCATCGCCGCTTTCAAGCGCCGCTCGGTGCGCTTCTTCCAGCCGGGGCACGGCAGCCGGCGCCTGTCGCGGCGCTTCGACCGCTGAGCGCCTACTTGGTATCACCTTCCGGGACGGCGAGCCCTTGCTCCGGGTTCCAAGGCGCCGCGTATTTCGGCGCGCACGCACTGCATGGCGACGGCGCCTCGGCCTTGCGGAGGTCGTAGTGCAGGCGCCGGGCATCGTGCCCCTGGACGGCGAATATTATTCCATTGGCTCGAGACATCGCTCGACGCGCACGGCACCGGTGGGAAAAGGTACGTGAACAAGCAGGGATCGCACCGAGCGCAGGGCGAGGCGCACGAGACCGAGGGTGCGTTGTGGTATCCGCCCCCGCCTGCACCGCTCGCGCTGGGCGAGCACGCGCGCGCAACCCTGCGCCTGGCCTTTCCGGTGATGGTGTCGCGCGTGGGGCTGCTGCTTGTGGCGGCCGTCGATACCGCCATGACCGGACATGCGAGCGGCGTGCAGCTCGGCTACTACAGTCTCGCCAGCGCGCCCCAGTTTCCCATCCTCCTCGTGGGTATCGGCTTGCTGATGGGGGCGGCGGTGCTCACCGCGCAGGCGGAGGGTGCGGGCCATGCGACGGAGTGCGGCGCGATCTGGCGGGTGGCGTTGGCGCACGCCGCGGTGGTCGGCGTGCTGCTGCTGCTTCTGTGCCAGCTCGGCGAAGGCTTCCTCGCGCTCACCGGCCAGTCCGCCGACAACGCGCGCGGGGGAGGACGGGTGCTCGCCATGTTCGGCTGGGGTGTGCCGGCGTTGTTGCTCTACGTCGCGACCACCTTCTTCCTCGAGGGCATTCACCGGCCGCTGCCCGGGGTGGTCGTGATGTTCTTCGCCAATCTGCTCAACGCGGCGCTCAACTGGGTGCTCATCTTCGGGCACTGGGGCGCGCCGCCCATGGGCGCCGAAGGGGCGGCCCTCGCCACGAGCATCGTACGCTGGTTCATGTTCACGGCCATCGCAGGGTATGTGCTCGTTCGGATCGCGCCCCGGGGCTACGGTGTGCGCGAGCCCATCCGCGACGCCGCCGATATCGGCCGGCGCCTGCGCCGCATCGGCTACCCGATGGGGTTGAGCCACGGCCTCGAGTCTGCCGCCTTCTCAGCCATGATCCTGTTCGCCGGCCTGCTCGGAGCCACGCAGGCGGCAGCTCTCATGGTGGGGATGAACGTGGCGTCGCTGGTGTTCATGTGCTCCATCGGCTTCGCCGCCGCGGCCAGCGTGCGGGTCGCGAACGCCTTGGGTCGCGGTGCGCACGCCGACGTGCGCCGCGCCGGATGGGTCGCCGCTGCCCTCGCCGCGGTGATTCTCACCGTCATCGGCGTGCTCGTGGGCGCCGCACCGGATACCCTGGCGGGTGTGTTCACCGACGACCCCGCGGTGTTGCCGCTGGCGGTGGCGACGGTCAGCGTGGCGGCGCTGGTGCTCCTGCCCGACGGGCTGCAAGCCATCCTGATGGGAGCGGTTCGCGGTACGGGCCATGTATGGCCCGCGACGCTGCGCTATCTGATCGCCTTCTGGCTGGTCATGACGCCGCTCGGATACATCCTGGGCGTTCGCTGGGAGGGCGGCGCGCCCGCACTCATGTTCAGCGTAATGGTGGGCTGCATCGTGGCCACCGTGCTGCTGGGCGCGCGCTTCCGTGCGCTCACCCGCCAGTGAAGCCACATGGCGCTCCTGATTACGCAGGACGCGCGGCTACCGGGCGTTGAGACAGGATGTCGAATCGCGAGACCCGCCCCGCGCGCCGAGATACGCGCAGCCTCGGAACCCTGAGCAAGGGCTCGCCGACCCCGTACGAGGTCGTAGGACGAAACGGCGGTCCCCGGAATCCACTTGGTCAAGATCGCGCGGAGTCGACGAGGAGCTCGTGCACCCGGTCCAGGATCGGGCAGGGCGCGCCCAGCTCCCGGAGGTGGATCGCAGTGTTGACCACGTACTCGTGATTCGGCCCGCGCACGCCGCGCGCACCTCGCACCACGGCGGCTGCGCACTCCGGCGGAAGCTTTCCGGCGTACTGGGCATGAGAGCGGTCGACCACGAAAGCAAGAGCGTGCACGCAGCGTCCGTCCTCGAGGCGCACGCAGCGCACCACCGGCCGGTAGACGTTGCTGATCAGCTCGCGGGCGTAGAGGTAATCCATCACCGCGGCCTGCTCATCGGGGCGTATTCGGAACGCGCGGCCGAGACACGAGCCGCCCCGATCCAAACCGAGCACGAGCCCGGGTCGCGCGCGCGTGCCGCGATAGGTCCACGACCACACGCACAGCGCCCGGTGATGGCCGTGCAGGCGCGCGCGTCGCGCCTCCACCGGCGTGAATCCCGGGTTCCACATCAGGGACCCGTATCCGAACACCCACAGAGCTCGGGCCGGCGGCGCCGGCGCCGCGTGCGACATGGCGGCTATCAGGACGACGGGGTTTCGTCGGAGCGCGGTCCCCGCGCGGCCGTGCCCGCGGCGCCGCGGGAGCGGGTCTTGCGCGCACCGCCGGCGCTGCTCGCGCGCCTGCGCTTGCGGGTGGCGCTCGCGGGGCGGGTCTCCCGGGGCCAGTCGGAGAACGGAAACGGGCGCTGGTCGCTGTTGTAGGTCACGTACAGCAGCACCTCGTAGGCGTAGCGACTGAGGCTGGCGCCGAGATCGAGCAGGTTCCGGTTGCGTTTACCGGCGATGAGCTCGAACCCGAACTGAAGAATGACGACCGCGGCGATGACCAGCTCCGCCACGGTATAGATGAAGGCGAAAAGCAAAATGAAGAGCAGCCGCTGCCAGGTCTGGCCGCGGGTCACGTTGGTCTTCAGCTCGTCTGTCATCTGCCTCGTCCTGAGCGACGGCGCGGGCGGCTCGCCGGGAACGACGGGTTCTTCGCCGATTTCCGGGACATCGGTGGTCCACCGAAGCGATGCCCGGGGCCCCGGGCGCGCGCCGGCGCCATGTCACGCCAATTCGCGAAGAGCGAAAAATGCGGGGCGCCCTGCAATCAGCTTAACGCCGCCGGGTGGTCGGCCGCCACCCGGGGGTCGAGGTCGCCGCCGCCCGCGCGAGCACGCGCTCAGCGGCCGGACTTGGGCTCCTTGACCCAGGCCACGTGCAGCAGGTTGGTGGTGCCGGCCGTCCCGAAGGGCATTCCGGCGATGATGCAGAGCGGCTCCCCGCCCTTGGCGAAGCCCTCGCCCAGCGCGAAGCGACAGGCGTTGTTGACCATCTGCGATACGCGCGAGATGTCCTCGCTCTGCACGCAGTGCACGCCCCAGACCAGCGCCAGGCGGCGCGCGGTCTCGATGTGCGGCGTGATGCTCAAGACCGGGGCTTGCGGCCGCTCGCGGGCGGCGCGCAGGGTGGTGAAGCCGGAGCTGGTGAAGGTCACCACGGCAACGATGGGCAGAGTCACCGCAACCGTGCGCATGGCCTCGCAGATGGCGTCGGCGGTAGTCGGCTGCGGGCCGGGATGCTGGGCGTCGCTGAGATCCCGGTAGTAGGGGTCGGCCTCCACGTCCTTGATGATGCGATCCATCATCTCCACGGCCTCCACCGGGTAGTTTCCGCTCGCGGTCTCTCCGGAAAGCATCACGGCGTCGCCTCCGTCATACACCGCAGCCGCGACGTCGGAAGCCTCGGCTCGCGTCGGGATCGGCGCCCACATCATGGACTCCAGCATCTGGGTTGCGACCACGACCGGCTTGCCCGCCTGACGGCAGGCCCTCACGATACGCTTCTGGGTACTCGGAACGTGCTCGGGATGCATCTCCACGCCCAGATCGCCGCGCGCGATCATCACGCCGTCCGAGAGCGCGATGATGTCATCGAGCCGTTCGATGGCGGCGGGCTTCTCCAGCTTGGCGAGAATGGCCGCGCGGGTACCCATCAGCTCCCGCAGCTCACGCAGCTGATCGACGTTCTGCACGAACGAGGGCGCTACCCAGTCCACACCCATCTCGAGACCGAAGTCGAGATCCTGCTGATCCTTGTGCGTGAGCCCGGCAAAGGGCACTTCCACATCCGGAACGTTGACGCCCTTGCGATCGCTCAGCTCCCCGCCGGTCACCACCTCGGTGTCGGCGTAATCCTCGCCGTAGCTTTCCACGCGCAGGCGCAGCCTGCCATCGTCGAGCAGCAGGGTGGCGCCCGGCTTGAGCGCGCGGAAGACCTCGGGGTGCGGCAGGCTCGCGCGCGTGCGATCGCCCGGTGCTTCGTCGAGGTCCAAGCGAAAGCCCTGTCCCGTGTCCAGCATGACCGGACCCTCGCGAAAGGTGCCCAGGCGCAGCTTGGGTCCTTGCAGATCCATCAGCACTCCGATGGGACGCGCGGTCTTCTTCTCCACCGCACGGATGGCGTCCATCCGCGCGCGGTGCTCGGCGTGGGTCCCGTGGCTGAAATTGAGACGGAACACATCCGCACCTGCGAGAAACAGCCGCTCGATGATCCCGGGGTCCGAGCTCGCCGGACCCAGGGTGGCTATGATCTTGGCGTGGCGATGACGGCGCATGGTCGATTACGCTGGGCCCCGAAAGGCCGCGGCGCCCGCATGATGGACTTCCCTATGAGTATGAATCGGTTCCGCGGCAAAAATGTTTATTCATTTTATTTCGAGAACGCGGCGCCGATCGCCGGCAAGCACTGTAACCGGGCTCAATCCCGGCGGAGACGGTCGCTTACCGCGATCGGCGTCGGGAACTGCAACATTACCACATAGGAGGAAACGATGAAGGTCAGCAGCGTCGCCGCCTGAACGACGTAGGAGGCGCTCTGGCCGAGAACGCCCGCCTGAACGGCCAGCACGGCGATGAGCAGCGCGAACTCGCTGCCCTGACCCAGGCGCACGCCCACCTCCCAGGCCAGCGGCGCCGGCTCCCCCGAGCGCACCAGGAGCATTCTGAACACCGGCGGCTTGATGGCCAGCATGAGCGCAGCCAGCACGGCCGCCGGCGCCGCCACCTCCGGCAGCACGGCCAGCTCGAACCCGGCCCCCAGCGAGAAGAAGAACATGATCAGAAAGAAATCCCGCAGGGGCTTCAAGTGCTCGGAGATGAACAGCGAGATGCGGTTGGTGGCCAGGGCGACCCCCGCGATGAAGGCACCGATCTCGTAGGAGAGACCCGCGGACTCGGCGAGCTGCGCGACCCCGAGGCACCAGCCGATAGCGGTGAGAAAGATGTACTCCTGGATGCTGTCGAAGCGGGCCATCAGCGGCACCAGCACATAGCGTTCGACGAGAAAAGCCGCGGCCGTGATGGCGGGCAGGGCGAGGGTGAGCGGCGCCAGCGCACGCCATACCAGGCCCTCGGTGCCGAGTCCCTGGAGCAGCAGCAGAATGGCAATGGCGAGCACGTCCTGGAGGAGCAGCACCGCGATAATGACCTCTCCCGTGTGCCGGTGATGCAACGCCGTGGTCGGCAGGAGCTTGAGACCGATGATGGTGCTGGAGAAGGTCATCGTGAGCCCGATGAGCACGCTCGCGATCACCGGGAAGCCGAACGCGCGTGAAACGCCGAAGCCGACGAGGGCGAACACGAGGGAGCTGAGCAAGGTAACCAGCGTGGCCGCGCGCAAGCCGTGCAGGAGCTTCTGCGGGTGCAGGTTGAGGCCCAGCAGGAACAGCAGAAAGATGATCCCCACGTGCCCGATCTCGCGGATGGTCCCGGTGTTCGAGACCAGGCCCAGTCCCGAGGGGCCGAGCAGCCCGCCGAGCAGGATGTAAGCCACGAGCAGCGATTGGCGCGCGAAGAGGGCAAGCGCCGCGAGCAGGGCGGCGCCGGCGAAGAGCACGCAGACCGCAAAGATGTTGAGCTCGGCTTCCACGAAACGGCTCCTGCGGCGGCGCTCGTCGCAGCCGGTCCGGCGCCCGGCGTCCGCCCGGCGGCTGTGGTCGGGCATTATCGCCCGCTCGGGAAGGGATGCGCGAGGTGAGCCAGGCGGGTGCGGGGCCGTGGCGGCCGCAGCGAGGGCGCGCGCGGCTGCGTGACCGGCCCCCGGCCCGGGCCTGGTGCTACTGGGTGAGGATCCGGGTCTTGGAGGACGGCTCTTCGATGACCCACGGCTCCCGGGCCGCCGCCTCCACCCACTCGCGCAGGGCGGGCCAACGCCACACGGCGTCGCGATAGGCTGCCGCCTCGCCCTCGAGCGCCACCCCGTAGGTGAGGAAACGGCTCACGACGGGCGCATACATGGCGTCCGCGATGGTGAAATGCCCGAACAGGAACTCCCCGCCGGCGCCGAAGCGCCGCCGGCACTCGGTCCACAGATCGACGATGCGGGCGATGTCGGCCGCGACCTCCGAGGTGCGGCCCACTCCCGGATAGCGACCCCGTATGTCCATGGGCATGTGGGCGCGCAGTGCCGGGAAGCCCGCGTGCATCTCGGCGCTCACTGCGCGGGCCATGGCGCGGGCGGAGGGCTCGCGCGGCCACAGACGCGCGGTCGGGAACCGTTCGGCGAGATACTCGGCGATGGCCAGTGATTCCCACACCGTGGTGCGCCCGTGGATCAGGACCGGTACGCGGGCGCTCGGCGAGTGCGCGCGCAGCTTGTCCGGGGTGTCGGGCCGGTCGAGGGGAATCACCACCTCATCGAAGGCGGCGCCGGTGCGCCTGAGCACGAGCCACGCCCGCAGGGACCACGACGAGTAGTTACGGTTGCCAATGTAGAGACAGAGCGGCTTCACGGCAGTCCTCGAATCTGCTCTCCTGCCCGGCTCAGGCCGCGACACCGCAAGCGCGGGTGTCGTTCATCACCGGGGCGCCTCGGTTGCGACGCGTTCCCGTCGGCGTACGGGCGCCATGACGCCCGCACGGGCGGTGCGCGCAAGTCGCCGGCCGAGCCGGCGCAGCACGCGGCCCATGAACGCCGCCCGCAGGCGAGCCGCTGCGGCGGGGACCACCCACGGGTCCAGCCTGCCTTCCTCGGCAGCGCCCGGACGGGCGGATAAGCTTGCCATACGTTCTCGTATCATCACCATCTCCTGGGGCAGCAGTGTCTGATTGTGCATTGCAGCATATGGTGCAATGCACCATATCGCACGTCAAGGGGTGGGGGGGACGCGCGCAAGGCAGCGGTCAGCGCCGCTCCGGGGAGATGTTATCCTTCGCAGATTGCGTGCTCATACTCGATCGGAGGAGCATGTCCCAGCAAGCGATCTACGGCGTCTGTCCGCACGATTGCCCGGACACCTGCGGCGTGCTCACCGAGGTGCAGCACGGGCGGGCCGTGCGCTTCCGCGGGGACCCGAGCCACCCGGTGACCGCCGGCTGGCTGTGCGCCAAGGTCAACCCCTACCTCGAGCACGTGTACCACCCCGACCGGCTGCACCACCCGATGCGGCGGGCCGGCGCCAAGGGCGGTGCGAGCTGGCAGCGCATCACCTGGGACGAGGCCATCGCGGAGATCGCGGAGCGCTGGCAGCACATCCGCGAACGCCACGGCCCCGAGGCCATCCTCCCCTACAGCTACAGCGGCACCCTGGGGCTGGTGCAGATGGAGGTGTGCAACACGCGCTTCTGGAATCGCCTGGGTGCGAGCCGGTTGCTGCGCACCATCTGCGGCGTCGCGGCCGAGTCCGCGGTGCAGGCCACGCTCGGTGCGCGCCACTCACCCCCCTACGAGCACGTCTGCGCCAGCCGCACGGTGTTCATCTGGGGGCACAACCCGGTGAGCACCGCACCGCACTTCATGCCCCACCTGCGCCGGGCACGCCGGGAAGGCTGCTATGTCGTGGTCATCGATCCCCGGCGCACGCGCACCGCGCGCAGCGCCGATCTGCACGTGGCGCCGCGCCCCGGGACGGACGCCGCGCTGGCGCTGGGCATGGCCCGCGTGATCGTCGACGAGGGGTTGCACGACGAGGCCTGGCTGCGCGCCAACACCGTCGGCTGGGAGGCCCTGCGCGCGCGCCTCGCCGATTACGCGCCCGAGCGCGTGGCGGCCGTCACCGGGCTGGACCGCTCCCTCATCATCGAGCTGGCGCGTCGCTACGCGACCCACCGCCCCGCGCTCATCAAGATCGCCGACGGCATCAACCGCAACCGCAACGGGGGGCAATCGGTGCGCGCCGTCTGCGCGCTGCCCGCCATCACCGGCCAGTACGGCGTCTACGGCGGGGGGCTGGCGTACTCCACGAGCGACTACGTGCGCTGGGACCGGGCGGCGTTGCACCATTCCGAGGGCTGCCCGCCCAAGGGGCGCAAGGTCAACATGAACCGCCTGGGCGCCGCGCTCACCGGGGAGATACGCGACCCGCCGATCCTCTCGCTCTACGTCTACGGATCGAACCCGGCCGCGGTCGCACCCAACGCCGGCCTCGTGATCCAGGGACTGAGACGCGAAGACCTCTTCACCGTGGTGCACGAGCGGTTTCTCACCGACACCGCCGAGCTCGCCGACATCGTGCTGCCCGCCACCTCCCAGCTCGAGCACACCGACCTGCACCGCGCCTACGGCCACACCCTGCTCGCCTACAACCACGCCGCGGTGCCGCCGCTGGGCGAGAGCAAGAGCAACTGGGAGGTGATGGGGCTGCTCGCGCGGGCGCTCGGCTTCGACGAGCCGTGGCTGCACCAGAGCCCGGACCAGGTGATCGCCGAGATCCTCGCGGCCACCGCCGCGCACACGCCGGCGCTGCAGGACGTGACCCTCGAGCGCCTGCGCCGCGAGGGTGCGGTGCCTCTGAGCATCGAGCCGGCGGTGCCGTTTGCGGACCTGCGCTTCCCCACGCCCAGCGGCAAGGTGGAGCTGTACTCCGAAGCCATGATCGCCCACGGCGCCGACCCGCTGCCCGCCTGGGCCCCGAACCCGGATCCCGACCCGGCGCCGCCCGGCTGCGAGCCCGCTCAAGGGCTCGAGCTCATCACGCCGGCCGCCCATCACTTCGTCACCAGCACCTTCGCCAACCAGGCGGATCTGCTTCGCCGCGAGGGCGAGCCCGTGATCGAGCTTCATCCCGAGGATGCCGAGCGCCGCGGCATCGCCGCGGGCGATCGGGTGATCGTGGAGAACGCCCGCGGCGCATGCACCTTGCGCGCGCTGATCACCGACGCCGTGCAGCGCGGGGTCGCCGCATCCCCCAAGGGCTTCTGGAGCAAGCACACCGGGGGGCGCAACATCAACTGGACGACCTCCGACGTCCTCGCCGATCTGGCCGGCCAGAGCACGTTCCACACCAACCGGGTCTGGGTCAGGCGAGCACCCGACTGAGCGGAGCCGGGCGCACGGGGATGGCGGGCCGGGTCCCTCCCCGCAGCGCCGACCGTGCGCTTAAACTGTGGGGGGATTGACTCCGGGAGCATGTGACCATGGCCGACAGCACCGACATCCCGGCCCTGCGCCGGATCCTCAAGCAGACGCGGACCATCGCCATGGTCGGTCTCTCGGCCAAGTGGTATCGTCCGAGCAATTTCGCGGCCAAGTACCTGCTCGATCACGGTTATCGCGTGATTCCCGTGAACCCGGGTTACGAAGAGGTGCTCGGCCAGAGATGCTACGCGCGCGTGACGGACATTCGCGAGCCCATCGACGTCGTGGACTGCTTCCGCCCGCCCCGGGACATCCCCGCCATCGCCGAGGAGGCCTTCGCCGTCGGCGCCAAGGTGCTGTGGATGCAGCTCGGCATCGTCAGCGAGGAGGCGGCGGCAATGGCCCGGCGCGCGGGGCTCGAGGTGGTGATGGACCGGTGTATGAAGATCGAGCACGCGCGCCTCTTCGGCGGGCTCAATTTCATCGGCGTGTACACGGGGGTGATCTCGTCCAAGCGCCCCCTGTGGGTGACCTACTGAGCGCGGTGGTAAGGTTCATCGCAGATTTCCGGGAAAGCTTGCCGCCGAGCTCCCCTGGAGATGGGTCCCGGCGGTATGTGCAGCGGAGTCGCAAGCCCCGCGGGGCGGGG
>CAZPFD010000020.1:15499-26038 GCA_964585725.1 uncultured Ectothiorhodospiraceae bacterium | reverse complement strand
GGCGCGGTTCGGGGGAGTTCGTATACGTGGCCACGGCACCTCGCTGTAGGGGCGACCCGCTCGTTGACGACGCCACGGAGTGTACTATAGACTGGACCGTCTAGTCCAAGTCAGGGGCGGGTACGCGGATCTCGACAACTCGGGCGCGCACCCGGGTGCGTCCGGCCGGCGGCTCTCCGAGAGCCGCAGGCGGATGCGCGCCCGGCTTCTCCCTTCGGGGGATGCACGCGTCCCGGGCTGCGCCCCAATCCCGAAAACAAGTAACGGCGGCGCCCACCGCCGGCCTCATGAACACGTGAGCACATCGACCGCGCATTCCCACGGGGCTCTTCGCCGCCGCGCCACCGCACCCTCGGCGTGGATAGGTCTCATCGCGCTCCTTCCGGGTCTGGTCGCCGCGCAGCAACCCGAGCTGGCCCCGGTGGTGATCGAGACCGCGGTGCAGCGCGAGCTCGCGCCGGTCACCTGGTACCCGGGCACCGTGATGAGTCGCAACGACGCCCGGCTGGCCTCCGAGGGCGAGGGCCGCGTGGTGCTCGTGGCCGAGATCGGAACCCGTGTCGAGGCCGGGGACATCGTCGCCCGCCTCGATGACGCGCTGCTGCGCCAGCTCCTCTCCGAGGCCGAGGCCGATCTCGACGCCCGCCAGGCCCGCCTCACCTATCTGGCCAAGGAAGTGAACCGGCTGAGCGAGCTGGCGCGCCAGAACAACGTGGCGCAGAACCTGCTCGACGAGGCTCTATCCAACCGCGACATGACACGCAGCGAGCTGGCCGCCGCACGCGCGCGGCTGCTGCTCATCCGCGAACGGCTGGAGCGCACCTATGTGCGGGCACCGTTCGATGGCGTGGTGAGCGAGCGGCTGATCCAGCTCGGCGAGTGGGCGGAGAGCGGCACCGCCGTGGTGCGCCTCGTGGATACTCATGCCCTGGAGGTGCAGACGCGCGTACCTTCGCGCAGCCTCATCTACGTCAACGAGGGAGCGCAGCTGCGCATGCAGGCGAGCCCCGAGACCACCACGGGGCGGGTACGCACCATCGTGCCCGTGGGCGACGATCGGTCGCGCCTCTACGAGCTGCGGCTCACGCTCACCGACAGCCCGTGGCCCGCGGGGCAGAGTCTGCGCGTGGCCGTTCCCACGGCCGCGCCGCGCGAGGTGACCGCCGTGCCCCGGGACGCCCTGGTGCTCAGGCGCGAGGGCACCAGCGTGTTCCGGATCCGTGACGACGATACCGCGGAGCGCGTGGATGTCGTGCCGGGGATCGCGGCCGGCGAGTACATCGAGGTCGAAGGCGGCATCCAGCCGGGCGACCGCGTCGTCATTCGCGGCGGGGAGCGGCTGCGGACCGGGCAGAAAGTGCGCATCGTGCCTCTGGGCGGCGAATCGTGACGCTTACCCGTCTCGCTCTCGGCAATCCCGTCGCCACCTTCGTCGCCGTGCTGGTGGTGGCCCTGTTCGGCGCCATCAGCCTGGGGCGTCTCCCCATCCAGCTCACCCCGGAGGTCGAGCAGCCCGAGATCACCGTGCGCACGACCTGGCGCGCCGCCGCCCCCGAGGAGGTGGAGGCGGAGATCGTCGAGCCTCAGGAGAAGGCCCTGCGCGGCCTGCCGGGGATGAGCGAGATGCTCTCCCAGTCGCAGCGGGGTCAAGGCGAGGTCAGCGTCAAGTTCGCGATAGGCACCAACCTGGAGCGCAGCCTCATCGAGGTGCTCAACCGCCTCAACCGGGTGCCCAGCTACCCGGCGGACGCGGACGAGCCGGTGCTGAGCACGGTAGGCGGGCGCAGCCGCGCCATCGCCTGGTTCATCTTCAAGACCGCGCCGGGAAACGACCGCGACATCCAGAGCTACCAGGATTTTCTGGAGGAGGTCGTGCAGACGCGCTTCGAGCGCGTACCCGGCGTGGCGCTCTCCGAGATCCGCGGCGGTCGCGAGCGCGAGGTGCGCATCACCTTCGACCCCTACCGTGCAGCCAGCCTGGGCGTCCAGCTCCCGCTGGCCGCCCGCACCGCCGGGCGCAACGAGGACGTCTCGGCGGGCACGGCGGAAGTGGGCAAGCGCCGCTACACCGTGCGTTTCACCGGGCAGTTCCAGGTCCGGGAGCTGGGCGATCTGGTGCTGGAATGGCGCGACGGGCACCCCATCCTGCTGCGCGACATCGCCGACGTCGATGTGCAGCTCGCGGACCGCGACAGCTTCGTGATCACCAGGGGCGTGCCCGCCATGGCCGTCAACGCCCACCGCGAGACGGGGGTGAACGTGCTCGAGGTCATGGAAGGCCTTCAGGCGGCGGTGCAAGAGCTCGCCCAGGGCCCGTTGAAGCGCGCGGGGCTGACCGTGGAGCAGGTGTACGACGAAACGATCTACATCTACCGCTCCATCGAGATGCTGCGCAACAACCTGGCGCTGGGGGTGCTGCTGGCGGTGGGGGTGCTGTGGTGGTTCCTGCGCCGGCTGCGCGCGACGCTCGTGGTGGCGGCCGCCATCCCGCTGTGCCTGTTCGCCTCCTTCGTGGTGCTGGATGCGAGCCGGCACACCCTCAACATCATCTCCCTCGCCGGGCTCGCCTTCGCGGTCGGCATGGTGCTCGATGCCGCCATCGTGGTGCTGGAGAACATCGTGCGCCTGCGCGAAGGCGGAGCCGGCAGCGACGAAGCCGCCCGCGAGGGCCCGACCCAGGTCTGGGGCGCCTTGCTCGCGTCCACCGCCACCACGGTCGCCATCTTCCTGCCGGTGGTGTTCCTGGAGGACGAAGCCGGCCAGCTGTTCGCCGATCTGGCCATCACCATCGCCGCCGCAATCGTCGCGTCGCTGGTGATCGCGCTGAGCATCGTGCCGACGGCCGCGCGCCATTGGCTCGCGCAGCTGCGCATGGAGGACCCGCACAGAGGGTGGTGGCAGGCCGGAACACGCGTGATCATGGCCCTTACAGATACTCCCCTGCGCCGCGCCGCCATCATCGGCGGCCTCATCGCCGGCTCGGCCTCGATCAGCTACGCGCTGATACCGAAAGCCGACTACCTCCCCGAGGGTAATCGCAATCTGGTGTTCGCCTTCGTGCAGCCCCCGCCCGGCTTCAATATCGATTATCTGGAGAGGGAGATGGGGCGGGTGATCGCGGCGCGCATGGAGCCCTATCTCAGCGGCGAGAAGGAGCCGCAGGTCAAGCAGTACTTCTTCGTCGCTTTCCCCCGCGGCGTGTTCATGGGCGCACGCGCCGAGGACGACCAGCGCGCCGCCGAGCTGGTCGAGGTCATCAACGAGACCGTTCGCGGCTTCCCGGACACCCTCGCCTTCGCGCGGCGCGCCTCGCTCTTCGGCGGCTTCGGCGAGGGCCGCAACATCGACGTCAACATCCAGGCGCGCGACCTCGAGGCCCTGATACACGCCGCCCGCATAGGCTACGGCCTCATCAGCCAGGCGATGCCGGGCGCCACGATACGACCGCTCCCCGGCCTGGAGCTCGCCGAGCCCGAGCTGCGTCTCGTTCCGGTGGAGCGGCGCGTCGCCGAGGTCGGATGGAATCGCGAGACCATGGCGGAGGTTGCGCGCGCGCTGGGCGACGGGCTGTTCGTCGGCGAATACTTCGACGGCGATACGACCCTCGACATCATCGCCAGGGTGCAGCCGTGGGCCACGCCGGAGGACCTGGGCGCCATTCCGCTCGCCACCGCCAGCGGCGCGGTGCTGCCGGTCAACGAGCTGACGGAGATCGTGCGCACCGCAGGCCCCGATCAGATTCGACGCCTCGATCGCCGCCGCACCGTGACCCTGCAGGTCACCCCCCCGCTCGACATGTCTCTCGAGGAGGGTGTGGAGTTCCTGAAAGAGAAGGTCGAGCCGGTCCTGATGAGCCAGCTGCCGGAGGACGGAGCGATCCGCTATTCCGGCGCCGCCGACAAGCTGGAGCAGGCGCTCGTCGAGATGACGGGCAGCTTCCTGCTCGCCGTGGCCATCCTGTACCTGCTGATGAGCGCGCTGTTTCGCTCCTTCAAGGACAGCCTCCTGGCGGTCCTCGCGCTGCCGCTCTCCACTGTGGGCGGCGTGGTGGCGCTGTGGCTGGTGAACAAGGTCACGTTCCAGCCCATGGACCTGCTCACCATGATCGGGTTCATCATCCTGCTCGGACTGGTGGTCAACAACGCCATCCTGCTGGTGCATCAGACGCGGGCCGCGGAGCGCGCGGGCATGCCGCGGCGCGAGGCCGTGGAGCAGGCCGTGGGCTATCGCCTGCGCCCGATTCTCATGAGCACGCTGACCAGTCTCTTCGGCATGCTGCCTCTGGTGCTCGTGCCCGGAGCCGGCACCGAGCTCTACCGCGGCCTGGCGGCGGTGATCGTCGGCGGCATGGCGGTGAGCACGCTGTTCACGCTGCTGCTGCTTCCGAGCCTGTTGCGCGTCGGCGAGGGCAAGACCAGGAGCGCGCCCGCGACGTAGGAAACGCCGCTCTTCAACACGAAGAACACGAAGGAGACACGAAGAGCACGAATGCTTTGCTGAGCAAAACGAAGACTCTCGGCTGATCACTCTTTTTCATTCTTTTCTTTATCTTTCTTCGTGTTCTTCGTGCGATCTTCGTGCTCTTCGTGTTAGAAGGCTGCGCGTCGCGGAGCCTCAGAGGTCGAAGCGGCGCTCCAGGTATTCTTTGAGCGCCACCGCGTTGTTGTGCTCGGTGTCCTTGGCCGAGAAGACCAGGCACAGCCTCCTGCCCGACGCTTTCTCCACCAGCTCGTTCACCGGCTGCGGGTTGTCGTCCAGCTCGCGCCAGTAGCGCGTCTTGAACTCGGACCACTTGTCCGGATCGTGTCCGAACCAGCGCCGCAGTCCGCTGCTCGGAGCGATGTCCCGCAGCCAGAGCTCGACGCCTGCGGACTCCTTGCTCAGCCCCCGGGGCCAGATTCGATCCACGAGAACGCGAAAGCCGTCGTCCCGCCGGGGCTCGTCGTAGATGCGCTTCACTTTCACGGTCATATGCAGCTCTCCCGCACGCCGGATCACTGCAAGCGACGGGGGAACGGCCCGCCATGCGCCGGAGCGGCGCAGCCGCAGGCCTCTCTGCGCGAACGGCTCGGACTACTCGCCGAAACCGATGGCGAACATGTGCTCCAGATCGTGCCGGGAATAGGTCCGGAAGGCGATCAGCGTCTCGGTGTCCTCGATACCCTTCAACTGGAGCATTCGGTGCGTAACGACGTCAGCGAGCTCTTCGTTGGAGCGTGCGCGAATGACCGCCACCAGATCGTAGCGCCCGGCCACCGAGTACACCTCCGAGACCCCTTCGGTCTCCGCGAGCTTCTCGGCCACCCGATCGATCTCGGTACGCTGCACGTTGAGCAGTACGATTGCGTTGACCATCTTAGGGCACCGTCTCTGTCAGGATGTGGGAGGATGCGGGTGCGCGCGACCCGCCCGAGAATATCAGACTGCCCGCGGCCACGCACCTGAACGGAGCCGGATGCGCGTTTTCACCCGCTCGCAGCGTCCGCTCGCCGATTCCTGTCCTCCAGGCTGAGCCGCGTCCGCGTCAGATGCCGCAGATCGCAAGACCGCGCTTCTCCAGATACTGCTGATGGTAGTCCTCGGCGGGATAGAACGGGGCGGCCTCGCGAATCTCGGTGACCACGGGGCGGCGGTACCGACCGCTGCGCCCGAGCGCCTCCTTCGAGGCCTCGGCCGCCGCCTTCTGCTCGGGGGTGTGGCAGAAGATGACCGAGCGATACTGGGTTCCGACGTCGGGGCCCTGGCGATTGAGCTGGGTGGGGTCGTGGCTCTGCCAGAACACGTCGAGGAGCGTCTGGTAGGTGACCCGCTCCGGGTCGTACTCGATCTGCACGCTCTCGGCGTGCCCCGTCCTGCCCGTGCACACATCTTCGTAGCTGGGGTTCTCCACACTCCCGCCGCTGTACCCCACGGTGGTGGCGAGAACGCCCGGCACGCGGCGGAACGCCGCCTCGACACCCCAGAAGCAGCCCGCCGCAAACGTCGCCGTGCTCATGCTTACCTGCTCCTCCAAGACCCTCCGGTCATTGGGACAACCGGCAACCGGATTGGTTCAAGATCCGTCGGGGGGCGGCGCGGCAGCGTCCGGAACCCGGATCGGTATCAGGATGTGCTCCATGCGAATGGCCGACTCGCGGCCGCGGTAGTAACGGGATGCGAGGGCGATCTCTCGATACCCCAGGGCACGATAAAACGCCCGCGCGCTGCGATTGTTGGCACGTACCTCCAAGCGCACGGAGGCGATACCGGCGGTGCGCGCCGACCTCTCCACCCACGCCATCAACCGACGTCCGACGCCCATGCGCTGGCGCGCACGGGCGACCGCAAGCAGATTGAGGTGCGCGACCTCCGCCCCGAAGTACATGATGGCGAAGCCGACGATGCAACGACGCGATTCGGCAACCAGCACCACGGTGTCCGGACAATCGATCTGGAGCCTGACGCGCTCGCGCCGCCAGGACCAGCCGAGGCCGTTCTCGATCAGCTCGCGCGACATGTTGGCGAGGGTGTCCGCGTCGGCGGCCCTGGCCAGCCTCAGTGTCACGCTCTCGGCCGGCATGGCACCGGTCATCCTGTCGTGGTCTGGACGTCTCATGCGCAGCTCGATCGATGGCGGGAGCTCCGGGCCTCCCTGGCGTATCCGGAGGCGGTCTCTCTCGGGTAAAAGTAGACGACCCCGGGCCGGCCCACAAAGTGCTTCACCGGCGCGTGCGTTGCGCTCCCGGGGATGAGGATGCGACTTTCGTTCCTGTCCCCGGCGTGGCTCCCGCCGGGCGGATCTGACGGGCCTCACCGGACCCCGCCTCGAACGCCGCCACGGGCGTCCAGCGTGCGGCGCGCCTGGTCCGGCGTTGCGATGCGCTCTCGTGTGCATAGCTCACCTCCGTCGGCTCTCCGAGAGCGGGCGCGGCGGGCTCGGCGCTGTTGATGTTAACTGTAGCGTACATGCGCCCACCAGCCGTCATGAGGGCGCCGACGTACACGCCGCAGCGCCGGCATACCAGGAAATCGGCGGTTTCGAGCCCGAAGCGGTAGCGGCTGAGATCGCCTTCGTCCGCCGCCGCCAAGCGCACCTGCCCGCGGGGGTCGGAGACGGTGCGAGCCCCGTGCCCCCGGCAGAACCTGCACGCGCACGCGCGCACGGGCAGCTGCCCAGGCGCCACCGGGCTCTCGAACACGAAGCGCAGGTTTCCGCAGTGGCAGCTCCCTGCCAACCGTGTGCCTCTCACCGCGTGCCCCCCGGCCGTGCACGCCCGGCGGCGCGCGCGGGAGCGAGGTCTTTCGCCAGCACGATCGAAGTCTCCATCTGACGCTCGGGGACGTTCCAGTATCGGCGCAGCAAACGTACGCTCTCCCGCGCTCCGAGCAGCCGGTACCCGTTCTTCCTGTAGAATGCCACCGCCCATCGAGCGCTCGACCAGGTTCCGACGAGCAGGGGATGCCCGGTCTGGGCCTCGAGATGCCGCAGCAGGCGCGTGCCGACGCCTTCCCCCTGGCGCGTCGGCCGCACGTAGGCGTGGCGGATCAGAGTGACCTCCCCCCGATCCTGGATTCCCATCACGCCGGCCACCTCGTTTCCTTCGTCCCAAAGCCAGAACACGACGCCGTCGGCGATATCCGCCGTCAGCTCGGCGCGGTCCATGTAGGGCTCTTTCCAGCGGTCCGGGGGGATCACGCCCCGATAGGCCTCGGCAGCCTCATTGATGAGCGCAAGGACCGTCTCCACATCGGACTCCGAGAAGAGCCGAATCGAAGGCTCCGCCGGTTGAACGTCGGTCATTTCTCTCCCCTGAACGGCGGCCGGCCGCATCCCGCCACAGGCTATCACAGTGGTGTCCCGTGAAGACCGCCCTCCACGTGCCGATAACGGCCGAGAGGCGCCGGCGCCGTCCCGCGCTCGATGGCCCGCTTGAAGGTCTGGAGCGCATGCACCGACAATGGGCGGCAAGAGGCTGCGGTCCCCGGTCCACACGACCAAAGAGCGGCCCGCGTCGAGGATCCGCCGGGCACCGGGCGTGGCAGCGGATGCCGAGCCGGGCGGGCCGGCGCCATCGGATGCGGGTGTTCAGCACCGGTTCAGCGAGCAACGGCTACTCTCAACCACCATGACGGCTTGCACGCACAGACCTGGCCCCCGGCGACGAAGCGCACCGCGCGCGGACCGCGCCCCGGGTCGGATCGTGGTCGCCCTGTGGGCGCTGTTGGCGGGCGCGTCCGCCGCCCCGGCGGCCACGGCGCCCGAAAGCTTCTCGGCGAAGTTCGTCCTCGAGGCGCACGGCATGACCGTGGGCTCGACCGAGCTGTCGCTGACGCCTCTCCCCGGTGGACGCGCGGTATACGAATCGCGCAGCGCGACCGCCGGCTTGCTGTCGCTCATCCGCGACGACCGCGCGCTCGAGCGCAGCGAGCTGCTGTACCCGCCGCACGGGCAGATCCGCCCCCTCGCCTACCGCTACGAGCGCACGGGGAGCAAGAACAAGACCGTCACCATCGACTTCGACTGGGAAGAGGGCACCGCCCTCAACACCGAGAAGGGGCGCAGCTGGCGCTTTGAGATACCGGAGGGCACACTGGACAAGCTCTCGTACATGCTCGCCCTCATGCGCGATCTGCGGGCCGGCCAGCGCGAGTTCCACTATCCCGTCAACGCCCGCGGCAAGCTCAAGACCTACCACTTCGAGGTGGTGAGCGAAGAGCGTGTCGAGACCGCGCTCGGCCCCATGCAGACGCTGAAGGTCGAACGCGTCCGCAATCCGGCCAATCCGCGGGAGACCGTCGTATGGTGTGCCCCGCGCCTGGGCTACTTCCCGGTCAAGATCATGGATCGCGACGAAGACGGCACCGTCACCACGCTGCGCATCCGCTCGGTCGACGGCCTGGGGCTCGACGACGGTGCGCACGCCGACGGAGGGTCGCCACAGCGCTCCCTGGATTCCCCGCGATAGAGTAGGCGTGCGCGTGAGAAACGCGCCCCGGTTCGTCGCAGATTGTCGAGAGACCACGCCGACTGCGAGGGCGCTGCTGGGTCCCGGGGCATGCACCTCTCCGTCGCAAGCCCCTGAAGAGCCCGACAACATAGAACACGCGCGGGGCCGCGCCGCGCCCGCCCAGCGCTCTCGCGGGCTTCGTTGGAACGGCCCCGGGTTCCCATGCCGTCGGCGCCGTTTCCCCCGGCCCCGCCTTGCGGGGCTTGCGACTGCGCGGCACATACCCCGAGACCCATCCCGAACCAGCACCCGGGACGACCAACCCTTGCTCCGGGGTCGGCGCGCGGGTAATCAGGATCCGCCTTACTCCAGCGCTCGCAGAAGCGCCTCGAAGGGCAGGCGCACGCAGCGGTGGCGGCTCTTGAAGCCGTGCACCGGCGTGAACATCTTCAGGTCCTGCCAGCGTTCGTCCGCGGGCTGGACGCCGCGCTCGAGGAGCGCATCCACCTGGGCCGCCACCTCGCGCAACGCGTCCACCGTCTGCCCGGGGGCGTGGGCCCCGATGAGCGACGCCGCGGCCTCGCACAGCAGGCACCCTCTCACCTCGTGGGCCAGCCCGGACACGCGCTGCCCTTCGACCCGCAGGTGCATCGTCACCCGGTCGCCGCACAGCGGATTGTCCACGCTCGCCGTGGCATTGGCGTCGGCCAGCCGCCCGGAGCCGACCGCGGCGCGCGCCGCCTCCACGATGGCCCGGTGATAGAGCGCACCGGGATCCCTGCCGGCGGCGCCGCTCACTCCGAACCCCCAAGCGGCACATCGCCCAGCGCGTCGGGCGTATCCACATCGAACAGCACCGCATCATCCGCCATCGGCACCTCGCAAACTCGCCGGGCGTGCCGCTCGAGCAGGGCACGTGCGCCGGTGTCACCCCGGATGCCGCCAAGCTCCGCAAAGAACCGCCGCGCCCACAACACCGGGTTCCCGCGGCGTCCGGCGTGGACGGGCACGCAGATCTCGCACCCGTCCTCGAACGCCCGTATCAACCGGTTCAGATGCGCCGCCCGGATGCGCGGCATGTCGCCCAGGCAAACGATCACGGCGTCGCAGGACGCGGGCAGCGCGCCCACGCCGCAGGCCAGCGAGGCACTCAAGCCGCGCGCGTAGTCGGGATTCGTCACGATGTCCACGCTGCGCCCGCGCAGCAGCCGCGATACCCGCTCTCCCTCGTAACCCACCACCACGATCGCGAGGTCGGCGCGCGAGCGCTGCACCGCATCCACGACGTGGGCCAGCATGGGCCGGTCGCCCACCGGCTCGAGCAGCTTGTTGCGTCCCCCCATGCGACCGGAACGCCCCGCCGCAAGCACGAGTGCGGCGACGCGCGCCCGAGAAAGGGGACCTTCTGCTTCCCGATTACCCACGCCTTTCAGCCGTATCCGGGGGGTCGTATCCGTGGGGTCAGGTCTTGCGTGAAGGGGTCAGGTCTTGCAATGCCGCATCGCCGCGGGTCCTCCCGCGATGGCGCGGCGTGATGCGGCATTGCAAGACCTGACCCCTTCACGTGGCATTGCAAGACCTGACCCCACGGATACGACCCCCCGGATACGGC
>CAZPFD010000020.1:12335-15489 GCA_964585725.1 uncultured Ectothiorhodospiraceae bacterium | reverse complement strand
TCCCAATCCCTCCCCCATTAAGGGGCCGCGGCGCAGGGCCTGCGTCGCCGCGGCGACGATGGCGACGGCGATCTCCGCCGGGGTCCTGGCGCCGATGTCGAGCCCGGCGGGGCCGTGGATGCGGGCGAGCTGCGCTTCGCCGAAGCCGGCCTGCGCCAGACGCTCCAGCCGCGCCGCATGAGTCTTGCGGCTGCCGAGGGCGCCGACATAGAAGGCTTCCGATCCCAGGGCCGCGCTCAGCGCCGGATCGTCGAGCTTGGGGTCGTGGGTGAGGGTGACCACCGCGGTGCGTGCATCGGGTGCGAGGCGTTCCATGGCTTCGTCCGGCCACTCGACCCGCACGGAGATGTCCGGAAAGCGCCGGTCGCTCGCGAAGGCGCGCCGCGGATCGACCACGGTGACATCGAAACCGGCGAGGCCCGCCATGGGTGCCAACGACTGGGCGATATGCACGGCGCCCACGATGATCATCCGCGGCGGCGCATTGAAGACATGGATGAACATCGTCCCTTGCGGCGTCTCGACGCTGCCGCTGCGATCGTCGGCCAGCGCGCGCTGCGCGTCCGCCGCAGCCGCCTGGGCGAAGGGCGGCGGCGTCCCCCCGCGTGCGGGGTCCATCAGCCACTGCTCGCCCGTGTCGAGGAGGGTGAGGAGCGCCACCGAACGGCGCGCGCCGCGGGCCGCGAGCAGGGCATCCAGCGTCTCGCCCTTCATTCCAGGCGCTCCACATAGACCTGCACTCGGCCGCCGCAGGCGAGACCGACCTCCCAGGCCTGCTCGTTGGTCACGCCGAATTCGAGCATTCGGGGGCCGCCGTCCGCAATGACCTCAAGGGCCTCGCGCACCACCTCGCCCTCGATACAGCCCCCGGAGACCGAGCCCACGAAGCTCCCGTCAGCGTCCACGACCAGCTGGCTGCCCGCCGGGCGCGGCGAAGAGCCCCAGGTCATCACCACCGTGGCCAGGGCCACCCCTTTGCCCGCATCGCGCCACCGGCGTGCCGTCTCCAGCACCTCCAGCGGCTCTCGTGTCAGCTCGCTGCCCGTAGCCACTGCGTCACCCCCTCGGTCCGGCGCGGCGTCGCATGCCCTACGACCTCCGCGAGCTGCGCCAGACTCTCCAGATTGTGAACGGAACGCAGGTCGTCGACGTGGGGCAGGATGGCCTGCATCCCCAGCGAGCGCGGCTCGAAGCCCTCGTAGCGCAGCAGCGGATTCAGCCACAGCACCCGCCGACACGACTTGTGCAGCCGCTCCATCTCGCGCTCGAGACCGGCGCCCGCGTCGCGATCCAGCCCGTCGGTGATGAGCAGCACGAGCGCGGACCCCAGCGGTATGCGCCGGGACCAATCGCGATTGAACGCGTGCAGACAAGACCCGATACGCGTGCCACCGCCCCAATCCCGCGCCACATCCCCCACTTTCTCGAGCGCGGCGTCCACATCGCGCTCGCGGATATGGCGAGTGACGTTCGTGAGACGGGTGCCGAAGACGAACGAATACACCCGTTCACGATCGCTGGTCACGGCGTGCATGAAGTGCAGCAACATCCGCGAGTAGCGGCTCATCGAGCCGGAGATGTCGCACACGACCACCAGCGGCGGCGGCCGCACCCGGCGACGTTCGCGCACGATCGGAATGATGTCGGGTCCGAAGCGCAGCGCCGCACGCAAGCTCGCCCTCATATCCACCCCGGAACCATGGGGGTGGCGGCGGAAACGCCGGGTGGGAACCGGCATCACGGGCAGCCGCATGGCCGCCACCGCCGCTTTGGCGCGGGCGATCTCCTCGGCCGACATCTGCTCGAAGTCCTTCTTGCGCAGCCGCTCCTGCTCCGACCAGGTCGATGTCGCTTCGAGCTCGACCCTCGGCGGCTGCTCGCGCTGGTGCTGCAGCGCGCCCGGGGTCAGTGCGTCACCCAGGCGGCGGCGCAAGGCCTGCTCGAGCTCCTCTTCCGGCGCGCCCGTCACGGGAAGCGCCAGCGAGAGCATGCGCTCCAGGATGCGCGGATTACGCCAGAACACATGGAAGGCCTGATCGAAGATCTCGCGCTGATCGCCGCGGTTCACGAACACGGCGTGCAGGGTCCAGTAGAAATCCTCGCGATCGTTGATGCCCACCGCGCGTACGGCCTCGATGGCGTCCAGCACCTTGCCCGGACCGACGGGTAAACCGGCGGCGCGCAGAACCCGACCGAAGTGCATCAGGTTCTCCACCAGCCGCCCCCCGCTCTCGTTCTCTCGTTTCATCTCATACAACCACTGGAGAGCCGCCCTTTAACACGAAGGACACGAAGAGTCACAGAATCACCAATTATGTTCATGGTTTCACTCTAAGTGTTCTTTCTTCGAGTGCTTCGTGTGATCTTCGTGCCCTTAGTGTTACAAAGCGGCGTATACAGTTTCATCGATCGCTGTTAGCGGTGGCGAGCTCGGATTTGATCTGCTCCAGGATCCGGGCGGCCTCGGTACCGCGGACCTTGGCGATGTCGTCCTGGTATTTGAGCAGCGCACCCAGAGTATCGTTGACCACCATCGGGTCCAACGACAGCACGTCGAGCTGGACCAGCGCATGGTTCCAATCGATGGTCTCGGCGATGCCGGGCAGCTTGAAGAGATCCATGCCGCGCAGGTGCTGCACGAACGCGACCACCTGGCGGCTCAGCTCCTCCGCCGCCTGCGGAACCTTGATCCGCAGGATCTCGAGCTCGCGCTCGGCGCTGGGGTAGTCGATCCAGTAATAGAAACAGCGGCGCTTCAGCGCGTCGTGGATCTCGCGGGTGCGGTTGGAGGTGATCACGACGACGGGCGGCGACTCGGCGCGTATCACACCGATCTCCGGTATGGTGATCTGCCAGTCCGAGAGCACTTCCAGGAGGTACGCCTCGAACGGCTCGTCTGCACGGTCCAGCTCGTCGATGAGCAGCACCGGCGGTCCGCCCTCGTGGGGCTCCAGGGCTCGCAGCAGCGGCCGCTCGATCAGGAACCGGCGCGAGAATACATCTTCTCCCAGGCGCTCGCGCGAGCGATCGCCGGCGCTCTCCGCAAGGCGGATCTCGAGCATCTGCCGCGAATAGTTCCACTCGTAGACGGCCGAGGCGACATCCAGCCCCTCGTAGCACTGGAGACGGATCAGATCGCGACCGAGGGCTGCGG
>CAZPFD010000020.1:0-12325 GCA_964585725.1 uncultured Ectothiorhodospiraceae bacterium | reverse complement strand
GCGAGCACCTTGGCGATCTCGGTCTTGCCGACGCCCGCCTCGCCCTCGAGGAACAACGGCCGCCGCAGCTCGAGGGCCAGGAACACGGCCGTGGCCAGGCTGCGGTCCGCCACGTAGTGTTCCTGTGCGAGCAGCTGCTCGGTTTCGTCGACGTTCGCGGGCAGCTTCATAACGAATTACGCACGCAAAGACGGCACTGGCCTCCGGAATCCGGCACCAGCGCATCGATCAGCGGCCACAGAGACCGTAAGTGAATGGATAACCACGAAGTTCACGAAGAACACGAAGATTGATTATAAGAGATCCTTCGTGCCCTTCGTGTCCTTCGTGGTTTCAAACCGGACGCTAAGAAACGGCGGCGACGGCGCGCTTGGCCATCACCGTGACCAGGTGCGCGCGGTACTCGGCACTGGCGTGCAGGTCCGAGTTCAGCCCGTCCGCCGCCACCGAGATGCCGGCCACGGCATCCGGCGCGAAGCTCGAGCCGAGCGCCTTCTCCATCTCGGGCACACGGAACACGCTCGGACCCGCGCCGGTCACCGCCACGCGCACGCCGTCGCCCGTCTCCGCCACCATCACGCCCACCACCGCGTAGCGCGAGGCGGGATTCGGGAACTTGGCGTAGCCTGCGCGCTTGGGGACGGGAAAGCTCACCGCGGTCACGAGCTCCCCCTCTTCCAGCGCCGTCTCGAACAGCCCGGTGAAAAAGTCATCACCGGCCACGGTGCGCTTGTTCGTGTGCACGGTGGCGCCGAGTCCCACCACGGCCGCCGGGTAGTCCGCAGCCGGGTCGGCGTTGGCGATGGAGCCGCCGATGGTGCCTCGATTGCGCACCTGCGCGTCGCCGATGCCTTCCGCCAGCTCCGCCAGCGCCGGGATGGTCTTGCGCACCTCGGCCGAGGCGGCGACCTCCGCGTGGGTGGTCGTGGCACCGACCACGATGCTGTCCCCTTCCTTGCGAATGCCCTTGAGCTCGCCGATGCGGCCAAGGTCCACCAGGTCGGACACCTGCGCCAGCCGTTGCTTGAGCGTGGGAATGAGGGTCATTCCACCCGCCAGGAACTTCCCTTCACTGGCGCCGCCGAGGACCTTGAGCGCGTCATCCAGTGATGTCGGGCGATGATAGGCAAACTCGTACATGGTCGCTCCCTCCTCAGGCCGCGGCCCGCGCCGCCCGCCACACCTTCTCCGGCGTGGCAGGCATGTCGATATGCGCCACGCCGATGGCGTCGGTGATGGCATTGATGACTGCCGCCGGCGCGGCGATGGCGCCGGCCTCGCCGCACCCCTTCACGCCGAGCGGATTGTGCGGACACGGCGTCTCCGTCAACCCGAGCTTGATGACCGGGAAGTGGTCCGCCCGCGGCAGACAGTAGTCGTTGTAAGAGCCGGTGATAAGCTGGCCCGACTCCGCGTCGTAGACGCAGCTCTCGAACAAGGCCTGACCGACCCCGTGCGCGATGCCGCCGTGCACCTGCCCTTCCACGATCATGGGGTTGATCACCTTGCCGAAGTCGTCGACTGCGACCCAGTCCACGATCTCGACCACGCCGGTGTCGGGATCGACTTCCACCTCGCACAGGTGACAGCCGGCCGGATACGTGAAGTTCTTCGGATCGTAGAAGCAGGTCTCGTCGAGGCCCGGCTCGAGCTGATCCAGGGGATAATTGTGCGGCACATAGGCGGACATGGCCACGTCGCCGATGCTCACGCTCCGGTCCGTCCCTTTCACGCGGAAGGTTCCGGCTTCGAACTCGATGTCCGCCTCGGCGGCCTCCAGCGCGTGCGCGGCGATCTTCTTGCCCTTGGCGATGATCTTGTCGGCGGCCACGGCGACCGCGGATCCCCCGACCGCGCCGGAGCGCGAGCCGTAGGTGCCCATGCCGAACGGAACCTCTCCGGTGTCGCCGTGCACGACCAGCACGTTCTCGAGGGGCAGGCCGAGGCGGTCCGAGACGATCTGCGCGAAGGTGGTCTCGTGTCCTTGCCCGTGGCTGTGCGAGCCGGTGTAAACCGTGGCCGTGCCCGTGGGATGCATGCGCACCTCGCCTACCTCGTAGAGGCCCACGCCCGCCCCGATGGCGCCGGCGACGTTGGACGGCGCCAGACCGCACGCTTCGATATAGGTGGAGAAGCCGATGCCCCGGTGCTTGCCGCGGCTCTCCGATTCCTTGCGCCGCTTCTCGAAGCCGCGGTAGTCGATCATCTCCAGCGCTTTGTCCAGAATGGGCACGTAGTTGCCGCTGTCGTAGGTGAGCGCCACCGGCGTCTCGTAGGGAAACTCTTCCGGCGAGACGAAGTTGCGCTTGCGGATCTCCACCCGATCGATACCGGTTTCCCGAGCGGCGTTCTCCACCAGGCGCTCCACCACGTAGGTCGCTTCGGGCCGTCCCGCACCGCGCTCCGCGTCGACGGGGGCGGTGTTGGTGAAAACGCCGGTTACCGCGCAGTGGATGGCGGGGATCCGGTACTGCCCGGAGAGCAGCGTGCCGTACAGATAGGTGGTGCTGAGCGAGCCGAAGGTCGAAAGATACGCCCCGAGATTGGACGTGGTCTTGACGCGCAGGCCCAGGAACTTTCCGTTCTCGTCCAGCGCCAGCTCGGCGCGGGTCACGTGATCGCGCCCGTGCGTGTCGCAGAGGAACGACTCGGAGCGCTCGGCCGTCCACTTGACGGGCTGGCCCACGCGCTTCGACGCCCAGATCACCACCAGCTCCTCCGGATAGTGCGGAATCTTGGAACCGAACCCGCCCCCCATGTCGTGCGACACGACGCGCACGCGCTGCTCCGGCACCCCGAGCTCGAACGCCGCCAGCAGCAGCCGCGTGATGTGCGGGTTCTGGCTGGTGGTGTACAGGGTGTAGGTCTCGCTGCCGGAGTCGTACTCGCCGATGGAGCAGCGCGGCTCGATGGCGTTCGGAATCTTGCGGTTGTTGACCAGATCGATCTGCGTGACGTGGTGCGCTTTCTTGAACGCTGCGTCGGTCGCGTCCTTGTTGCCGAGCTGCCACTCGACGTGGATGTTGTTCGCGGCCTCGTCGTGCAGCTGCGGGGCATCCGATTTCAAAGCCTCCACAGCCGACACGACCGCGGGCAGCTCCTCGAGGTCGAGCTCCACCTTCTCGGCGGCATCCCTTGCCTGCTCGCGGGTCTCCGCGATCACGACGGCCACGTGCTCGCCTACAAAGCGCACCCGGCCCCGCGACAGCGCCGGGCGCGGCGGCTTGTTGAGCACCGACGAGCCCGCCGGGTCGAAGCCGCAGGGACAGTCGCCGACGCCGTCCGCCTTCAGGTCCTCGCCGGTGAGCACGGCGAGGACGCCCGGGGAGCGTGCGGCCTCGCCGGTATTGATGGATTTGATCTTCGCGTGCGCCACCGGCGAGCGCACGAACCATGCGTACGCCTGCCCCGGCCGGTTCATGTCGTCGGTGTACCGGCCGCGGCCGGTGAGAAAGCGGCGGTCCTCAGTGCGCCGCACCGCAGCGCCGATGCCTGTCTCCGCCATGGCCTACCTCCTCATCGCTTGGGCGCCGGCCTGAACGGCCTTCACGATATTGTGGTATCCGGTACAGCGGCAGAAGTTGCCTTCCAGCCACTCGCGGATGGTCTTTTCGTCCGGATCCGGATGGTGGCCCACCAGATCGATGGCGCTCAGCACCATCCCCGGCGTGCAGAACCCGCACTGCAACCCGTGATGCTCGTGAAAGGCGGCCTGCATCGGATGCAGCTGCCCGTTCCGGGCCAAACCCTCGATGGTCGTCACCTCCGAGCCGTCGGCCTGCGCCGCGAGCATCGTGCAGCTCTTCACCGATATCCCGTCCACGTGCACGACGCAGGCGCCGCACTGGCTCGTATCACAGCCCACGTGGGTCCCGGTCAGGTGAAAGTGATTGCGCAGCAGCTCGACCAGCAAGGTGCGCGGTTCCGCTTCGGCCGCGACGTCCTTGCCGTTGAGCCTGAAGGAAACAGTGACGGACATATCTCGATCCCCCTCTTTATCGTTGGTTCGTACGGCACGGACCACTCGCCGTCTTCGGCCGCACACGGATGCCGCTTTCTTGCCCTATAGTCTCGATTCGACCTCCCGGGGCGTCAAGCAGCGCTCGCCCCAGGAGCGTGTAGGGCATTGGCGGCCGTAGCGAGGGAGGGGGAGAGCGTCCCGGATTTTCGGGGACGGAGGGAGCATAGCCGTAGCTATGTGACCGGAAGTCTCCCGGAAATCCGGGGCGCTCTCCCACTTCCGCAGTAGGTCGTTCAATGCCCTACACGCTCCTACCCCCCCCCGCAGCGAGCCTCAGGCGGCGAGCCAGGCGACGATGACGACGATGACGACGATGGCGCCCGCCACCACCAGACCCTTCCTGCCGCGGCCCTCGGCCGGGGGCTGCGCCGGCCGTGCCTGCGGTGCCTCGCCCGCCTGCTCGCCGGCACCGGCCACGGTGCTCGAGAACTTGCGGAAGAACTGGTCGGAGAGCTTGCGCGCGGTGCCGTCCATCAGGCGTGAGCCCACTTGCGCGAGCTTGCCGCCCGCCTGCACCCGCGCCTTGTAGCGCAGCACGGTCTCCGCGCCGTCCTCCTCGAGCGCGACGTCGGCACCGCCCTTGGCGAAACCCGCGGCGCCGCTCTTGGCCTGCCCGGAAATGGTGTAGCTCTGGGGGGGATTGACGTTGGTGAGCGTGATGCTCGTGTCGAACTTCGACTTGACGGGCCCGACCGCCGCTTGGATCTTGGCGCTGAATTCGTTGTCGCCCTCCCTTTCCAACGACTCGCACCCGGGGATGCACTGTCTCAGCACCTCGGGGTCGTTGAGGGCCTCCCAGACCTGCTGTCGCGGGGCGGGAATGCGGAACTCGCCCGTGATGTCCATTGCTTCTCCTTCTCCTTGCCGCTCTTATGTTCTTGATCCGTCAGGCCCCGAGCCCTGGCGGCAGGCGCGAGGCGAGCGCCGTGGTGCGCAGGGGGGCCAGGCTCGAGCGGCGGGCTTCGTCGCGTTCGCCCCATTCTACGCCTACCCGGCGCAGCGCGTGCCCCGGCCCGCCGACGCGCAGCCCGTCCGCTCTCGCGGCCGGGCTTACGCGAAGAGCCGGATTCAGGGGAAGGCGGGAATGGTCGGCTCGATGCCGTGGTTCGCCGCTTCCGGGTGGGTTTTTTGGATGACCTGCGAGATCTCCTCCACCCGTTCCTTCGGAACATCGACCATCAACAGGATGTTGCCGTCCTCGATGGCCTTCTCGAAGGGTTTGAGCATGGTATTGGGCGCACTCGCCGCCACCAGACCCGATGCGAATACGCCGAACACGGAGCCGAGAACGAACAGACCGAGGAAGATCCCGAAGCTCCCCATGAGGCCGGTGTCGAACATGAACATGGCGATGAGCCCCACGACGAGCCCCAGACCGCCTCCCGCGATCAGACCGATCTTCAAGCCGTGCACGAAATCCGTTTTCTGCGCGACGGAAGCTTCGGGCAGATCATCCAGATCCGTGCCGCGCTTCGCCAGAAAATGCATGTGCCGCTCCTCGATCCGGGCGAGCAGCAGATCCTCCTCGACCTTCTTAGCGCTTCGCAGGTCGGGGAGGAGAAAGTACATCCTCCGTCTCATGGGGTCACCTCCCTGCGCGCCAGTTCCTGCATGGTGCGCTTTTTGCGCCTATTCAACAGTATAGACTCTGGGCGGTGACCGAAATTCCAACCGGGGCTGGGCACGAAGGCTTTCAGGCGGCCGAGCGGACAGGCTCGGCGCGGCGGCGCTCCACGCGCCGCAACGCCAGCGCCAGCACCACGCAGCCCGCGCCGGGCACCAGCAGCAGCCAGCTCGCCTCGCTCCACCCGCCCAACGCCGTCACCGCTCCCGCCAGCGCCGGCGGGCCCAGCAGGGTTCCGGTGTTGGCGCCTTGCACGATGATGCCGTTCACCGCCCCCACCTGCGCGGGCGAGGCCGCGTGCGCGGGCGCACCCGCCAGACACGCGCTCGGCAGCGCGCCGCCGATGGCCGAGAACAGAAACGCGAAGCCGAGCTTCACCGGCACCGGGAACGGTCCCGAGAATACGGCGACGGCCAGAAATCCCAGTGTCGCCGCGACCCCGGCTATCACGACCCAGCGCTCCACGCCTCGATGCAGCAGCCACCCCCCGAGCCAGTTTCCGATGACGTTGGCGGCCACCACCAGGGCCGTCATCCAGGCGGCGGTGGCCAGCGCCGCGCCCAGCCCCTCGACCAGAAAGGTGGGCAGCCACGCCATGAGCGCGAAGAACTGCAACGTGTAGCAGGCGAAGCAGCCCGCCAGAAGCCACGGACCGGCGCGGCCCACCGAGCTGCGCAGGTCGGCCCAGGAACGGCGGCTCGGCGTCGGCAGGACGAGTTCCCGCGAGGCGGTCCAGAACGCTGCCGCCACCACCACCGCCAGCGCCGCGTTCGCGTACCACAAGCCCCGCCAGCCGAACGACGCCAGGAGCAGCGGCGAGAGCAACATCATCGCGGCCATCCCCACGGGCATGTAGGAGGCCCAGAGCCCGATGGCCAGGCGCAGGTGGCGCGCATCGGTCACGCGCGCGATGAAGGACGGGCTGGCCACGACAATGACCAGAAAGCCGATGCCCTCGAGAAAGCGCGCCGCGAGCAGAGTGCTCCCGCTGGCCGCGGTGCCGCCGAGGGCGCCCCCGCCGGCCAGCGCCAGCAGACCGGCGACGACGGCGTGGCGGTGTCCCAGCCGGTCCGCCACGATGCCCGCCCCCATTCCGAATCCGGCGCTGGTGGCGTTGAAGATGGAGGCGATCCAGCCGGCGGCCACCAGACCGAGCGCCAGCTCCTGACGAAGCTCGGGGATGGCGGGCGGCACCTTCCCGATCTGCATGGCCGCCACCGCACCGGCGAAGGTGGCCAGGACCACGAACGGCCAACGGGTAGCATGCGCTTCGGTCACTGTCCTTGGGCCTTGCGGAGAGGGTTTCGCAGCACGCGGGCGCCGCACCGCCGCTTTCCGGGCCCGCTGCGTTGTTAAAATGCTTGTTATCGCGCCTGACCTGCCGGGCAACTATGTGGAAGCCGCCGCAACGCATCAAGTACCAAGCCGAGCCCGGGCGCTGGCCGTCCCGCGACGAGGCAGCCGCCTCGCGCCTGTTCAGCCCGGTGCGCATCGGCGGTCTCACCCTGGAGAGCCGCACGTGGGTGCCGGCCATGGTGCCCTGGCGCGCCACCGAGGACGGCTTCGTCACCGAGGACATCGTGGACTGGTACGAGCGCTTCGCCCGCGGGCGCCCCGCAGGGCTCGTGGTCGAAGCCACCGGCATCCGCGACATTCCCAGCGGCCCCCTGCTGCGCATCGGCCATGACCGCTTCATCCCCGGCCTCTCCAAGATCGTGCAGGCGGTGCGCCGGGCGAGCGCGGGGCATACGCGCCTGTTCATCCAGATCATCGATTTTTTGACCATCCGCCGGCGTCCGCCGCCCGAGAAGTTCTTTCGGCGCTACCTGCAGGTGAGCGATCGGCATCGCGAAGCGCTGGGCGCTCGGGACTGGCCGGAGGAGGCCGTGCGCGAGCATCTGCTCACCCTCCCGGCCGCGGTGCTCGAGCAGGTGCTCGACGAGCGCGAGCTCGAGGCCCTGCGCATGGGGTATCGCGAGCGGGTTACCGACCTGCATCTGCCTCACATCCGCGAGCTGCCCGAGGTGCTCCCGGATCTCTTCGCCCAGGCGGCGCGCCGCGCGCGCAAGGCCGGCTTCGACGGCGTGGAGCTGCATTACGCCCACGCCTACACCATGGCGTCGTTCCTGTCGGCGCGAAACGACCGCCCCGACGGGTACGGCGGAGCACGCGAGCACCGCGTGCGGCTGCCACTCGAGGTATACCGGCGCGTGCGCGAGGTGGCGGGCGAGGACTTCGTGGTGGGCTGCCGTTTTCTGTCCGAGGACTGCATCGAGGGCGGGCACGACGTGGAGGATGCGGCCTACTTCGGCACCGAGTTCGCGCGCGCGGGGATGGATTTCCTCTCCCTCTCGCGGGGCGGCAAGTTCGAGGACGCCAAGCAGCCCCATGTGGGCTGGGCCGCCTACCCCTACACCGGGCCCAGCGGCTACGAGTGCATGCCCCAGTACCTCTCCGACGAGCGGGGCCCGTTCGGGCGCAATGTCGAGCCGGCGGCCCGCGTGCGCCGCGCCCTGCGCGCGGCGGGCTTCGAGACCCCGGTCATCGTCACCGGGGGCCTGCACGGGTTCGAGCAGGCGGAAGGCATCCTCCGGCGCGGTGAGGCGGATCTCATCGGTGCCGCGCGCCAGACGCTCGCCGACCCCGACTGGTTCTACAAGGTGCGTCTCGGCCGCGGGGACGAGGTACGGGTCTGCGAGTACACGAACTACTGCGAGGGCCTCGACCAGAAGCACAAGCAGGTGACCTGCCAGCTCTGGGATCGCGTGGACCTCGACGCGCCCGGTGCGAAGCGCGCCGCCGGCGGCAAGCGACGCCTGGTGGCGCCACCCTGGAATCCGGACGATCGGTAACCGCGCCGCCAGGTCTTGAGTTACGGCGGGTCCCGGGGGTCGCGCCTCTCCGTCGCACGCGCCCGAATGACCTCTGCCGAAGCTGAGCGTACGCGGGGCCGACCCGTGCGGGCCGCTACGTGACGGGACCTCGATGCTCCATGGGTCGCGCCCGCCACGTGAATGCCGCAGTTCTCGGCCCCGCACTGCGGGCGCGTGCGACTGCGTGGCACATACCCCCGGGACCCATGTTGCCGGGCGCTTGTTGGCGCGGCTTCGCGGGCGTCCGCCCAAGCCCCTGATCCTTCTCCTTCGCGATCTTCGTGGTCGATAATCGAGCCCATGGACGAGCCGCTGCATCCTTCCGGATACCGTGACCCGTTCGCGCGCGACAGCCTCCCCCCGCGCGCGCAATGGCCCGAGTTCGTCTTCACCCTGCCGCGCCTGCGCTACCCGGCGCGGCTGAACGCCGCGGCCGAGCTGCTGGACAAGCCCGTGGCCGCGGGGCGCGGCTCGCAGGTGGCGTTTCGCAGCGAGCACGCGGCCTGGCGCTACGCGGATCTGCTCGCCCGTACCAATCAGGTGGCGCGGGTCCTGGTCGAGGACATGGCGCTGGTTTCGGGCAACCGGGTGCTGCTGCGCGGGTTCAACTCGCCGATGCTGGTCGCCTGCCTGCTCGGGGTGCTCAAAGCGGGCGGCATTCCGGTGCCCACCATGCCGTTGCTGCGAAAGGCCGAGCTGCGCGCCGTCTGCGAGCGGGCGCAGGTAAGCCACGCTCTGTGCGACGCCCGCCTGCGCGACGAGCTGCCGGACGCGCTGCGGCAGATCCGGTGCTTCCACGACGACGAGCTGGAACGCGCCATGGCGAGGAAGCCGGAGCATTTCACCGCCGCCGACAGCGCCCAGGACGACGTCGCTCTCATCGCCTTCACCTCGGGCACCACGGGGCCGCCCAAGGGCACGATGCATTTCCACCGCGACCTGATCGCCATCTGCGATTGCGCACCCCCCCATCTGTTCGAGCCGACGGCCGCCGACATCTTCGCGGGCAGCTCCCCCCTCGCCTTCACCTTCGGCCTCGGAGGCCTGGCGCTCTTCCCCATGCGCTACGGCGCGTCGGGCCTGCTGCTGGAGCGGCCGAGGCCGGCGGCGCTGCTGGAGGCCATCGAGCGGCATCGTGCGAGCGTGCTGTTCACCACCCCCACCGCGTACCGCATGATGCTCCCCGACGTCGCGCGATACGACACCAGCAGCCTGCGGCTGTGCGTCGCCTCGGGCGAGCAGCTGACGCCGCGGGACTCCGACGAGTGGCTCGCCGCCACCGGGATCCGCATCACCGAGGTGCTCGGGTCCACGGAGATGCTGCACTGCTTCATCGGCGCCACCGGCGAGCGGGTGCGGCCGGGCGCCACCGGCACGGTGATCCCCGGCTACGAGGCGCGCATCGTGGACGCACAGATGAATGATGTCCCGGCGGATCGCCTGGGCCGCCTGGCGGTCAGGGGCCCGACGGGGTGCCGTTACCTCGCGGATCCACGCCAGAGCGAGCAGGTGGTGAGCGGATGGAATCTCACCGGCGATCATTACCGGCGCGACGCCGACGGCTACTTCTGGTTCCAGGGCCGCGCCGACGACCTCATCGTCTCCTCGGGGTACAACATCGGCGCGCCCGAGGTGGAGAACGCGCTGTGCCGGCATCCGGCCGTGCGCGAGTGCGCCGTGATCGGTGCGCCGGACCCGGTGCGCGGACAGATCGTCAAGGCGTTCGTCGCCCTGCACCCTGGCTACGCGCCCGGGGAGGCGCTGAGCGCCGAGCTCCAGGACTTCGTCAAGCGCAGCATCGCGCCCTACAAGTATCCGCGCGCCGTGGCCTACCTCGACGAGTTCCCGCGCACGGAGACCGGCAAGATCCACCGGGCCAGGCTGCGGGAGATCAGTGCGGGTGCTGCTCGCCCGTGAGAGACAGCCGTCGCCGCGGCAAATTGACACCCCGGCGGCGACTCCATATGGTCTATCGGGCAACACGAGGGTCCTGCCGATGAACGATCGAGCACGCACCGACCTCGGAGAGTATGCCTGGCCCGCAGCCTTCAACGTCGCTCCCAAATGGGCGGTGGAGGATGAGGATGTCTACGAGCTCGAGATGGAGCGCATCTTCGAGGGCCCGGTGTGGCACGTCGTGGGCCACATGGCCGAGATCGAACGGCCGGGCTGCTTCAAGACGGTAACGCTCGGCCGCACTCCGCTCATCCTCGTGCACGCGGAGGACGGCCGCATCCATGCGCTGCACAACTCGTGCGCCCACCGCGGCACCCTGGTCGAGCCGCGCTTCCGCGGCGAGGCCGCCGGGTTCGAGTGCCCGTACCACCGCTGGGCGTATGCGCTCGGCGGCGAGCTGGTTCGCTGCCCGGGTGAGAGCAATTTCCCCGAGAGCTTCCGGCGCGAGGACCACGGCCTCGCCCGCGCCCGGGCGGAGACCTTCTGCGGCGTGATCTTCGCGACCCTGAGCGAGCACGCCCCGGCGCTCGATGATTGGCTGGCCGGGATCGAGGGGGCGCTGCGCGCGAGCATGGGCGGCGACGGACGCCTCCTGCTGCTCGGCTATCAGAAGGTGGTGTTCGATGCCAACTGGAAGGTCTACATGGACGACGAGGGCTATCATGCGCCGCTCCTGCACAAGGCCTTCCAGCTTCTCCAGTGGAAGGGAGGCCAGGGGCGCCAGACCCGCACGCCCAACGGCCACCGCATCACCGAGACCATCATGGAGGGCGTCAAGGGCGACCCGGCCCTGCTCAAGGACCCGGAGCTGGTGCGCTACAAGGGAGGCGCGAGTCCCAGGAACAAGATGGCGCATCAGAACGCCGGATCGCTGCTGGTCACGCCCTGGCCGCTCGGCGCCGTCATGAACCACCTCGACGTCATCAACATGCGCCTCGCCAATCCGGTGAGCATCCGCCGGACCGAGGTGCACTACGCCTACTTCGCGCACCAGGACGACGACCCCGAAATGGTGCGCCATCGCGTGCGCCAGGCGTCGAACCTCATCGGACCCAGCGGTTTCATCAGCCTGGAGGACGGGGCCGTGTTCCGGCGCATCCAGAGGGCGATTCACACGCAGCCGGACCACACCCGCTATGTGCACGGGTGGCGCGACGACGGCTCCAAGGATCCCTACGACGTCACCCAGAACGACGAGACCACGAACACGGTGTGGTGGGAGACGTATCGCCGGACCATGGGCTTTCGGCGCGCGGGGCCATCCAACGTCGGGTGAAGGGCGGGCCCGTGCCGTCGACAGGATCGCGGCGCTCCCGCGAGCAGCACCCCCCTCGAAACATGCACCGATGAAAGCACAGGTGAACCCGGCGGGCCTCGAAGTCAGAGAAGCCATCCAGGCGCTCCAGCGCCGCTACGCGGATGCGCTGGACTCCAAGGACATGGCGGCCTGGCTCGCCTGCTTCGACAAGGACGGCGCCTACTACGTGACGGGCGCGGACAACGAGGCCGCGGGGCTGCCCATCTGCCTGATGATGGACGACTCCTACGAGCGCCTGGTCGATCGCGTCACCTACGTGACCAAGGTCTGGCCGGGATCGTTCGAGGACTACCAGACCCGGCATTTCGTGCAGCCGCTGCACGTCGAATCGCAGGGGAACGGGCTTTTCGGGGTGAAGAGCAACCTTGCCGTGTTCGCGACCGACCCCAGGGGACGCACCTCGCTCTTCGTCGCCGGGCGCTACCAGGATCTGGTGCGCGTCAGCGGTACGACCGCACTATTCAAGGAGCGCAAGGTGATCATGGACACCTTCGCCACGCCCGGGGTGGTGGTCTACCCGCTCTGACGCGGCG
>CAZPFD010000019.1:7098-26097 GCA_964585725.1 uncultured Ectothiorhodospiraceae bacterium | reverse complement strand
CGACGACGTCATCAACGTGGCGGGTCACCGCCTCTCCACCGGCGCCATGGAGGAGATCCTGGCCTCGCATCCGGACGTCGCCGAGTGCGCCGTGGTCGGGGTGGCGGACTCGCTCAAGGGGCAGACCCCGCTCGGGTTCGTCGTGCTGAAGGCCGGCGTCGAGCGCGAGGACGCGGACATCGTGCGCGAGCTCGTGGCCAGCGTGCGCGATACCCTCGGCCCGGTGGCCGCGTTCAAGCAGGCGGTGGTGGTGCAGCGCCTGCCCAAGACCCGCTCCGGCAAGATCCTGCGCGGCACCATGCAGAAGATCGCCGACGGCGATCCCTACACCACGCCGCCGACCATCGACGATCCCGCCATTCTCGGCGAGATTGCAGAGTCGCTGGAGCACGTCGGCTATCCCAAGTCCGCGCGGGCCGGCTGAGCATCCGCTGGCCCGAGCGAGGAGGAGCCCCATGAGCGCCAACCAGACGGCGGGGGAGCGCCTGCGCGCGGCTCTCGAAGCCGAGCGGCCGCTTCAGGTCGTGGGCGCGATCAACGCCTACAGTGCACTCCTCGCCGAGCGCGCGGGCTTTCGCGCCTTGTACCTCTCCGGCGCGGGGGTGGCCAACGCCTCCTTCGGGCTGCCCGATCTCGGCGTCACCACCTTGAACGACGTCGCCGAGGACGTGCGCCGCATCACCGGCGCGACCGGCCTGCCGCTGCTGGTGGACGCCGACACGGGCTGGGGCGCCGCCTTCATGATCGCGCGCACGGTGCGCGAGCTCGGCCGGGCGGGGGCGGCGGGCCTGCACATCGAGGACCAGGTGCAGGCCAAGCGCTGCGGGCACCGCCCGGGCAAGGCCCTGGTTTCCAGGCAGGAGATGACCGACAGGGTGAAGGCGGCGGTGGACGCGCGCAGCGACCCGTCCTTCGTGGTGATGGCGCGCACCGACGCCTTCGCCGGCGAGGGACGCGAGGCGGCCGTCGAGCGCGCCCGGGCGTACGTCGAGGCCGGCGCCGACATGATCTTCGCCGAGGCGCTGCCCGCCCTGGATGACTACCGGGCCTTCACGGGCGAGGTGCAGGCGCCGGTGCTCGCCAATGTCACCGAGTTCGGCAAGACGCCGCTGTTCAGCGTCGGCGAGCTGCGGGACGCCGGTGTGGCCCTGGTGCTCTATCCGCTCTCGGCGTTCCGCGCCATGAGCGCGGCGGCGCAGCGCGTCTACGAGACCATTCGCCGCGAGGGGACCCAGCGCAGCCTCGTGGGCGGCATGCAGACGCGCGAGCAGCTCTACCAGGTGCTCGACTACCACGCGTACGAGCGCAAGCTGGACGAGCTCTTCCGGACAAACTCGAACGAAGAGGATCCGAATCCATGAGCGAGGCCAAGCGCACCTCGGCGGGGTTGCGCGGCCAGTCGGCCGGCTTCACCGCCATCTGCACCTGCGGCAAGGAGGACGTGGGGCTGAACTATCGCGGTTACACCATCGAGGATCTCGCGGAGAACGCGGATTTCGAGGAAGTGGCCTACCTTCTGCTCTACGGCCGGCTGCCCACGCGGGGCGAGCTCGACGCGTACCGGCGGCGGCTCCAGGGGCTGCGCGGGCTGCCGCCGGCGCTGCGCGAAGTGCTGGAGCGCATTCCCGGGAGCGCGCATCCGATGGATGTCATGCGCACCGGCTGCTCCATGCTCGGCACGCTCGAGCCCGAGCACGACTTCTCGCAGCAGGGCGACATCGCGGACCGTCTGCTCGCGTCGTTCCCGTCGATGCTGCTGTACTGGCACCGTTTCACGCGTGACGGCACCCGCATCGAAGTGGAGACCGACGACGACTCCATCGCCGGGCACTTCCTGCACCTGCTCCACGACCGGCCGCCCGACGACGTGCACCGCCGCGCCATGGACGTGTCGCTCATTCTCTACGCCGAGCACGAGTTCAACGCCTCCACCTTCGCGTGCCGGGTGTGCGCGGCGACGCTCTCGGATTTCTACTCCGCCATCACCGCCGGCATCGGCACGCTGCGCGGCCCGCTGCACGGCGGCGCCAACGAGGCGGCGATGCCGATCATCGAGCGTTTCAAAACACCGGAAGAAGCGCGCGAGGGTATTCGCGGCATGCTGGGGCGCAAGGAGAAGATCATGGGCTTCGGGCACGCCGTATACCGCACCTCCGATCCGCGCAGCCCGATCGTCAAGGAGTGGGCGCGCCGGCTGGCCGAGGCCACCGGGGACGACCACCTCTACCCGGTGTCGGAGGCCATCGAGCAGATCATGTGGGACGAGAAGAAGCTCTTCCCCAACCTCGATTTCTACAGCGCCACGGCGTATCGCTTCATGGGCATACCGACGTCGCTGTTCACGCCCATCTTCGTGTGCTCGCGCGTGACCGGGTGGGCGGCGCATGTCATGGAGCAGCGCGCGGACAACCGCTTGATCCGCCCCAACGCTGATTACATCGGTCCGGAGACGCGGACCTTCGTGCCCATCGACCAGCGCGACGCCGCCTGATGCGTGGCTCGAGACGACTCGCTATGAACCACGAAGATCACGAAGGGCACGAAGAACAGGGGTCGGAGCCGCAGAATACAGGCATGCCGGTGGGGCGATCTCCAAGCGCGATTCATTGACGACGAGCGCTTCGTGGTCTTCGTGCCCTTCGTGGTTTCGAACAGGGGCTTTCAAGCCGATCCGAGGAGGTGACGCATGGCGAGCGCCGACATCCGCAGCGCCAAACGCCCGGCGCCGGACGCCGAGCTGGTGGACATCGCCGAGTACGCCACCGCATACACGGTGGACAGCCGCGAGGCCATGCAGACCGCGCGCTACTGCTTCATGGACACGCTCGGCTGCGGGCTGCTCGCGCTGTCCTACCCGGCCTGCGCCAAGCTCCTCGGGCCCGTGGTTCGCGGGGCGGGGATGGCGGGCGGCGCGCGCGTTCCAGGGACACCCTACGAGCTCGACCCGGTGCAGGCCGCGTTCAACATCGGCGTGATGATCCGGTGGCTCGACTTCAACGACACGTGGCTAGCCGCCGAGTGGGGCCATCCCTCGGACAACCTGGGGGGCATTCTGGCGGTCGCGGACTACCTCAGCCGCGAGCGCATCGCCCGCGGCAAGCGTCCCCTCCTCGTGCGCGACGTGTTGAACGCGATGGTCAAGGCCCACGAGATACAGGGCGTGATCGCCCTCGAGAACGCCTTCAACCGGGTGGGGCTCGATCACGTGCTGCTGGTGCGGGTGGCCACCACGGCGGTGGTCACGGCGATGCTCGGCGGCAGCCGCGACGACGTCATCAACGCAGTGTCCAATGCGTGGATCGACGGCGGGGCGCTGCGCACCTACCGGCACGCGCCCAACACCGGTTCGCGCAAGAGCTGGGCGGCCGGCGACGCCACCAGCCGCGCCGTGCGTCTCGCGCTGATCGCGCTGCGCGGCGAGATGGGATATCCGTCGGCGCTCTCGGCGCCCACCTGGGGTTTCTGCGACGTGCTCCTCGACGGGCGGCGGCTCGAGCTCTCCCAGCCCTACGGCACCTACGTCATGGAGAATGTGCTGTTCAAGATCTCGTACCCGGCCGAGTTCCACGCCCAGACGGCGGTGGAAGCCGCGGTCGCGCTGCACCCGCAGGTCAGAGATCGGCTCGACGAGATCGAGCGCATCGCCATCGAGACGCAGGAGGCGGGCGTGCGCATCATCGACAAGACGGGTCCCCTGAACAACCCTGCCGATCGCGATCATTGCATTCAGTACATGGTGGCGGTGCCCCTGATCAAAGGGACCTTGACCGCCGACGATTACGAGGACGAGGTCGCTGCCGATCCGCGCATCGATGCGTTGCGCGAGAAGATGGAGGTCGCCGAGAATAAGCAATTCTCGCTCGACTATCTCGATCCCGACAAGCGATCGATCGGCAACGCGGTGCAGGTGTTCTTCGAGGACGGCAGCAGCACCGAGCGCGTCGCCGTGGAGTATCCCATCGGGCACCGCAGGCGCCGGCGGGAAGGCATTCCGCTGCTCGAGGAGAAGTTCCGGCGCAATATCGCCACGCGTCTGCCGCCGCGCGCATGCGAGCGGTTGATCCAGGCCTGCGCCGAGCAGGAGCGCCTCGAGGAGACCCCGGTCAACGAGCTGATGGACATCATGGTCATGTAGGGCGGGATGCAATCCCGCCGCACACGGCTGAATGCGATACAATGCCCCGTGCCCGTCGCCGCCAGGCCGCGAGCCTGCGCCGGGCGTGGATCGTGGCCCGGCCGTGCGCGACCGGTGGCCGTGGGGCGATCCGGTGTTCCGGTGACCGGTCGGTGAAAGCTAGAACCATGGGAGAAAGCCGCCTCTACAACATCAACGTTCGGGCCCAGGACCTCTTGCCCACGCCGGAGGAGATCAAGGCCCGACTGCCCCTGACCAGCATGGCGGAGGAGACGGTGCTGGTGGGACGGCGCACCATCCAGAGCATCCTCGACCACAGCGACCATCGCCTGTTCCTCGTCGTCGGCCCGTGCTCCATCCACGATCCCGGGGCGGCGCTCGACTACGCGCAGCGGCTCAAGCACCTCTCGGAGGAGGTGCGCGACACGCTCGTGCTGGTCATGCGCGTGTACTTCGAGAAGCCGCGCACCAACATCGGGTGGAAGGGCTTCATCAACGACCCGCGCATGGATGATTCCTTTCATATCGAGGAAGGTCTCGAGCGCGCCCGCCGCTTGCTGCTCGAGCTCGCCGAGCTCGAGCTGCCGACCGGCACCGAGGCGCTGGATCCCATCACGCCCCAGTACCTGGGAGATCTGATCACCTGGACCGCCATCGGGGCGCGCACCACCGAGTCGCAAACGCACCGCGAGATGGCGAGCGGCTTGTCCACGCCGGTGGGGTTCAAGAACGGCACCGACGGGAGCCTCGACGTCGCCATCAATGCCTTGCATTCGGCCTCCAGCCCCCACAGTTTCCTCGGCATCAACCAGCGCGGCCAGTGCGCGGTCATCCGTACTCGCGGCAACCGCTACGGCCATGTGGTGCTGCGCGGTGGAGGCGGACGCACCAACTACGATTCTGTGAGCATTGCGCTGTGCGAGGACGCGCTGCGCAAGGCCGGACTGCCCATCAACATCGTGGTGGACTGCTCCCACGCGAACTCGAACAAGAACCCCGAGCTCCAGCCGCTGGTCATGGACGATTGCGTGAAGCAGATCGTCGAGGGCAATCAATCCATCGTCGGTCTCATGATCGAGAGCAACCTGGTAGCGGGCAACCAGTCGATCCCCGAGGACCTGAGCCAGCTGAAATACGGCCTGTCCGTCACCGACCCGTGCGTGGATTGGCCGACCACCGAGGCGATGGTGCGCAGCGCCCACGAGAAGCTGCGCGACGCACTGCCGGCGCGCGCAGGCGCCGCCAAGAACTGAGCGCACGTGCGCGGGAGGTCACCCATGGCGTTCTATCTGCTCCAGACCGCCTACACCCCGCAGGGATGGGCAGCCATGCTGAGGCATCCGCATGATCGCCTGGAAGCCGTTCGCCCGGCGGTGCAGCGACTCGGCGGGCGCATCGTCGACGGCTGGCTGACCTTCGGGGATTACGACGTTCTGCTCATCTGCGAGCTTCCCGACAACACGAGCGCGGCTGCGCTGTCCATGGCGGTCTCCGCGGGCGGGGCCGTCAAAGCGACCCGGACCACGCCGCTGCTGTCCTTCGAGGAGGGGATCGAGGCGTTGCGCAAGGCCACTGACGCCGAGTATGCGCCGCCGGCCAGCGACGTGCCGTACTTCGGCGCCTGACCCAGCAACCGACGCGACTCTCGTCAAGCCCTGACCTCGCTTGCCTTCGAGGCTCAATCTCGGGGCGACCCGCCCTTGCCCACCGGAAACGAGGGGGCATTCTGATTCCTGATTACGCGGGTCCCCCCCGAGCGTGCCCGGCGCGAGGTATCTGATACGATCCCGTGATGCGGCGGCATCAGCAGCTCCTGGGCCTTCTCGCCGACGGGCATTTCCACTCCGGCGCGGCGCTCGGCCGCACCCTCGGCGTGGGGCGGACCACGGTGTGGCAGCTCGTGCGGGCGCTGCAAGCGCGCGGGCTGGAAGTGTTCGCCGTGCCCGGCAAAGGCTATCGCCTCGCCCAGCCGGTGGAGCTTATCGAGCGCGAGCGTGTTCTGAGCGACCTGGACTCCGCGGCGCGCGGGCTCCTGCGCGAGCTCGTGGTGTTGACCGAGGTCGATTCCACCAACCGCTATCTGCTGGAGGGCGCGCGGCGCGGTCTCGCCGGCGGCTGCGCATGCCTCGCCGAGTACCAGTCCGCCGGCCGTGGGCGCCGCGGCCGCGGCTGGGTGTCGCCCCTGGGAGCCAACGTCTACCTCTCGGTGCTGTGGCGATTCGATGACATGCCCGGGGGGCCGCAGGGCCTCAGCCTCGCCATGGGCGTGGCCACCGCCAGCGCCTTGCTCGAGCTCGGAGCGCGCGATCTGGGCCTGAAGTGGCCGAACGACCTGGTGGTGCAGGGGTGCAAGGCGGGCGGGCTGCTGCTCGAGATAGAGGGCGAGTCCTCGGGACCCTGGGCGGTGGTCGTGGGTGTGGGGCTGAATCTGGGCACGCCGCCCACCGCCGCGGCGGGTATCGATCAGCCCTGGGCCGATCTGCGCACGGCCGGTCTGGAGGCGAGCCGCAACCGCGTCGCCGGGCGCGTGCTCAGCCACTTGCTCGCGGCGCTCGCGCGCTACGCGCGCGAGGGGTTCGAGCCTTTTCGCGCGCGCTGGGACCGACTGGACGTCGTGCGCGGGCACCCGGTCCGGGTGGAAGCGGGTGCGCAGGTGACCGAGGGTCTCGCACGCGGCGTGGACGAGACCGGAGCCTTGCTCCTGGCGGCCGGCGGAGAAGTGCGGCGCATCCTGTCGGGGGAGGCCAGCCTGCGGGTCGCCGGATGACGCTGCTGCTCGACATCGGCAACCGCCGCATCAAGTGGGCCCGTTGGCAGGAGCGTGCGCTGAGCGCCCACGGCGCCACGCTCCACCGCGGCCACTCGATCCAGGCGCGCCTGGATGAGCTCTGGGATACGCTGGCGCCGCCGCAGGCGGTGCTGGGCTGCAATGTGGCGAGCCGCGCTGTCGGCGCGGCCGTCGGCGCGTGGGTGGAGCGGCGCTGGGGGGCACCCTGCCGCTTCATCGATCCCGAGAGCCGCGCCTTCGGCGTGGTCAACGCCTACCCGGTGCCCACCCAGCTCGGAGCGGATCGCTGGTGCACGCTCATCGCGGCCCATCACCGCTATCCCGGCGCGCGCTGCATCGTGGGTTGCGGGACCGCGGCGACCATCGACGTGCTGGATGCCGGCGGCACCCACCGGGGCGGCCTCATCGTCCCGGGCGTGCACCTCATGCGCGAAGCGCTGCTCCACCACACCGAGCGCGTCCGCGAGGTCTCGGGGAAGGTCGCCCCGCTCCTCGCCCGCAGCACGCCCGATGCGGTGACCACCGGCACCGTGTACGCGTTCACCTCCCTCATCGAGCGCGTGGTCGTCGAGGCCGGCGCCGAGCTTGGTGCGACGCTGTCCTGTCTCGTGACCGGCGGAGACGCCGAGCTGGTGCGCACCCACCTGCGCTGTGATAGCGTGCACACACCCCACCTCGTGCTCGAGGGGCTCGCCGTGGTTGCGGAGGCTGAATCGTGAGATGGATCTTCTCGCTGCTGCTGCTCGCGAACGTCGTGTTCTTCTTGTGGCAGTTCCAGAGCCGGCAGTCGCCGCCCGCCGCGCCCACGGCGGACCAGCCGATCCCGGGCCACGTGAACCGTCTCCTGCTCCTCGAAGAGGTGGATCGGACGGAGCTGCGGGTGCGTTCGTTCGCGCGCGCACCCGAGCCCGCGGAGCCCTCCGAGGGCGCCGCCCGGGACGCCCCCACCGCGGAGCTGCCGGTCTGCTACACGGTCGGACCGTTGCAGGACGAGGATCGCATCGCGCAGATCGATGCCTGGCTGAGCGAGCGCGACGCCATCACCTCGCTGCGCGTCGGTGAGCGGCGCGAGATCAATACGTACTGGGTATACCTGCCGCCTTTCCCCAGCGTCGACGAGGCCAAGGCTCGGCAGGCGCGCATGCGGGAGCAGGGCATTTCGGACATCTACGTCATTCCCGGCGGCAACATGGCGGGCGCGGTCTCGCTCGGCCTCTACAGCCAGCGCGACACGCTCGAGCGCCGCATCCAGCAGCTCCACGACGAGGGCTACTCGCCCGAGGTGCAGCCGCGCTACAAGATCACCAAGGCCTCGTGGATCGAGGTGGAGCTCCCCGCGGGGTTCGACTTCCCCGAGGAGCAGTTCGCCAGCGAGTTCCCGGAGGCCAATGCCGAGCGCACTGCGTGCGAGGGTCAGGGCATGGCCCGCCGCCCGCTGCCCCCCGAATAGGGCTCGGAGGGGCTCGAGTCGCCTCCGACCTCCTCACTTTCTGCACCGCTTCCACCTCCGCGCATTCCCAAGGCGTGAAGCAATGACTTCCGAGCCGGTGTATGGAACTTGACCATAGCGAGTCCGGAAACGTGACGCACGTTGGCTCTCCGCGTCGGGTGGCTCTTTTCTGACGCGCGCGTTCGACGTTTTCCTACATACGGTCCCAGTCTTCTCGACCATGTTACGTATCGGTACGCTTGGTTGGGCGGGCGCGCCAGTCGTATGTGTACGGGAGTAAGAGTAATGAGGATTGGTAAGCGAAAGCTTCTGGGAATCGCGTTTATCGCGATGACCCTGGCGGCCGGTGCGGTCGACGCCCGCAAAGCACAGAATCACGCTCCTATGGATTATCCGGGGGCCCGCGGTGTTCCCTTCCGCTCGCTGCAGTATCAGATCTATTCGCTGCAGGCCGAGCTCAAGACCGGCATCGAGGACATCAAGGCACAGATGGCCGCCCTCGAGGTCGCCGACTACGAGGAAGAGATCGAGGCGCTGCAGGCGCAGTCCGCGTTGCTGCAATCCGATCTGGACTCGATTCAAGCGACTCTCGATGGCAAGCAGGATCGGGTGAGCGAGAGCTGCCCGGACGGATGGTCGATTCGCGCCATCGATACGGACGGTGACGTGATCTGCGAGCGTGACGACGTCGGTTCCGCTTCCGGCTCCATGTCGGCCATGCGGCGCTCGGTGGCCACGACCGTCAGCCCCCACACTACCGGGTTGGTGACGGCCAGCTGTCCGAGCGGATTTCAGGCGATCGGTGGAGGCTACTCCGCCGCATCGGCCATTGCGGTGTTCAGCAGCGAGCCGCTCAGCACCCGAAGCTGGAACGTCAGGGGAACGAACAACTCCAGCTTCTTCCTGAGCCTGACCGCCACCGTGATCTGCACCGAGGAGGGCTGAGCTCGAACCTGCCCGCTGCGCGAGCAGGGGCGCAATGAGTAGGGAACCGTGAGCCGCGGCCTCCTGCTCGAAGTGAGGGAGGAGCGAGGAGGACGATCTCTCAGGCACAGTGCTCTATGCATGTGCCGCCGAGCCGCTGGCGCATGCCCCGGTCTCAGCATACCGGCAATGATCCACGGTCGTGCCGGCTTGCCGTGCGCCCGATCCCCCCGTTTTGCCCGGGGTGGCCCGGGATGATGCATCGAGATCGCGGGCGGGCCTGGCCATCGCCGTTGCCTATCGTCCCCATTCAGAGCTCCGTTTGGGGGATGGCCTGAGAAGCTGTAATCTATGAGCATGACTTCTCGAGAAAATTCGTCGGCGCGGGGTGGATGGATGAAAGGACGACACGTGTACGCTGCGTTGATGATTGTCTTCGTGGGCTCGGCGTTGAGCGCTTGCGCCCACAGCCCCGCGGGAGGTCCGGCTTTGGTCACCCAGCTCGAAGACGCGTTCCTCCCCGGGCTCCCACGGGCCGGCGAGCAGCCGAACGTCAGGAGGTTCGCCGCCCCGTCTGCACGCAGTGCGGCGTTCGAGCGCCTCTACGGCCGTGAAGACCGACCGTTGCCGCCCGGGTCGGCGCCTGCGCCGCTGTCCGAACGTCTCGCCGGCGAGCGGACGGCGCCCAACGTGCTCCAGTTCCGTTTCTAGCCCACGCCCCATCTACTGCAATGGATGAGGGGGCCGATATGGGCAAGCGGCTCCCCGCTAGTGGTCCGGAGACTGAACCGGTAGCGAGTCCCCTGAGCGTGCACTTTCGGAGCGCTCCGTGACAGCGCCCATCTGTCGTTCAAATGGGGCAGAACGCGCTGAGAAGCGCTCGCGCGGCGTGCTCGCGGCTTGCACGCGCGACCTATCACCGCGCGGGTCTTGCACATTGTCGCTTCCTGATTGCAGCGAGTTCACGCCGAAGTGCGTGACGCGCACCTGTCCGCGCCTATCACCTGATAGACGGGGATGGGTTTGTGGAACCCCTTGAAGGTGCGCTCGCCTATCGATTTCACTTCCACCGCGCCCTCCACCTCGGCCAGGACCCGTTGCGTGATCAAGATCTGGCCGTTCTGCGCTTCCGCGCACAGGCGAGCCGCCAGGTTGGCCACCGAGCCGATGGCCATGTAGTGAAACTGACCCTCGAAACCCACTTGCCCCAGCGTCGCGTAACCTTGAGTGATGCCGACACCGAACCCGAGATAAAATCCACGCTTCTTCCATTGCTCGATGAGTCCGTTCACCTCCTCACGCATGGCGAGGGCCATCCGAATCGCCCGAGCGGGCGCGTCAGGGCAGGGGACCGGATCGTTGAAAAACGCCATCACTCCATCCCCCGCGAAGTGCTCTAGGGTGGCTTCGAACTTGAAGATGAGCGATCCCAAGACGTGATGATACTCTCGCAACACCTGTAGCTGCTCTTCGGGTTCGGCGGTCGCCGCGAACTCCGTAAAGTTCCTTAAATCGCAAAAGACGATAGTAATCTCCTCGCGGTGGCTTTCCATGAATTTTTCATCGCCCGAGGAGACGATCAGCTCGGCCAGCTGCGGAGAGAAGAAGCGCTTGAGTTGGCTTATGCGCTCGAGCTCGACCACCTGCGCCGCGACCCTCTCTTCCAGGCTCTGGTTGAGCTGCGCGAGCTCTCTTGCCTGCGCTTGGGTCTTGTCGTGCAGCTCCTTGATGCGTAGCATCGATTTGACGCGAGCGACCAGCGCCGTTTGCTCGATGGGCTTGCCGAGATATTCGTCCGCCCCTGCTTCCAGCGCCGAGACTACGTCCTTGGGTTGAGACTTCGCCGAAATGACGACGATGGGCGTGAACGCAAGCTCCTCGTTGCCCTTGAGCCGCCGACAAACCTCGATCCCGTCCAGCTTCGGCATCATGATATCGAGCAATATGAGATCCGGCTCGTCTTTCTTTGCGACGCTCAAGGCCTCCTCGCCGTCCGACGCCGTGACGACGTCGTAACCCTGCGAGGCCAGACGCGTCCGCAGGATATCGACGTTGGCCGCATTGTCGTCGACAATCAGAACGAGCGGTCGTGCTCTCATCACTGACCTCGAATCACCGTCGTCAGTCCAGGTACTCGCGTATCTTCGCCAAGAGCGTGCGCGGACTTACCGGTTTCGACAGGTAGGCGTCACATCCGGCGGCGAACGCCTTCACATCGTCCCCGCTCAGCGCGTACGAAGTGACCGCGATGACCGGGATGTGACGCAGCGAAGGCTCTGCCTTTATTCGGCGGGTCGCCTCATAGCCGTCGATACCCGGAAGTTGGATGTCCATGAGGATTAGGTCCGGCCCGATTTCGGCCGCTCTCAGGACTCCCTCATCGCCCGTGAGCACCTCGATCACTTCGTAACCGGCGGCAACCAACAAGTCCCGCATGATGCGTCGGTTGTCTTCCTGGTCTTCTACGACCAAAATCTTTTTCATCATACCTAACTCACTGGATGCTCAACGCGAACCGGCAGCTCGAACGAAAACGTAGACCCTTTCCCGACCGCAGACTCCACCCAAATCCGTCCCCCGTGGAGTTCGATCATTCGCTTTGCGATGGAGAGTCCCAGGCCGGTACCACCTTTCAGGCGAGTGCTAGAGCTGTCTGCTTGGTGGAACTCCTCGAATATTTTCTGCCGCTGATGCTCGGGAATTCCCGGCCCTGTATCGGATACCGACACGACAAAATGCTCGTTGGCCGCGGCCACATCGACCTTTACTTCCCCTTCCTCCGTGAACTTGATCGCGTTGCCCAGAAGATTCAGAAATACCTGAGTGATGCGCCGCTCGTCACCCCTGCCGATGGGCAGATCCGAAGGCACGTTCACCTTCAAACGCAGGTTCTTCTCGGCGCCGAGAGATTCCACTGCAGCGAGGCCTGTATTGACCACCTCGTGCATGGAGTAGTCGGCCAGAGACAGGGTGAGTTGGCCGGCTTCGATCTTCGACAGATCGAGCACGTCGTTGATCAGCCCGAGTAGGTGACGGCCGTTATGATCGATGCGTTCCACGACCGTTTTCACCTCCTGGCTGAGCTCGCCGTAGATTGCGTCCAAGAGCAGCTCCGTGTAGCCCAGCACCGCGTTCAGCGGTGTTCTGAGCTCGTGACTCATGTTGGCGAGAAACTGAGATTTGTGCTGACTCGCGATTTGGAGCTGCTGCCCCTTCTCGTCGATCTCCCGGAACAATCTAGCATTCTGGAGCGCCACTACGGACTGACTAGCCACCGTCTGCAAGAGTCTCACGCTTTGCTCCGGGAAACGCCCCGCCAGCCGCCGGAAGACGACCATGCCGCCTATCGTGCGATGGTCCAGGAGAAGGGGGATGGCGAGGCAGGAACGATAGCGTGACCCGCCGATCAATGCGCGCAGACGACGCGGCGTCACGCTGTGTTCGTCGAGCATATCCTCCACTTCCACAGGTGTGCGTTGGACAGCCGCACGGCCCATCGCACCTTCGCCGTGCTTGAGCGGTGCGGCGCGGAGCGCGCCGAGCACCGCCTGCTCCATCCGGTGCGACGCTTTGACTCGAAATACCTCCTCCTCGTCGTCGTACTCGTAGATGACCCCCGCTTCGCCCTGCGCAAGCTCCACGGCGTGGGAGATGATGGTTGCGAGAACGGTGTCGACGTCCAGGGTGGAGCTGACGGCCTGGCTGATTTCTCCCAGCGCGCGCACGTCGTTCAAGGTCTGCTGGAGCTCTTGCGTGCGTTGCTCAAGCTCGGCGGTGCGTTCCAATATCCGCTGCTCCAGCGTTCGGTTGAGCTCCTGCAACTCCCCCAGAAGCTGCTCCCGCTCGTCGGTGTTGCGCTTGAGTGTTTGCGCCATGCGGTTGAACGTGCTCGCGAGCCGCCCGATCTCGTCGCGTGATTCCACCGTGATGCTGCGGTCCAGCACGCCGCTCGCTATGAGCTCCGCCTGTTCGGTGAGGCGGTTTACCGGGCCGGTGATGCGCCGTGAAAAGGCGTATATGCCGAACGTGGCCAGCGTGAAAACGATCACGGTGGCTGCGCCCCACAACCGGGTCAAGGTAGACAGGTGCTTCTCGACGCTGCGCAGCGAAAGCCCGAGCTTGGCGACGCCGATCACTCGTTGGCCCTGGTTTTCCTGAGCATCCAGCGGACCGAGCAGCAGCTCGTCCGGACTGCGTGCGCTCTCCGTCACGATCGGCGCGAGGAATTCGACGACACCTTCTTTTCCATCGTCGACTCTCCTCGAGGCCGGAGTTGGCTTCGCCGCGAGCTCGGAGACCCCCTCGCGCGAGAAGCGCCAGCTCCTCGCGGCTATCTGCGCCGCCGCGCGCCCGCCCGTAGTCAGCACCTTGCCGGCCTCTCCGTAGATGACGACATAAGCCAGATCCGGGTCACCGGCGACGCTGCTGATGGATGCGTCCAGCAGCTGGGGATCCTCGGAAAACACCCCCAGCTCGCTGCTGCGCGCGATACTGGTCACCAGTGCGTTGCCGCGGTTCATGAATTCACCCATGACCAAACGTTTGTGCTCTCGCAGGTCGACGATTCCGTGAACCGCCCACAAGACGACGACGATCGGAATGACAGACCAGAAAATCCTGGCCCTGAGCGTACGCGGACCCTCAGCCCGGAAAAACCGCTTCATCGGCCCCTGCAATGATTCAAAACCCAAACCCGTGCGAAAGGCACATGCTCGCGGCTAAAAGGTCATTTCCACACCCAAACTCCAGATGACATCGGCCCTGAGCCCCTCGTTGGGATTCAGGGGGAACAGGACATTGCCGCTGAAGATCAAGGTCTCTATCGGGTTCCATTTCGCCCCCAAAGCCAGATCCAGAGTGTGATCGCCGACGTCGTCGCCCTCCGGCTCCCAACGACCGAGAAGATCGGCGGCCACCGTCAGCCGGCTATGCAACGCGTAGTCGAATCCGCCCACGTAACGAACATTGGAGAGCTCCGAGTCGCTGGACCACTCGTAGCCGAGGTTGACGTGCGGAGTGAATCGAACAAGGGTGCGCGACGCGATGAGCAACGCCAATACGTTGGTCTCCCCGGTGCCCATGAGATCGTCTTCGTCTCCGGTGGCAAGCTTGACCTGGCCGAGCGCCGCCAGATCGGGTATGCGGGGATGTTTGCGCAAAAAGTTGTACTTGCTCCGAAGGATAACATCGCCGAGGCCGGTGGCGTCGCGCTCGATCTCGTCGGCTGGGGCGTCCTGGTTCACGGGGTCGAATCGATGCAGCCCCGGGTTGCTCACTGCATTCTCCACGACGCTCGCCTGGGCTTTCGCGTGCGCCTCCGTTCGAACGATGGGCACCACCGCACCTATGTCCCAATGCCGGCCGAGACCGTAGGTCGCGAAGAACACGAACAGGTCCTGCTCGAGCTCCAGGTCCAGATCCACGCGCACCTGGTCGAGCTCGAAGTCGAGCGGTGTGCCGAGCGGACCGAGCACACCGTCACCGTTTACGTCGTCGTGCTGGAAGATCAGCTCGAGATCGTCCAGGTCGTCGCCTTCGAGCTTGTCGAACTTGATTCGCGTATAAGAGAAGGCGAAGCTGAGCTTGTTCTTGCCGAGCGTGGGCGCTCGTTCGGCCAGCAACGGACCCAGGCTCTCCGTCGTGCGCACGGGAACACCGCGCTCGATATCGAAGGTGAAGCCGGTGACGGTCGAGTTGAAAGAGAAGATTCCGGCACTGGAATTGATCGCCGAGCTGAGATCGTCGAGACTTTCCAGGGACGCCGCCGTGAAGTGCGCGGTGTGGCTGAAAGGCCCACCGACGTCCTCCAAGGTAATGCCGTCCCCGCCGTAGAGGTCTCTTACAACGTCCGCGACGTTCCCGGCGCGCGCGCTCGACGATAACGCACTCAGGGTGACCAGGCAGAACGTGAACAGTGCCCAAAGCCACTGGACTTGTCGCCTCATGGGTCCTCCTCCCCAGTCGGGCAGGGCCTTGTAGGTGCTCAGCTCGTCCGTGTTATTGGATCACGGTGTCCGCCTCGGCAACGAGGCTTTGTGGGATGTCGAGGCCGAGCTTCTCGGCTGCTTTCAGGTTAACAGTGAGTTTCAGTTCGCGGGCGGTGGTGTAAGGCAGCTCCTCGGGCGAGTGTCCTCGCAGAATACCGCTCGCGATCTCTCCTGCCTGACGCCCGATGTCCTCGCTGCTTCCGAAAGAAAGCGAGAGAAGCGCGCCCATCTGCGCCTGTCGCTCAGAGAGACCGAGCAGGGGCACCCCGTGACGGTAAGAAACCAGCAGCGCATACTCGACTACTTTCGGGTCGAGCACGGTTTCGTCGGGCCATATCCAAAACGCGTCCACACCCTCTTCTCGTAAGGCGTTGATGGCCCGAGTCGCCGCTTTGGGGGATGTCACCTCGCGCATCACGATCTCGAGCCCCTGCACCCGAGCTTCCGCGCGCGCTCTGTCGACCAAATATCCGGTCTTTGCGCGATTGAAAACCACCCCGACGCGTTGGACCCGATCGCCGAGCTGCTTCAGCAGGCGAAGCGGCTCGCCGACGGGTACGTTCATGCTGGCACCGGTTATGTTCTTGATGTCTTCTCGCAGGACGCTCGGCGGGTTCAGCACCATGCTGAACGTAACGGGTATGTCCACTCCCTCCCGCTGGATGACCTGCAGCGCCCAGAGCCCGACGGCGAGAATCAGGTCCGGCTTCACCTCGTTGACGATTTCCCGAACGATACGCTGTCCACGGCCGAAATCGCCCTCCATGTCGTATTCCGCGACTATCCGGTGAGGGAGGGTCTGCTTGAAACCGTGGAGCGCCTCACGATAGGCGTCGACGTCGGCACTCATGAGGACCGCTACGTCAGCCCCGAGCGCCGGTGGTACGACAATGAAGAGGGCGACGGTGAAGAGAACTCGGGCCTTGCCCATGAGCGTCTCCGAGGTGGCGCCCGCGCCACGGTGCAGCGCACAAATGCGGGCAGCCAAGTTCTTATTACAGCCTAGCGTAATCTCGACCCTCTGGTTAGACGTCCTCGGGGGAGCTTTCCGCCGGGCGGGGCTTTCGGAGACGGTAAAAGCCTGCTCCAGGCGGGCTTCCCTAACTTATTGATTTGTGGGTGCCGGCGCGCGGACTTGAAGCGAGGATCTACTGAAACTGTAGAAAAGCTATATGTCAGTGATTACTAACCCAAAACACTATGTTTTGGGAGCCGGTGAGAGGAGTCGAACCCCCGACCAACTGCTTACAAGGCAGCCGCTCTACCGCTGAGCTACACCGGCGCGATTCCTGAAATCAGGCTTAATTCTCGTTCGGGCGGCGTGCAGGTGTCCACCTGGGATGGGTGTGCGACGCGGTCTGCAACCGCGCGGCTATCCGGCGTGCAGGTCGATCACGTGACCGCTGTCGGGCCGATCGGCTCGGGCTTCGCGCGCGGTGCACAAGGGGCAGAGGTGGCGGCCGTCGCGCGCCACGCTCCATCCGGCGGCCTCGGCCTCCGCGACGCTGCCCTCCAGCCAGGCCCGGCCGTCGGTGATGCGGCGCCCGGCGCGGGCGTCCCGATCGCGTGTGCTGCGTCGCATCTCCACCGTGCGAATCCCCATGGGATTGCAGCCGTCACAGAAAACGAACGTTCGTAGGCTCATCGGCGCCTCCTCCGCCCTGGAAGACGGTCGCCAAGGCGGCGCGCCAGGGCGCGCGCTGACCGTCAGTTCGGGGCCCGGGCAGGCTTCGCGCCTGCCTCGGATTGTCTCTTGAAATCAAAGCCTTGCCCAAGCCATGGTGTCTCGATTCCGGTGCCGTGTAAAGCACGCCGGCGGCTCGGGAACGTGCGTCCCGAGGAAGCCTCGCCCGTGCTCGAGAGGGGGCGGGGTGGGGTGCCCGGTGGTTCCGCGGGTGATGCTCTTGCCTTAGCCTTGAGGGGTGACGGCCGCCGACACTCAAGTGGCGCGGCCCGTGGGGAACGTCTACTACGGGACGTGCGGCTGGACCGACCGCACGCTCGTGGAGAGCGGGGCATTCTATCCGCCGGACGCGACCTCGGCTGCGGGACGGCTGCGCTACTACGCCCGGCATTTTCCGCTGGTGGAGGTGGACGCCACCTATTATGCGCCGCCCTCGGAGCGCAACGCGCGCTTGTGGGCCGAGCGCACGCCCCCCGGCTTCGTGTTCAACATCAAGGTCTACGGCCTGCTCACCCACCATCCGGTGGAGGTGCGGACGCTGCCGGCGGAAGCTCAGGCCCACCTCTCCGCGGCGGACCGCGAGAAGCGGCGCGTCTACCTGGGAGCGCTGGCGCCCGAGGGCCGGGATCTGCTGTGGAGCATGCACGTCGAGGCGCTGCGCCCGCTGGCCGACGCCGGCAAGCTGGGGTGCCTGCTGTTTCAGTTTCCCCACTGGTTCCGGCCCACGCCCGCGAACCGGGACTATCTCAGCGAGGTGCGCGAGCGCGTGCCCTGGCCCGTGGCGGTGGAGTTCCGCGGGGGCGGCTGGATGTCCTCGCCGGAGCGCCGCGACAAGACCCTGGCCAGGCTGGAAGAGCTAGGACTTACTTACGTGGTGGTGGACGAGCCCCAGGGTTTTCGCTCGTCGACCCCGCCGGTCCTCGCGTGCACCGCGCCGCTCGCCATGATTCGGTTCCACGGGCACAACGATGCCAACTGGGAGAGGCGCGGGATCAGCGCCGCGGAGCGGTTTCGCTACCTCTACTCCGAGGAGGAGCTGCGCGGGTGGGTGCGTCCGGCGCGCGAGCTCGCCCGAAAGGCGGATCGCGTGCATCTGTTGATGAACAACTGTTACCGTGACTACGCGGTGCGCAATGCCCGCGAGCTCGCGACGCTCCTGGAAGCGTCGGGCGAGGAAGAAGGATGATGAGGCTCGTACCCCGGGCTCCGTCTCCAGGAGTGCTCACCGGCACCGTTCCCCGCAACGCCGCGAAGAGCCAAAAAAAACCCCGCCGAGGCGGGGAGAACGGTCGATATCCTCCAATCAGCTTGTTCGCCGGCGCTTCTCGAGTCGCCTGCCCGATACGCACCCCGATCACCCAGAGGGGGAAGTTGTCGGCTTCCGCAACCGCAGTGCGCAATCGTGGCACCCTCGATGCATCAACCGTACCAACCTCTATTTCGCTTTTAAAAACAACAGGTTGACAGCTTGGCGAAGCGCCCTCCCAGGCCGGTGTAAAGAATTCCGACGTGGCTTTCGCCAGGACCGATCCGGCGGTTCCCGCGGGGTGCGGTGCGATGCCCCGGAGAGGTCGCTGGGTTCTTCAAAAACAATAGCTTGGTACCTCTGGCCGGCGCCCGTGCGGAGTGTAAAGAATTCCGACAACGGACACGCGAGGGCGGGCCGCACCGCTGGGGCCCCGAGGGGCGATGGAATAAGCTGGGGGACACGGGCACCGCCTGGCGGGAAGCGGATGGGGCGATGAAGGTCGCCGCGGGCGCTCCCGGGAGGGCTTCGGCGCGCACGCCGTGTGCCTGCTGGCTGACGTCTCGGAGGTCGAATGACATATGTGAAGCTCTTGTTCAGCGCCGTGCTCATCGCCCTGGTGCTGATCTTCGCCATGGAGAACGCGCAGACCGTGGAGATTCGCTTCCTTGCATGGGCGGTCGCCATGCCCAGGGCACTGATGATCGTGGTGGTGTTCGGGATCGGATTGGTGGCGGGCTGGCTGCTGCATAGCTTCGGTGGACGGCGTAAGCGCTGAGGGGCAG